>JANPOH010000001.1:0-1805 GCA_031427895.1 Betaproteobacteria bacterium
CTTGTTGTTCGCATCAACCACCTCGGCGGCGAGTTTGGAGATCGGGCGTGCGCGATCCGGGGAGTGCGGGCCAACGACATGCGGTTCGAGCGTCGATAGGTCGAGCCGTGAACTAAAGGGGCCAGCGTCGATTTTTCCGAATTCCAGTCGCCAATTCTTTTTTATCCATTCAACGTAGCTACCACCCGCGGATCGCGCGCCACGATACGCAGCAACGCCGACGCCGGTCCTGAAGGCCGTTTGCGGCCCTGCTCCCATTCCTGCAGGGTGCGCAGCGAAACGCCGATCAGCTTGGCGAATTGCGCTTGCGACAAGCCCGTGCCCGCGCGCGCGGCCTGCGCCGATGCGCTTGCAGGAATGATCTCTTCTTTTTCCACGGTGCCGTCGGCCAGCACGATGCGCCGCCGCCAGCCGCCGTCGGCGCGCCGCGTGAACTCGGTCTTGCGCGCCCACTTGCCCGCCTTCGCGCCGGCAATGGACGCCAGTAGTTCCGCGTTCAGATCGTGCGCTGCTGGGCGTCTGGGTAACTTTGATGACTTTGCTACCTTAGTTGCCACGGATTTTTTCATACTGTCGCCTCAACTCTCGCAATAATTTCGGGTCAATGTTGTCACGCACATTTTTTGCATACATCGTCACCAACACGACTTCGCCCGACCGCAGTCGCAGGAAATAAATAACCCGCGCGCCGCCACGTTTGCCGCGTCCCGCCAGCGACCAACGCAATTTTCTGCACCCGCCCGAGCCGGGAATGACATCACCCGCTTCAGGTTGCGTCAGAAGATGCAATTGCAGTCGCGCAAATTCGCCATCATCGAGCAATGCCTCTCGCGCCCGCGCAAACGGCTCCAGTTCGATAAAGGTGAACACGCGATTAATATACGCTTTAGGCGTATAGGATGCAATTACAAAATATTAAATAAAAACAAATGCTTATACAAAATCCTGCTCGCCCGGCTATCTCAGCAATCGGCTGAAATCCAACTTCCCGTGCGCGTGATCGCGGGTTATTTCAGGCCCGGTTCCAGCGTGCGCCAAAGGTAAAGTGGTTAAATAGAAGTAAAAAGGGGTCAGGTTAAAATTAAATCGTGTTAGAATGGAAAAATGCCCCGCCGCGCCCGCATTCACCTCGATGGAATCCCGCTACACATCGTGCAACGCGGGCACAACCGCGAACCGTGCTTCTTTGCCGAAGATGATTACACGAGCTACCTGCACTGGCTGAGCGAAGCGCTGACCGAAACCGACTGTGCGCTGCACGCCTACGTGCTGATGACCAACCACGTGCATCTGCTGTTAACCCCGAAGAAAGCCGCTGCCGTGCCGCGGCTGCTGATGTCGCTTGGTCGGCGCTACGTGCAATACGTGAACCGCAGCTACAAACGCACCGGCACCCTTTGGGACAGCCGCTACAAATCATCGGTAATACAAGCCGACAACTACCTGCTCACTTGCCAGCGCTACATTGAATTGAATCCCGTGCGTGCGGTGATGGTGGAAGACCCGGCGCATTACCGTTGGAGCAGCTACCGCGCCAACGCCCTGGGGCGGCCCGACGCGCGCCTGACGCCGCACCCGGTGTATCTATCGCTCGCACGCGGCGACGCAGAACGCCAAGCCGCCTATCGCGCGCTATTCCGCGCGCAGTTGGATCGTGCCGCGGTAGACGACATACGTCTCGCACTCAACCAGAGCCAGCCGCTGGGCAATTCACGCTTTCTCGCGAAAATAGAAAAGGTGACGGGCATGCGGCGCGAAGTGCGCCCGCGCGGGCGGCCACGGGTTGCGCCGGAAGTGGCGGCTGC
>JANPOH010000002.1:0-3557 GCA_031427895.1 Betaproteobacteria bacterium
GAATCGGGTCGTGAATCGCCAGGGCGATCCGTCTACCAGTTTCTTTGCCAAATCTCCGACCGCGCGTTCCTGAGAAATCGCTAAGGTGCTAACCAGCATTAACATGCATGCAAATAATTTACGCATGATTCCTCGCATTTGTCTGTTGCGTTCACGTCCATGTCCATTTGCTTCCAGGTTGGCTACTCATCCCTCCTCGTAAGCTTCACCCCCAGCTGCTTAAGCTTGCGATACAAATGCGTGCGCTCCAGCCCCACGACCTCCGCCACGCGGCTGATGTTGCCGCCTTCTTTCGCCAGGTGATATTCAAAATACGCGCGCTCGAACGCATCGCGCGCCTCGCGCAACGGCTGATCGAACGCGGGGGCCTGCTGCACCGGCGTGGGATCGGGCAGGGCGCGCGCCACGTCGTCGGCGGTGATTTCATCGCCTTGCGCGGTTTGCGCCAGGGTGCGTACCACGTTTTCCAACTGGGTGATATTGCCGGGCCAGTCAAAGTTACGCAGCGCATTCAGCGCGGCCGTTGAAAACTGGCGCGAGGTGATTTCCCTGGCTTCGACCATGCGCGCCAGCACCAGACCGGCGACCTCGGGGACATCGTCGCGATGCTGGCGCAGGCTGGGAATGGTAATGGTCATTGAGGACAACAGCTCATACAGTTGCGCGTCGAACGCGCCCTCGGCGGCTATATCGGCCAGCGCGCGCGAGGCGCCGCACACCACGCGCGTGTTGTAGCGCGCGACTTTGGCCAGCAGCAGCAACATGCCTTTTTGCTCGGCGCGGGTTAGGCTCGCGACATCATGCACGAACAAGGTGCCGTCGCGCGCCTTGTTGAGCAGTTCGATGGGCTCGCCGGCGAGTTGCGCGGTGGTTTCGGGCGTGACCCACGGGGTGTTGCGCGCATGCAGTACGCGCGCGCATATCTCGATGCCGCTGCCCGGCTCGCCCACCAGCACCACCGGCGTGCGCATGCCGGCGATGCGTTCCAGCCGCTGCTTGAGATCGGCGATCACCGATGCGCGTCCCAATGCGCCGAGGGAGATGCCCGGCTTGGGCTGCTCCGTGCTGTGTTTCAGGGCGCGTCCGACCGTGGTCAGCAGTTTTTGCAGCGCGACAGGCTTCTCCAGGAAATCAAATGCGCCGATGCGGGTGGCCTCCACCGCGGTATCGATCGTGCCGTGGCCGGACATCATCACCACCGGCATGGTGAGCTGCCCGTTGCTCGCCCACTCCTTGAGCAGGGTGATGCCATCGGTATCGGGCATCCAGATATCCAGCAGCACCATGTCGGGCCGCGCTTGGTTGCGGCTGGCGCGCGCCTCGGTGGCGTTTTGCGCCAGCGTGATCTTGTAACCCTCGTCGGAAAGAATTTCCGACAACAGTTCGCGAATGCCGACTTCGTCGTCTACGACCAGTATCTGTTGCATGGTTTTCTCTCTGGGCTTCTCTGGATTTTCAAGCGGCGGTTTTCGCCAAATTCGCGGCGGTTTCACGGTGTACGACGGGTAAGGTTATCAACACGCGCGCGCCATGCGGTTCGACATTGCTGATGGAGACGCCGCCGCCGTGTTCTTCGACGATTTTTTTGACTATGACCAGACCGAGACCCGTGCCCTTGGGCTTGGTGGTCACGTACGGCTCGAACGCGCGCTTCATGAGATGTTCGGGAAATCCGCTGCCGTTGTCGGTGACGCTGAATCGAATCGCGCCGTCGGTCAACGCGCTGATAACCGTGATACGCGGTTGCGGCATGTCGCTCAGGGCGTCCTGTGCGTTTTGCAACAGGTTGTGTATCACCTGCCGCAGTTGCGCGGCGTCGCCGACGATGGACGGCAGCGCAGCGGCCAGCTCCAGTTTGATGCTGGAGCCGAGTGATTCGTAGAGCGTCAGCACCTCGTGTATCAGCGCATTCAGATCGAGCTCGCGCATCGCCGGTTCCGGCGCGCGCGCATACTGGCTGAACGCATCCACCAGGCGCTTTAACGCCGCGACCTGATTGACGATGGTTTGCGTCGAGCGCTCCAGCATCCCGCCATCGGCGGCGTCGAGTTTGGGCGCGAGTTTCATTTGCAGCCGCTCGGCGGATAACTGGATCGGGGTCAGCGGGTTCTTGATTTCATGCGCCAGCCGCCGCGCGACTTCGGCCCACGCCGCGTCGCGTTGCGCTTGCAGCACGTGCGTCACATCGTCGAACACCACCACGAAGCCGCTTTCCATCCCGCGCGTGCCGCGCGGCAGGCGCTTGCCGCGCAACAGCAGGTGCTGTTCGCCGGTCTGCGTCTTGCGCTCGGCTTGCCGCTCCCATTCGGTGTCGCCGGCTTCGACGAAACCGTGAGTGATCGCCACGCCCAGCACCGCCAGCGTTTCATCGATGCCGTCCCAGTCGCGGGCGTTCAGGCCCAGCAAGGCCTCGCTTTTCAGGCCCAGGATGGCCGAGGCGCTGGGGTTGGCGCTACGCAAACACAGCTTTTCATCGAACACCAGCACCCCGGCGGACAGATGCGCGAGAATGCTTTCGAGATACGCCTTGGATTGGACGACTTCGGCCTGGTTGCGTTCGGCGAGGCTGCGCGCGTCTTCCAGTTGCCCGGTCATGCTGTTAAACGACTGCATCAACAATCCCAGTTCGTCGCGGCTGGACACCGCGGCGCGCCGGCTGTAGTCCCCAAGCGCCACCGCGCGCGTGCCTTCGACCAGCGCGATCAGCGGCGCCGTCAGCTCCTCTGACAGCAGAAACGCCGCCGCCAACGCGGCCAGTACCGACAGCAGCAAGGTCATGGTGAGGGTGATGCCGTACAAGCGCTTCAAGCCCACGCGCCCCAGCACCAGCGCCTGATACTCACGATAGCCGAGTTGCACGGTTTCGGCGTGCTGCGCGAGACGTGGCGGCACCAACTGGATCAGTTGTAATGCGCGCGGTTCTTCGGCCAGCGACAGAACATTCACCGGGGACACCACGCGCAGCAGGAGACCGCGGTCGGGCGTGGCATCGGCCAGGGAGTACACCTGCCGCGACCGCAGTTGGCGGAACGCCTCCGGCGGCGGCGGGTCGGGCGCGACGCCCGCGCTGACCGCGCCGGCGTGCGCGATCAGGCGGCCGCGGCCCGTGAACAGCGTGACTTCGGTAACGCCCGCCTGCTCGCGCAGGGAATTGAGGATCACCGCATGTTCGGCGGTGGGCCGGGTGGACAACTGGAAGGCAATGGCGGAGCCTTTGGCCTTGAGGTCTTTGAGCATGTTGTCGAGCACGTCCTGACTGAGCTTCAAGCCGCCCTCGAGCGCTTTGTCCACCTTCACGTCGAACCACGATTCGATGCTCTTGCCGAGAAACTGCATCGACATGCCGTAGAGCAGCACGCCGGGCACCACCGCCATCACGGCAAACAACAACACCAGCCGCATCGTCAGTCGGGCGCCAAACACGCCGGCTTTGAGTTTGCGCCGCAAGCTCAACAGTTGCCAGATCACCAGCGCCGTCAGCAAGGCGGCGATGGTGCCGTTTAATGCCAGCAATGCGCGATAGTGTTGCGCGAACAACGTGGTGTTGGCGCTGGCCA
>JANPOH010000003.1:0-3078 GCA_031427895.1 Betaproteobacteria bacterium
CGGGGCGTGTTACCAGCGCGCGCGCGAGTGCCGCACGCTGACGCTCGCCGCCTGAGAGTTCGCCGGGCGTGTGTTCCAGCCGGTGCGATAACCCCACGTCACCCAGCACGCGCCGCGCTTCCGCATACGCTTCTTCTTTGGGCGTGCGGCGGATCAGCAGTGGCATCGCCACGTTTTCAACGGCGGTAAATTCCGGCAGCAGGTGATGGAACTGATAGACAAACCCCAGCGCCTGATTGCGCGTCGTGCCGCGCTCGGCTTCGCTTTGCTCCCGGATGTTTTTCCCGAGGATAAAAATGTCGCCTGCCGTGGCTTGATCCAGCCCGCCCAGCAGATGCAGCAGTGTGCTTTTGCCTGAACCCGATGCGCCAACAATCGCCACGCGCTCGCCGCGCTTGATTTCAAAGTCAATATTCAACAGCACGGGCACTTCGACCTGACCCTGCTGATAAATCTTGCGTAGGCCGCGGCAGGCGATGACCGAATCACTCATAACCTCACTCATAACCTCATTCATAGCCTCATTCATAACGCAAGGCCTCGGCAGGATTCACCTTGGAGGCGCGCCAGGCCGGATAAATCGTTGCAATCGCCGCCATGAAGAACGACAAACACGCGGTCAGCACCACGTCCATCGGGCGCAGTTCGGATGGCAAACTCGAAATCTGGTACACCGATGGATCCAGAAAACGAAACCCGAACAGCCGCTCGACAAAGCCGACGATCACATCCACATACAGCGCGCCAAGGATGCCGAATACGATGCCGAAGAACACGCCCACCACGCCGATCACGATGCCCTGTGTCATGAAGATTTTCATCACCCCGCCGGGTGAGGCGCCGAGTGTACGCAGTATGGCGATGTCGGCCTGCTTTTCTTTCACTACCATGAACAAACTCGACACCAGATTAAACGCCGCGATGGCGATAATAAAAAACAGCAGCAGCGACATCATGCGTTTTTCGAGATCGACCGCCTTGAACCACGTGGCATTCAAGCGCGTCCAGTCGGTGACGGTGGTATTGGGCGGAATGCGCGACGACAACTCATATGCCACCCGCTGCGCCAAAAACAGATCATCGAGTTTCAGCCGCACGCCGCTGATCTGATCGCCCATGCGATACAGGCGCTGCGCGTCTTCGATATGCGTCAGCGCCAGCCCCGCGTCGATTTCGTGATGCCCGACGCGAAACGTGCCCACCACGGTGAACTGCCGCAGCCGCGGCAATATGCCCGCCGGCGTCACCTGCCCCTGCGGCGCCACCAGCACCACTTTTTCGCCCACGCCCACATTCAGCGCGCGCGCCAGCACATCGCCCAGAATGATGCTGAATTCGCCGGGTTTCAGGCTATCCAGCCTGCCCTGCCGCATGCTGATCGCCAGGTCATCCACCATGGCTTCCATTTCCGGCACGATGCCGCGCAGGTAAGCGCCGCGCACCTGACTGCCGCTGGTCAGCAACCCCTGTGCATTGACATAAGGTGCCGTGGCCTGCACATTCGGATGTGCTTTCGCGATGGCGGCCACCTTTTCCCAATCCGACAGCTTGTCGTCAAACCCCGAAATCTGCACATGCGCCACGGCGGAAAGCATGCGCGTGCGCACCTCGCGCTGAAAACCGTTCATCACCGACAGCACGGTAACCAGCACCGTCATGCCCAGCGCGATGCCGATCACGCTGATGAGTGAAATCACCGAGATGAAGCGCGTGCGCTGGCGCGAGCGCGTGTAACGCAGACCGATAAAGAGTTCGTAGGATTTCACTTAGGAGAAAGCTTCGGAAAACGCGGAGTTTACTGCAATTCGCCCTGCCCCGTACCGGCACCGGGGGCTACCATCTCGGCGCTTCGCGGCGCGTTGCTCTGCCTGCCTGGGCGTGATTTTGACCTCGCATCAAAGTATTTTACGAGAAGCGCGGGCAGCTTGTCGCGGAAGTCGCCGGTGAGCGGAAACTGCGGCATGTAGTCCTGCACGGCATCAAGTACCAGAGTGCCCTGATTAAAATCCTTGGGCCGCTTGGTGGCCAGTCGCGTGGGTTTTTCCGCCAGCCAGAGTTTATGCAGCGCGAAATAGCGCAGGTCGGGAACAATCATTCTGGCAGCGCTGCCGTCACGCGCGACCACGACATGCGCGACTTGCCGGCCCATCAGCAGCCAGCCTTGTTCCGCAAGCGGAATCGGCGAGAGCTGCTCGCTCCTTGGGTACTCGTGCGCGATGGATTTCGCCAGCAGCACCTCCACTTCGTATCCCGCCCTGTTGCGTAGTTGAAATGCGCGTTCGGTGTTTTTGGTGTACGTGGCATCCAGACGCTTGAGTAGTTCGCGCAGCGAACGGGTGCGCGCGTTTCCGGCGCCCGCCGTGGTGTACTACACGATGGCGTTGAGCCTATCCAGCAAGTGCTCGAACGCACGCTCGGCGTGCCGCTTTTTCAGGAGCGGGTGATGCAGTTGGCCATCGTGGCCGCCGGCTTCACGCCGGGCGAGGCCGACCAACTGCGCCGCTCGATGGCCGCGTGGAAGAAAAAAGGCAGTCTCGAACATTTTCATGCGCGGCTGATTCAGGGCATGCGCGAGCGCGGCTACACGCGAACCTTCGCCGAACAGATTTACCAGTATTGCTGCGTTCCACCTCAAGAGAACGCTAAGGCGTGCGCCGCGCCCACCCGTCAGCCGCCGATTATCCCCCGGCCGTGTAATCCATCGATGTCGTCAGACGACAAGCCGAGCACGTCCGCGAGCACATCGGCTGTGTTTGATCCCAGCACGGGTGCGGCGTTTGGCGGTAGCGTTGCGCTACCCCCGTAAGCCAGCGGCCCGCGCGCCGACCGTACGCGGCCGATACCGGGCTGCTCGATGTCACCGAACAGCGGATTGGCAAGCGAGCAACGCGGGTCTTCCCGTACCAATTGCGTGAAGCGGACATGCAAGCCGGCGACATCTTTGTGATCGAAACACCGGGTGGCGGCGGATACGGCAAGGCGTAATTGCGCGGCTATCGCCTATAATCCATCACCTTCAACGTATCCGAAAGTACAGCATGAAACCATCAGCCACCCTCGCCTGCACACTCATTACCG
>JANPOH010000004.1:0-4305 GCA_031427895.1 Betaproteobacteria bacterium
GAATGCCAAGTTTTGCGGGGTGCAACACGCCTCCTTGCCAGAACCCCTAAGCCGTCATGGATGATCGAGATATGTCTCAACGAATACCATCCAGACGGGATCAATCCTGACTATATGGCAACGTTTGAGATGTTTTGGAACCACAGCTACATTGCGCAGACGGCAGACGGCAAGGGATCCCTTATCGACCGCGAAGAAGTTAGACGCTGGGCGACCGCCGGCCGGACGGAATCCGGCGTGATTAATTATCTTTTCGTCCCCGCGGCAGCGGCGAACTGAGCCGTAACAGTAAAGCAAGGTTTTGCACATGACATTCAGTGTATTGTTTAACAAAAAACAGATTACCGATGCGCGACGCGTGTTGAAAAGGCGCGATTTGTCTTTCGCAACGCCAGAATGGAAGCAATGGTTACTGCGCCACGGGTTGCTGCGGGGATTCAGGATTGGCGATGAATTGAAGAGCTGGGACGTTTTGAAGACAGTGGAGTTTATTGAGACCAATACGGCTAAGGATGCCGCGGTGCTCGATATTGGCGCCTATGCATCGGAGGTTCCGTTGATACTGCGCCAACTAGGCCGGAGTAATATCTGCGGCGTAGATCTTAACCCGGGGCTGCTGAACATGCCGTTTGCCAGCGACATTGATTACCGAATCAGCAACTTCATGAGTACCCCTTTCCCAAGCGCATCCTTTGCCGCCATCACAGCAATATCGGTCATTGAGCACGGATTTGAGGGCGAAGCTCTCGCGCGAGAAGCGGCACGGCTGTTGAAGCCGGGGGGATTCTTCATCGCATCGATGGATTACTGGTTTGAAAAAATTCCGACTGATGACATCAAGATGTTCGACATGAGTTGGACCATATTTTCTGCCGGGGAAATCCAGTCTTTCATTGATCTCGCACGCGCGCATGGCCTGCAGCCGCATGGCCCGCTGCAATTCGAAGGGCGGGATCACCCGATATCCTGCCTCGACCGAAACTACACTTTTGGCTGGCTAGTGCTCGTCAGAAAATAGCGCGATTGTCGCCTGATCCAGAAATGAACAAAATCAGGGTTCTGCTGGTTACAGGCTCGTACCCGCCGATGCGCTGCGGCGTGGGGGACTACACTGAGCGGTTGGCGCGCGCTTTTACTGATCAAAGTGGCGTTGAACTCCGGGTGCTGACTTCGCTGGCGCAAGGACCGACTGCTGATGATCCATCCTGGCTGCATCGTGTCATGCCATCTTGGCGAATAGCGGCGTTACCATATTTTTTTAGTGTATATCGCGCCTTTCGACCCAATATCGTACATGTGCAGTTTCCAACGCAGGGCTACCGAGTGGCAACGGGACCGACATTAATTCCCCTTGTATCAAGGTGGCTAATGGGTGCATCGGTAGTGGAAACATGGCACGAATATCCGCCGCGTGGGTGGATCAAGGCCGCTGTCGCGATGTGGGGCATGGCGATGGCGGCCAGTGCGGTGATATTTGTTCGTCCAGATTATCCCGACCATGTAGACGGCATGCTTGCCCGGATGCTCGGGAAGACCCCCCTTACATTCATTCCCAACGCCTCGGTGCTTCCCGTCGTCGCGCTTTCATCCGTCGAGCGAGCTTATTTACGGAATGAAATTGGATGCAGCGATCGTCAGTTAGTCAGTTTTTTCGGTTTCGCTCATCCGAATAAGAGTGTCGAGCAGTTATTTGAAATTGCCGATCCGCAGCAACACCACCTCTTGTTGATTAGTGAATTGTCGCCAACGGATCCCTATCATGAGCGCTTGCGTTCGTTGGTCGAGTCAGATCGCTGGCGTGGAAAAGTCACAGTCACCGGATTCGTTGAGGCAGAGCGCGTCGCTTGCTTGCTGGCTGCATCGGATGCAGCGATTTTCCCGTTTGACAATGGCGGCGGATCATGGAATTCCTCCCTGCACGCAGCGACATCCCAAGGGGTATTTTCCATTGTCACCTCGCGCGAGCGGAGCGGCTATATTGCCGATCAAAATGTCTATTACGCCACTCCGGCAGATATTAATGAAATGCGGGTAGCTTTGGACCAATACGCCGGGACTCGCACTCCCAGAAATACCGCAGGTTCACCTGATCAATGGAGTGCGATTGCGAGCACGCATATTGATCTTTACCGGTCGCTCGTGCAACGTTGAAAGCTTTGAAGGTTTGCCAGTGAAACTGTCGATTTGCATTCCCACCTACAACTTCGGCCAGTTTATCGGGGAAACTTTAGAATCAATAGTGACTCAGCTTGAACCGGAGGTCGAGATTGTTATTCTGGATGGGGGGTCCACCGATGACACCGAGGAGGTCGTAAAGGGTTTTGTCACTCGGCATCCCGCCATAAAGTACGTGCGGCAACAATTCCGGGGCGGCATAGATCGCGACATGGCGCGCGTCGTCGATCTCGCACGTGGAGATTACTGCTGGTTGTTCAGCAGCGACGACATCATGAGGCCGGGCGCGATGCGGCGTGTTCTTGTGGAGATCGCCAGTGGCATGGACATCTACCTCGGAGGGATGACATTGTGCGACAGGGGGATGGCAACCATCGAGGAGCACCCGGTACTGGGTTCTCCATGGGGTTCGGTTTTCAATCTTGCCGATACAGAGGAACGCCAACGCTATTTCGAATGCGCGCAAACAACTGTGGCCTTGTTCAGTTTCATGGGCGTCATCGTAATCAAGCGCGACCGCTGGCAAGCCCACAAGCTTGATGAAGCTTATGTGGGAAGTTGCTGGGCGCATGTAGTACGCATTTTGGGGATGATGCCTGACGGATTGTCCGTTAAATATCTCGGCGAGTCTTTGCTGCGAAAGCGCAGCGACAATGACTCCTTCATGGACCGGGGAATCGTTCACCGGTATGCGATCGCCATCAACGGCTATAATCGCATTGCTGGCGACATATTTGGAGAAGACAGCCTGGAGGCGCGCCATATTCGGCGGATTCTCGCTGACGAGTTCCCGCCAAAGTTTTTTCTTTCGGCGAAGCTCGACTGCATTCGAAGTGGACGTTTGTTGGATATCAAAGCGCTTAATCGGCTAGTGCAGACGACTTACCGAGACCGGTCCCTCCGCAATTGTCTTTATCTTGTTACTTACCGCCTTTTGCCCGCGCGGCTATATCAACTTGCGAAGGTGGTATACAAGAGCATGCGCTTGGTACTGCGCAGGGCATGACGACAATGGCTGCTCCGAGGTTATCGATCTGTATTCCCACTTACAATTACGGAGCTTTCATCTCCACGGCAATCGAAAGCGTTCTTGATCAGATCGAGACCGGCGTGGAGATTGTTGTGCTCGACAGCGGCTCGACCGATCAGACCCGGTCGGTGGCCGAGACACTTGCCGCCAGCCACCCATGCGTGCGCTATGTTTACCAGCCAGAGCGCGGCGGCATCGACCGCGATCTTGCGCGCAGCGTAGAGCTCGCATCCGGTGAGTATTGCTGGTTGCTGTCCGCCGACGATGCGCTTGCGCCTGGGGCGCTGCGCCGGATCATGGATGAATTTGAGCGCGGTCACGACATCCTGCTTGCCAACCGCATCTGGTGCGATGCGAGCCTGAGGCCAGTCAGACCGGAAGTCTGGCTGACCGGCGCAAACCGGGACCGCGTGGTGAATTTTTCCCGCGCGGATGAATTCCTGGCCTATCTGGAAGACGCGCGCTCCCTGGGGGCATTATTCAGCTTCATGAGTTGCATCGGATTCCGGCGCGAAGCCTGGAGGCGCGCACGAGTAGACGCCACACTTATCGGAACCAACTATACGCATGTGCAGCGGCTCTTCGGCATGGGACGGGACGGGGCGAGACTGAAATATATTGCGGCTCCGCTGGTGCTGTGCCGCGGCGGCTCGGATAGCTTCAGTGAAGCGGGTCTGGCATCGCGGCTGCTGATCGACCTGAAGGGGTTCCTTGAATTGGCACGATCCATTTTCCCGGACAACGAAGCATTGCAGGCAACGTTCCGTGCGGTAGTGAAGCGGGAACATCCGTGGCCACGCTGGGTACGGGCGCGCAGCGAGACGCGGGACGCCGCGCGGTGGAAGGAAATCGAGCGCTTGCTGGTTGTCTACGGTTTCAATTCCGCCCAGTTGTTTCTGATCAATGCGCTGGGCAAAATGCTGGGATGGTTCACGCGACCTGTCGCCGCATGACCCCGCGGCGCATGGCATGAAACCGATTCGTCTTGCACTGAACGCATGGTCGCTGGTGTCCACGCATACGGGCATTGCGTCTTATACCCGCAACCTCGCGCTGGCGCTGCAACGCTCTGGCGAAGTCGAGATCAATCTGTTTTATGG
>JANPOH010000005.1:0-6247 GCA_031427895.1 Betaproteobacteria bacterium
CTGGTTCAATATGCGGTCGGTGACCTCGTCGATGTTCGCTAACCAGTGGTCAACGATCGTTCTTACCTGCGTGCTTAGCGCGCCAACTACATCCTTCTCGGCTCCGAGCTCGATGACCGTAACTTGCGGCTGGTGAATGGGTCTTCCGATCGAGGAGAGAAGTTGCACGCTGACTTCTTCCACCGCCCCGAGTTTTTCGTAAATGTCGCTCGCCATGAGCATAGCCAACACATTGTATATTTTCCCGACATGAGATACCGGATTTTTTCCGGCGGCGGCTTCCAGCGACATCATGCGGTTCGGTGTGATCAAACCACTGACGCGGTTGCCGCGGCCCACTTGGCCGTCATCACCCATCTCCGCGCTTAACCCGGACACGGTGACGTAAATTCCTTGCTCGTCCTTTGCATGGTCATCGTCGAGCCTGTTTATTCGGAGCTCGGCAGCGGCGGGAAGCTTTGAAAGGAGGTAATCACGAATCGCGGTTTTCAACGAGAAATAATGCTCGACGCTCTCCACGAAGCGATCAATCATGGCCAGCGCAATCGTGATGACTGGGTCGCCATCGACGGCGGCGCGGTAGGCCATGACCTTGAAGTCATCTCCGGCGACGGGGAAGGATAGCCTGAACTCATCTGACTTCAGAACCTTGGCGAGGTCAAGAACGGTTTGTTCTAGACGCGAATACGGCGCGAATCCGACGCCGAAAGACGTGTCGTTGGACAACGCCACCTCCCGTCGGCCCGGCATTACATCCTGGAGAGTCTTACTGCCTTCCCTGATCTCGGTCATCATCGTGAAATTATTTGTGTCGCATCGGATGTGTTGCTGCAAATACCGTCGTGCCGCCGCCACCGCAATCTCGCGAACGTCTACATGGTTGTTGAATTCGGTGGCGCGGCCGCAGATAACGACCTTTGTGGGTTGCGTAATGGTGCCGCCGCCAAACCGCGGCGCGCTGGCACCGGCGATCAACAGCCCCTTGTCGAGGTTATGGTGCATGATCCTTCCGCATTCTCGCCGGTAGACGAGCGAAAGTTCTCGGCTCGCCGCTTCGCACATGGCATCGGTAAGCGTGTCAGGATGACCAATGCCTTTGTGTTCGCACATCTCGTACTGTTGCCGGTCCATGGCTGGCCGGAGCAACTGCTTGACGATAATATTCGCGCTCATCCAGAGCCTGGGGCCGCGGGTGCGCCGTAAAAACCGCATGTCGGTACACAAAACCGGCCAGCAGCCGAAAATGCAGACCAGACGATCACCGCAGCGGCCCGAGCGTCAACCAGCCCGCTACGAAATAACATTCGTTTCACCTTCGATACCGTTCTTTCGACGGACTTCGAAGACGCCCCATACAGAATGGCCGGACAAACCAGGAACAGCGCTATGAGCAGCGCGGTCCACCAGGTGAATCCCCACATGACGAGTAGCCATGCCGCCAGTGCGATCGCCAATATTGGGCATAGCCAGATCCATCCGTTGATGAGATTTCGCTTTTCCTCTGGATTTGTGAATTTCATGGGGCCTACAGTTTTAGACGCTTGAGTAACGCCGAGTTGACGATCACCGACAGCGAGCTCAGTGCCATTGCCGCAGAGGCGATGATTGGATTCAGGAAACCGAGTGCCGCCACCATCGCTTATGGCAATATAGTAGGGTGACGGCGATCGACGTTGATTTAGATCAAACATTATGCTGAAGTGCGTTGGCGCTGCTGCGTGAAAAGCGCGCGCTCACGCTGGCCGCTGCCCTTTTTGCATAAATCCCAATGTATCCCGCCCCACCAAACGGTCAATTAACCCGCTTTCGTAAAAGCCGCGCTCGACCGCACAATCCCCGCAAAAACGCTCATCACAAAACATCACCAATCTATTGATTTAAAGTCTCTATTCACCCTGACTCAGGCGAAGGTGGACGCCCTATGAAAGTCATGCGCAACACCTCGAACATATTATGTGTTTTGCTGCTGGTGCTATATGCTGCCTATCTCGCTACCATCCTTCAGCAGCAAGCAGCCTAACGAATAAGGTTAGATCGTGCGAGCGAAGCGAAGCCACGATCTGAACCGTTTGTTGGGCGAAGCCCGGCCCCTGAGTGCTGGTCGGGCCGCATAGAAAATATGTCTTTGGGAACTGCCCCGGTTTGATGTTGTGCGGGGAGGATGGGAGCTTGCGAGCAGTTTTGCGTGCCGTTGCGGCAGCCGATGCCCGTTTTGTTCGTTGGCGCACTATCCCATCCATGGACGCATCTACGACCTGCCCCCGCCGCTGCGCCGTGATAGCATTCCCTGCCCATGACTACGCAAGCGCAGCCCAATTTCGTTCAGCCTCGCTGGCAATTCTGGATCGACCGCGGCGGCACTTTTACCGATATCGTCGCGCGCCGGCCGGATGGCGCGCTTGCCACTCATAAGCTGCTGTCGGAGAACCCCGGCCATTACACGGATGCGGCGCTTGCCGGCATTCGCGATCTGCTGGGTGTCACGCGCGACGCACCGATTCCGGCCGAGCGCATCGCGGCGGTGAAGATGGGCACGACCATCGCCACCAATGCACTGCTGGAGCGTAAGGGCGAGCCTACCGCGCTGTTTATCACGCGCGGCTTTCGCGATGCGTTGCGTATTGCTTATCAGAATCGTCCGCGTATTTTTGACCGGCATATCGTGTTGCCGGAGCTGCTCTATGGCGCGGTGCATGAGATCGATGAACGCATCGGCGCGCGCGGCGAGGTGCTGACGCCGCTGGATATGGATCAGGCGCGGCGCGAAATCGAGGCCGCCTACAATGCGGGTTATCGCAGCACCGCCATCTTGTGCATGCACGGCTACCGCTATCCGCAGCACGAGCGCGCGCTCGCCGCGCTCGCGCGTGAGTGCGGCTTCACCCAGGTGTCGGTGTCGCACGAGGTCAGCCCGCTGATGAAGCTGGTGTCGCGCGGCGACACCACGGTGGCGGACGCGTATCTGTCGCCGGTGCTGCGCCGTTATGTCGAGCGCATCACGCGTGAATTGCCGGGCGTGAAGGTGATGTTCATGCAGTCAAGCGGCGGCTTGACCGATGCGCGGCGCTTTCAGGGTAAGGATAGTGTGCTCTCCGGCCCCGCCGGTGGCGTGGTGGGCATGGTACGCACCGCACAGGGCGCCGGCTTTGATCGCATCATCGGCTTTGACATGGGCGGCACTTCAACCGACGTGTCGCACTACGCCGGAGAATACGAGCGCGCGTTCGACACGCTGGTGGCGGGCGTGCGCATGCGCGCACCGATGATGAGCATCCACACCGTTGCCGCTGGCGGCGGATCGATACTTCACTTCGATGGTGCACGCATGCGCGTCGGCCCCGACTCCGCGGGTGCGCAGCCCGGCCCCGCATGTTATGGGCGCGGCGGGCCATTGACGGTTACGGATTGCAACGTTTTGCTGGGGCGCATACAGCCGGCGTATTTTCCGGCGGTGTTCGGCGCTCATGGCGATGCGCCGCTTGATGCTGCCGTGACGCACGTGAAGTTCGCTTCATTGCACTCTGAAATAGTTAATAAAAACAATAACTTACAGTCTATCGAAGCAATCGCCGAAGGCTTTTTGCGCATCGCCGTCGATAACATGTCGAACGCCATCAAGAAGATTTCCGTTGCGCGCGGCTACGATGTGACGCGCTACACGCTGGCGTGTTTCGGCGGCGCGGCGGGGCAGCATGCGTGTCTGGTTGCGGATGCGCTGGCGATGCCGCGCATCTACATTCATCCGTATGCGGGCGTGCTCTCGGCTTACGGCATTGGGCTTGCCGATATCACTGCGATGCGCGAGCAGGCGGTTGAAGCGCGGCTGGATGCGGTGCTGCTGCCGCGCTTGACGGCAACGCTCGACACGCTGGCTGACGCCGCGCGCACGGAAGTGCTGGCGCAGGAGGTTACCGGAGAACACATCAACGTAATGCGCCGTGCGCAGATCAAATACGAAGGCACTGATACGACGCTCACGGTGAAATTCGGCGCCATCGATGAAATGACGCGAGGCTTCGAGCGCGCGTATCGGGAACGCTATAGTTTTCTGATGCCTGAGCGTGCGCTGGTAGTGGAGTCGGTGGCGGTGGAGGCAATTGGCAATGCAACTGCCGAACCTACCTTTAGCCGATTACATCACGGTACTGTGGCCACCCCTCACCCCACCCCTACCCATGAACCTCCCCGCCGGGCGGGGAGCATGACGCTCCCTTCTCCCACCGGGAGAAGGGCTGGGGATGAGGAAAGAGACGCCATGTTCATGGTCGCAATTCGCGACGCACGCGCCGTGGCGTCTCTCCCCGCTGAAGCGGGGCGAGGGAGCCTGACCTCGGGGCATGCCGCAACCACGGCCGAACCACCCGATGCCATCACCCGCGTCCGCGTCTACTGCAACGGCGCGTATCACGACGCCCCGCTCTATCGCCGTGAGAATCTGCATCCCGGCCACCTCGTCAAAGGCCCCGCGATCATCGCCGAAGCCAATGCCACTACCGTTATAGAACCCGACTGGCAAGCCGAGGTCACGCGCGATGATCATCTGGTGTTGACACGCGCCGAATCGTACGCGGCGCGTCCGGCGCGCACCGCCATCGGCACTCGCGTCGATCCGGTGATGCTGGAAATCTTCAATAATCTCTTCATGGCCATCGCCGAGCAGATGGGTGTGACACTCGCCAACACTGCGTACTCGGTCAACATCAAGGAGCGGCTGGATTTTTCGTGTGCGCTGTTCAACGCCGAGGGCGAACTCATCGCCAACGCGCCGCACATGCCGGTGCATCTGGGTTCGATGGGCGAGAGCGTGCGCGCCGTCATTCACGACAACGCCGGGCGCATGCGCGCGGGCGATGTGTTCATGCTGAATGATCCGTATCGCGGTGGCACGCATCTGCCCGATATCACGGTGATCACGCCGGTGTTTGATGCAGGTCACGAAAATGAGGGCAAAACATTATTGTTCTACGTCGGCTCGCGCGGGCATCATGCCGACATCGGCGGCATCACGCCAGGCTCGATGCCGCCGGCCTCGCGCCACATCTACGAAGAAGGCGTGCTCATCACGAATTTTCTGCTGGTCGAAGGCGGCACGCTGCGCGAAGCCGAAACACGTGCTCTGCTTGCCGGTGCGCGCTATCCGTCGCGCAACATCGAACAGAATCTCGCCGACTTGCGCGCGATGATCGCCGCCAATCAGAAAGGTGTCGCCGAAATCCTGCGCATGGCCGATGAATTCGGCTTGAACGTGGTGCACGACTACATGCGCCACGTGCAGGACAACGCCGAGGAGTGTGTGCGCCGCGTCATCGGTGCGTTGAAGGATGGCGAATTCAGCTATGAAATGGACGACGGCGCCGTGATCCGTGTGAAGATCACCATTGATCACAACGCGCGCAGCGGCGTCATCAATTTTACCGGCACCTCAAAGCAGCGCAACAGCAATTTCAACGCGCCGTCGGCGGTGACCATGGCGGCGGTGCTGTATGTGTTCCGCTCGCTGGTGGATGACGATATTCCGCTCAATGCCGGCTGCTTGAAACCGCTCAAGGTCATCATCCCCGAAGGCTGCATGTTGAATCCGCGTTACCCGGCCGCCGTGGTCGCGGGCAATGTCGAAACCTCGCAGTGCGTGACCGATGCGCTGTACGGCGCGCTGGGCGAAAATGGTGGAATGGGCGCCTCGCAAGGCACGATGAACAACTTCACTTTCGGCAATGAGCGCCATCAGTATTACGAAACCATCTCCGGCGGCTCCGGCGCGGGGCCGGGTTTCGACGGCACGAGCGTGGTGCAAACCCACATGACCAACTCCCGCCTGACCGACCCCGAAGTGCTGGAGTGGCGCTTTCCGGTGCTGCTCGAAAGTTTTGCCATCCGCGGCGGCAGCGGCGGCGCCGGCAAGCATCGCGGCGGCGACGGTGCGATACGTCGCGTGAAATTTCTTGAAGCCATGACCGCCGCGATTTTATCCAGCCACCGCCGTGTGCCGCCCTACGGCATGGCGGGCGGCGCGCCTGGCGCGGTAGGACGTAATCATGTCAAACGCGCGAACGGCGAAACCTTCGAGCTCGGCGGCTGCGCACAAGCGGACATGCAAGCCGGCGATATCTTTGTGATCGAAACACCGGGTGGCGGCGGATACGGCAAGGCGTAATTGCGCGGCTATCGCCTATAATCCATCACCTTCAACGTATCCGAAAGTACAGCATGAAACCATCAGCCACCCTCGCCTGCACACTCATTACCG
>JANPOH010000006.1:0-2370 GCA_031427895.1 Betaproteobacteria bacterium
CTGCGCGAACCGCATCGCTCGCGTGATGCGCTCTGCGCCAACGCGCACGGATTCAGCCTGCACGCCGGTGTGCGCTGCGATGCCGAAGATCGCCAAGGCATAGAACAACTATGCCGCTACATCACGCGCCCGGCGATAGCCAACGAACGCTTAAGCATCAACCGCGACGGCAACGTGGTGCTCAAGCTCAAGACGCCGTGGCGCAACGGCACGACCCACATCGTGCTCACACCGATGGAATTCATGCAGCGGCTGGCGGCACTGGTACCAAGGCCGCGTCTGCACCTGATCCGCTTTCACGGCGTGCTCGCGCCGAATGCCAAACTACGATCACTGGTGGTACCAGTCCCCGCGCAACGAACCACGGCGGGCGAGGGTGATTGCAACCACGCGCACAGCGCACCGGTGCGCATGACGTGGGCGCGGCTGCTCAAGCGCGTGTTCGACATCGATATCGAGCGTTGCGCTTGTGGCGGCAAGTTGAGGCTCGTTGCGGTGATCGAAGAACCGGCGGTGATTGAGAAGATACTGACACACCTCGGCTTGAGTCCGCAGCCGCCGCCACGGGCTAAAGCGCGGCAGGTGGATTTGTTTGAAGCGGGAAGCGGGTTGAGGCGGCGTGAGATTCGGCTGGTTTTTTACAGGGCCGAGGGTGTGACTTTGGCAATGCGCTGGGGTGGGCTGAAATTCTGTATTAAATCAATGAATTAACGACGACGTGGAGGGTGGATTGTTACGCCTTTAGCGGGATGCGCGGCAGCTTACGTGAAATCGCATCGAATTGACCGCTTGATGGGGCGGGGATACATTGGTGTCCATGCGAAAACAACGTTTCAAATTCCTATCCCCTCCCGGTGCCGATGGCGTTCTTCTCATTCGGCGGCTGGAAGGCCTCGCTGTTTGGCGACTATTCCGTGCACGGCATGGATGGCGTGCGGTTTTATACGCGGCCGAAGGTGGTGACGACGCGGTGGACTACTTCAGAGGTTGGGGTGAAGTTGAATATGCCGACGTTGGGGTAGGAATGCCAACCACCAGACGCTCCGCTTTGCCATGAGGCCGCGATGCCTGTAATCTTCCGGCACCGGGGCATCCGCATCTTCTTCTTCTCCAACGAAGGCGACCCGCGTGAACCGGTTCACGTGCATGCGCAACGGGCAAACTGTCTTGCAAAGATTTGGTTGAAGCCATCAGTGCTGGTCGCAAGCAGTTACGGATTCAGTTCGGCAGAACTGAAGGAATTGGTCAGCGTGATTGAGGACAATGCAGAACGCATTGAAGGAGCCTGGAATGAACACTTTGGCTAAAGCAGTGAGTTTTGACGATGACATGATGTGGGTGGACCTCACCGATGGCCGCCGCCTCGGCGTGCCGCTCGCCTTCTTTCCGCGCCTGCTGCACGCCAAGCCGGCGCAACGCGCCGAAGTAGTCATCAGCGGTGGCGGACAGGGCCTGCATTGGGACAGCCTCGATGAAGACATTCATGTCGGCAACCTTGTGCTTGGCATGGGCGACCGGACGGCGACGCGCGAACTGGCAGCGTAACCCGATGGTGTTCTTCTCATTCGGCGGCTGGAAGGCCTCGCTGTTTGGCGACTATTCCGTGCATGGCATGGATGGCATGCGGTTTTACACGCGGTCGAAGGTGGTGACGACGCGGTGGACGACGAGTGATGTTGGGGTGAAGTTGAATATGCCGACGTTGGGGTAATTCAACTTGCGGACTCTATAACTTAAATGAGACGGAGAAATTCTGTCTTCCCAATTGGTGATGGTCTTTAGGCGAAGGGAAAAAGGATGCGGCTCAAAAAATTTCGAATAACAAATTTTCGCTCCATTGTGGATACAGGCTGGTGCCCATTTTCGCCTGATGGCGTCACCGTCCTTGTGGGGCAGAACGAAAGTGGGAAGTCATCAATTTTGGAGGCTCTCGCTACGAGCTTCGGCCTTGAAAAAATAAGCGACGATGACCTTCGTACGGATGCGCCATTACCGAAAACATACAGAGACACATTAGTTTCGATGCATGACATAGCCAAACCAATTCGTCCCCTCCCTTGCGCGCAGTTTGCGCGGGGGAGGGTTAGGGTGGGGGGCGAGTATCGCGCACCACCGCTCGCCCCCATCCCAACCTTCTGCTTCGCTACAAGTATGCCCTTGCCCCGCAAGCGGAGGAAGGAGCCGATCTGCGGCACGCTCAGCATATCTCGAAATTTTCGTGTCTCTGTACTAGCCCGAACGTTGCACAAAAATCCGCCCCCAAGCTTTTGGCATAATGTGGAATTGAAATCGCATCGCGTCAGAACGGCGAGCGCAGTCTACCCTACCCATTAAAGTCAGCAGGCGGCGACGGGTTAGACAGTGAATTGG
>JANPOH010000007.1:0-1648 GCA_031427895.1 Betaproteobacteria bacterium
GTGCCTGCGTCCAAGCCCTTGCTCAGGACATGCTTGGAGATGTGATCCGGACTCTCGAGCACGCTTTTGTGGCTCGCGGAAGAACCGATGGTGCTCACCATGCCTTCCCCGACGCGGGCGATGATGGTTTCCTCGCCGGCACCCCCCACCAGCCGGTCGATGTTGGTCCGTACCGTAACCAGGCAAACGGCAATGAGCTGGATGCCGTCCTTGGCTACGGCCGCGATTTTCGGCGTCTGGATCACCTTGGGGAGCACCGACATCTGCACCGCTTCCAGCACATTGCGTCCGGCCAGATCGATGGCCGCAGCGCGCTTGAAGGGCAGGGGAATGTTGGCCTTATCGGCCGAAATCATGGCGTTGACAACCCTCACCACGTTGCCACCCGCAAGGAAGTGGGCTTCCAGATCATTGATGGAAATATCGATCCCGGCCTTCACCGCGCTGATCCGCGCCGTGACCACCGTGGTGGGTGGAACGCGGCGCAGACGCATGCCGATCAGGGTAAACAATCCCACGTAAGCCCCGGAAGCCCATGCCGCGATCCACAGTGGAATAGGCACCAGATACAAGAGAAAGGCCAGTACCGCCACCGCCATGATAAGCAAGCCGAAGCCACCGACTAAGCCAGTTCCGATTTCGATCATTTGTTACTCCATTGCATTGATGTGCGGTATTCGCCGCACGACGATTCGGTTGCCGTCCACATGCGATACTTCGACGATTTACTCTTTTCGGATATTTCAATTTCCATCAGTTGGCGGCAAGTGTGGCAAGTGTAGGAGTATGATAGCTTCGTGTAAAATCGTTTTATCTACACGGATTGATCGAATAAAACGAAGGATCGCCAAGATGAACTTCAAACATCTACACTACTTCTGGCAAGTCGCCAAGGCGGCTAGCGTGGTGCGCGCGAGTGAGCAGCTGCACCTGACGCCACAGACGATCAGCGGGCAGATCGGGTTGCTGGAGGATGACTTGGGAACACCGCTATTCGCCAAACGCGGTCGCAATCTCGAACTGACCGACGCAGGGCGGCTCGCGTTTGGCTACGCGCAGGACATATTCGCCCTCGTATCTGAACTGGATGAGTCCCTGCGGCACTATCCGGCGGGCGGGCGTCCGGTTGAATTCCGGGTCGGTGTTGCCGATGCGGTTCAGAAGACGATCGCCTATCGCCTGATCGAACCGGCGACCCGTCTTTCCACGCCCGTGCGCATCGTATGCCGGGAAGGGAAGCTCGACAGCCTCATCTTGGAACTTGCCGCGCATCGCCTCGACCTGGTGATTGCCGGTACGCGGATCCCGCCCTCGATGAACGTGCGCGCATACAACCATGCACTTGGCGAATCAGGGGTGAGTTTTTTTGCATCTGCTAAACTTTTCAAGAGCCTCAAAGGAAAATTTCCCGCATGCCTGGCTGGCGCGCCGATGCTGGTTCCCAGTTCGGACGTGGCAGTGAGGCCGCAACTGGACCGGTGGTGCGAGGCGCAAAAAGTGCGGCCTCGCGTGGTCGGAGAGTTCGACGACAGCGCGTTGATGAAGACTTTCGGGCAGCGCGGCGCGGGAGTGTTCATCGGACCGACCGTACTCGAATCCGAAATCGAAACACAATACGGGGTGAAAACGCTGGGCCGAACGCAGGAGA
>JANPOH010000008.1:0-3872 GCA_031427895.1 Betaproteobacteria bacterium
GATCGAGGTTTTGTTGGCGTCGGGGATCTCGGGGGCCGTCTTCGCGATGACGCAGCGTCGCCGACAGTGAAATGCACCGCGTATTCAACTGCGGCATCGGCATGATTATCGTGGTCAGCCCCGCCGACGCCGCGCGCGCGCCGGCCATGCGCGCGCGCGCGGGCGGGAAAGTCTGGCGCATCGGCACGGTAACGCGCCGTCCCAAGGGCGCGCCGCAGACGCTCGTTACCTGAGCGCAGACGCCGCCACAAAGCGATGAAGCGCATCGTCATCCTGATTTCCGGGCGCGGCTCGAACATGGAGGCGATACTCAACGCGCGCCTGCCGGTTAACATCGCTGCTGTTATCAGCAACGAACCCGCCGCCCAGGGGCTGATTACCGCACAACAACAACACATCGCAACCGCCGTGGTGCCGCACCGCGCGTTTGCGGATCGCGCCGCGTTCGATGCAGCACTGGCCGCCGAGATTGACCGCTATCAACCTGATTTCGTCGTTCTCGCCGGCTTTATGCGGGTGTTGACCGAATCTTTTGTCGCGCGTTATTTGGGGCGTATGGTCAATATTCACCCTTCCCTGTTGCCCGCGTTTCCCGGCCTGCACACGCACCAGCGCGCGCTGGAGGCGGGCGTGCGCTTGCACGGCTGCACGGTGCATTTCGTCACGCCCGGCCTCGACAGCGGGCCGATCATCATGCAGGCGGCGGTGCCGGTGCTGGCGAATGACACGCAAGATCGCCTCGCCGCGCGCGTGCTGGCGCAGGAGCATCGCATCTACCCGCAAGTCGTGCGCTGGCTGTGCGCGGGACGGGTGCAACTGGGCGCGGATAACCGCGTCACCATTGCCGGCGCTGCGGCAACCGTCGGCGCATTGCTCGTGCCCTCAATAGACGACTGACCGATTAACGGTAACACCATGTTTTTAATACGAATTTTAATTTTACTGGCCTTCACATCCAATGCCGCCGCGGCCACGCCCAGCGCGGTGTCGATCACCTACAACCTGTTTCGCAACGGCACGCATATCGGCGTCATCACCGAGCACTTCGAGGTCAAGGACGGCGTCTATCGCGCCAACAGCGAAGCCAAGGCCATCGGGCTGTTTGCACTGGTGCAACGGCGTCCGGTCACTTACAGCAGCACCGGCGAAAGCACTCGCGACGGACTGCGCCCGGCGCGCTTTCAGGGCAGCCGGAGCGAGGTCACGGTTAGCGCCGCCTTCGACTGGAAATCCGACACGCTCACCCTGATCCACGACGGCTTGAATCAAACCATGGCGCTGCCGCGCGCGGCGCAAGACCGCCTCTCGCTCATGTATCAGCTCATGCACCTGGTGCGAAACAACGCGCGCACCATCGAATTCGCGATGACCAATGGCCGCAAACTCGACCACTACCGTTACAGCATTACGCCGGATATTCTCATCGACACGCCGTTAAAACGGGTGAACACGCTGCACCTGGTGAAGCAGCGCGAAAAAGACGACACCCAAACCGAAATCTGGCTGGCGCCGGAGTTTCATCACCTGCCGGTGAAAGTGCTGATCGTCGAAGACGACGGCGTGCGCTACGAACAAGTCGTCACACGGCTGGACATCAAACCTTGAAACGTCCATCGCGCGTGCTGCTGATCGCGTTGACCCTGTCGGCATTGGCGCATGCGTTCACGCTCGCGGGCGGATGGCTGCGCCTACCGGCCCAAACAACCGAGCCGCCGCCGTTGCAAGCACGGCTGGAGCGCCTGCCGGACGTGACGCCCGTAACACCCGCACCCGCGCCCAAGCCCGCCGTAGCGCCTGCGCGACCGCGGGTAGCGGCAGCGCCGCGCGCGGTGGTCTCCGATACGCTGAGTCCGTTTCCGTTGCTCGCGCCCGACGCGCCCGCCAACGCGGAAACCGCGGCGGCGGAACCGCCTGCCCCGGTCGAACCGATCGTGATCGCCGACGCCGCGCCCAGCACCTTCATGCCGGAGCGCGCCGCGATCAGGAACCTGCCGCGTCGCGGACGTATCGCCTATGCGCTCTACATGGGCAGCAACAAACTGGAAGTCGCGCGCACGGTGCAAAGCTGGGAAACCAGCGCCGACACCTACAAACTCGAAAGCACCTCCGGCACCAGCGGACTGGCCAGCGTGTTCCGCTCCGAGCAACGGGTGTTTCGCAGCACCGGTCGCATGACCGAACACGGCTTGCGCCCGGACAACTTTTTGTCGACCCGCAGCCGTCGCGGCCAAACCGACGAAGCGGTGGCGCATTTCGATTGGGGCAAAAACAGCATCACCATCGGGCGCGGCGAAGCCCAGCGCAGCGCGGCGCTGCCCGCCGGCAGTCAGGATATTCTGAGTTTCATGTATCAGCTTGCGCTGGCGCCGCCCCCTCCCGGCCGGGTGCAAATCGCCATCACCAACGGCACGCGCTTTGAGAATTACGCGCTCGACGTGCTGGCCGAGGAAACCCTCGACACCCCCATGGGCAAGATCCGCGCCCTGCCGGTGAAGCAGGTGCGGCGCGAGGGCGGCGAAAGCATGGAAATCTGGCTGGCGGCGGACTATCGCTACCTGCCGGTACGCATACGCTTTATCGGCCGCGACGGCGCGCCCGCCGGCGAGCAAATCGTCACCGAAATCAACGTCAGCGACTAGACGTTACCGTTCGGCCAACATTTTGCGCGAATCCTCGCGCGTGAGGCTTTATTTTGAAATTCACTTCCGCCCAATTTGAAACCGCCGTGCATGTACTGACGGCAGTATTAAAATTCGACTACCCCGCCGACGGCATTGTCAGCCGCTATTTTCGCGAGCACAGCGAACTCGGCCAGAACGACCGCGCGTTTATCGCCGAGGCCGTCTTCGGCGTGCTGCGACGCAAGCGCATGCTCGATCATCTGACCGAGGGCGCCGGCGTATCACCAGCACGTGCGCTGCTGCTGGCGTGGCTGGCGCGCACGCAGGGCCTGAATGCGCGCGAACTGGCGCCGGTGCTGCGGCGCGGCGACGACGAGCGGGTCACCGCGATCAAGAGCGTGAGCACCGATGATCTGCCGCTGCCGGTGCAGGCCGAACTGCCGGATTGGGTGGTCGGCAAACTATTGCTCCACGCCACCGAAGCGGACGTGCTCGCGCTGGGCCGCGGGCTGGCGTCGCCCGCGCCGCTCGATCTGCGCGTGAACACGCTGCGCGCCAAACGCGAAGCCGTGCTCGCCGCCCTGGCGGCGGCGAACATCACCGCAACGCTTACGCCGTATTCGCCATGCGGCCTGCGTATCGACGGGCGGCCCGCGATCAACCGCCTGCCGATGTTCCTCGACGGCACAATAGAAGTGCAGGACGAAGGCAGCCAGTTGCTGTGCAGCCTGCTCGCGCCCACGCGGCACGATTTCGTCATCGATTTTTGCGCCGGTGCGGGCGGCAAAACCCTGATGCTGGGCGCGATGATGCACAACCGCGGCCGCCTCTACGCTTTCGACACCTCCGCCGCGCGGCTGAAAAAACTGCAACCGCGCCTGGCGCGCTCCGGCCTGTCGAATCTGCGCGCGCAGGTCATCGCGCGCGAAACCGACATCCGCATCAAACGCCTTGCCGGCAAAGCCGACCGCGTGCTGGTCGATGCGCCGTGCAGCGGGCTTGGCACCCTGCGCCGCAATCCTGATTTGAAATGGCGTCAATCGCCCGAGAGCGTCGCCGAACTGGTGGTCAAACAAACCGCAATCCTGCGTGCCGCGGCGGCGATGGTTAAACCCGGCGGCCGGCTGGTCTACGCCACGTGCAGCCTGCTCGCCGAGGAGAACGAAGGCATCGTGGAAGCGTTTCTCGCCAACACGCCGGACTTCAGCCTAGCCGACTGCGATGCGGTATTGACGCACCAGCGAATTGATC
>JANPOH010000009.1:0-1728 GCA_031427895.1 Betaproteobacteria bacterium
GGGCGATCTGGATCACGCAGCGCCGCCGCCGGTGCAGGAGATGTATCGCGCCGTGCCCGCGCGCCACAAAAACGTGGACGTGCATATCATCCCCGGCGTGAATCACGGCTACATGATGAAGGCAAATCCCGCCGCGTTTGATCAGAAGACCTACGATCTGTCGATGGCGCGTGCGCTGGCCATACTGAACAGCCTGCGCTGATGGGTAAATGTGTATAAGTATTTGTTTTTAAAGCATTTTTTATTATACTGTGGTGTGGCGTTTGCGATCGGCGCGAATGCCGCTACCACACCGGCGTTCCCGGTTAAGCCCATCCGTCTGCTGGTTTCAGGCGTCGGCGGCGCGGGGGATTTCGCCGGCCGCCTGATCGCCGCCGATCTCACGCAGCGCCTCGGCCAGCAAGTGGTGGTCGATAACCGCCCCGGCGGCGTCACGCCCGGCGAAATTCTCGTCAAGGCGCAGCCCGACGGTTACACGCTGATGATGGTGGGCTTTGTCATCTGGCTCTCGCCTTTCATGCGCGACCATGTGCCGTTCGATCCGGTGCGCGATTTCGCGCCGGTAACGCTGGCGATCAGCTCGCCCAATGTGCTGGTGGTGCATCCCTCGCAGCGCGTGAAAACAGTGCCGGAACTGATCGCGCTGGCGAAACAAAAACCCGGCGCACTGAACTACGCCACCTCGGGCGTGGGCAATTCCAATCACATCGCCGGCGAATTGTTCCGCGCGATGGCGGGCGTGGACATCGTGCGGGTGAATTATCGCGGCGCGGCAGTGGCGCTGACCGACGTGGTGAGCGGGCGCGTGGAACTGATGTTCGCCACCGCCAATGCCTCGCAACCGCATATCCAGGCGGGACGGCTCACGGCGCTGGGGGTCACGTCGTCGCAGCCCTCACCCGTGGCGCCGGGCTTGCCCACCGTGGCTGCCGCCGGCGGCGCGGCACTGGCCGGTTACGAATCCGCAGCGACCATCGGCGTACTCGCGCGCGCCGGCACGCCACCCGCCGTGGTGAATCTGCTGCACCGGGAAATCGTGCGCTATATGCGCACGCCGGACGCGAAAGAGCGTTTGCTCAAAGCGGGTATCGAAGCGGTGGGCAACACACCTGCGGAATTCGCCGCGATTATCCGCGCGGATATGACGATCAAGGGCAAGGTTATTCGCGAGGCCGGGATACGCATGGATTAAGGCGTGGCGGAGCCTATGTTCGGCAATGGGGCGCCCCCTTTGGCTGATGCTCGCCACGAAGCAATTGCGGATAATGAACCGACTCCATCGGGGTTTCGGGTATATTGGAAAATGTCGCAAGCATTCCAGTTCAAATAAACGGAAGAATTGCAATGTTGCATGACCTGCTATTCTCATGCTCGCAAGGCATGACCCTAAGTTTTCGCGATTGTATGCATAACAAAGAAGTACCTTAAAGCAAAACCCGGTGTCGGCCGGGTTGTTGTGTTGCCCGTTTTAGTTTCTTCTTCACATGCGGTTGTAGTTACGTATTCAACATCCGCGCAAGAATTTCATCCGTTCTGTGCATGACCTCATCACGAGGTATCGGAGATTCAGTCTTTTTTCTGGCCGCGCCTGACACGGATTCGCCTTTTTGGGGTTACCTGCTGTTTTGTATCAGGGAACATATCCGGGGTATGCGGAACACTTGGATGCCCGATAGTGAGTTTCGGAATTCCGAGTTTTCCAGTCAATCCAATCAGCTTATCGTCGAA
>JANPOH010000010.1:0-2411 GCA_031427895.1 Betaproteobacteria bacterium
TGGCGCGACATCAACCACAATCGCATGTACGACGCGGCGACCGAAGCAGCGTTTGTGCTGCCCGGCTGGAAGGTTGAAGTGTGCCCGACGGCGGCCGCGGTGTGCGACGCGACCACGCGCGTGGGTTATGCGGTGACGGCATCGGACGGCACTTATCTGATCACGAATTTACCCGCGGGCGATTACAAGGTGCAGTTCCGCGACCCGAACAACAACATCATCAACGGCACGCCGGTCAACGGCGATGACGGCACGCCGCAATCGGGTTCCACCGAGGACCCGAACCGGCGCTATCTTTTCGTAACCCTGGCGCCCGGCGGGAATCTGTCGCAGCAGGGCTTGCCGCTGGATCCGAGCGGCGTGGTGTACAACTCGATTACGCGCCAGCCGGTGGCGGGCGCGACGGTGACGCTGAATGGGCCGCCCGGTTTTGATCCGGCGGCGCATTTGCTCGGCGGCGTGGGCAACGTGGCCCAAGTGACGTCGGCCAACGGCATGTATCAGTTTATTCTGCTGGCGGGGTTTCCGCCGGGCACCTACACGCTGACGGTGACGCCGCCGGGCGGTTTTCTGGTTGCCCCATCGGCATTGTTCCCGCCGCTCGCCGGGCCGATGGACCCGCCCGCGGGTTGCACTTTTCCGGTGCCGCAAATTTGCTCGGTGGATACCACCAACTCGCCCACCGCGCCGCCCAATCCGCTATTGCCGCGCTATTTCATGAGCTTTGCGTTGAACGCGGGCGACCCGGACGTGGTGAACAACCATATACCGATTGATCCGCTGGGCGCGGGCGCGGGCAGCGGCTTGCTGGTTTCAAAAATCAGCAGCAAGCTGGTGGCCGAGATCGGCGATTTTGTCGATTACACGGTGAAGGTGCAAAACGCCAGCGGCGGCGCGTTCGCCGATGTGCTGCTGCGTGACACGCTGCCCGCCGGGTTTTCATATGTAGCCGGTAGCGGACGCTTGAACGGCGTGGCGATCAATCCGACGGGCACGCCGCCGGTGTTTGCACTGGGCGCGCTTGCCGCCAACACCACGGTGACGCTGACCTATCGCGTGCGCCTGGTGCCCGGCGCGCAGTCGGGCGACGGCATCAACCGCGCGCAGGCTGTCAGCGGCGCGACGCAATCGAACGTGGCCTCGATTAAAGTCAGAGTACAGGGCGGCGTGTTCTCGGACAAGGCGTTCGTGGTGGGCAAGGTGTTCCTCGATTGCAACCTCAACGGCGTGCAGGACGCGGGCGAACTCGGCATCCCCGGCGTGCGCCTTTTCATGCAGGACGGCACCAACATCACCACCGACGGCGACGGCAAATACAGCCTCTACGGCTTGACCCCGCGCACGCATGTGTTGAAAGTGGATAACACCACTTTGCCCGCGGGCGCGCGGCTGGTGGTTATCGCCAACCGGCAGGCCGGCGATGCAGGCAGCCGCTTTGTCGATCTGCGTAACGGCGAACTGCACAAGGCGGATTTCGCCGCGATGTGTACGCCCGACATACTGGCGGCGGTGACGCAGCGGCGCGAAGCGTCGGCCAAAAACGCCGACGAAACCGAGCGCGTGCTCAAAGCGCCGCTGCGCCCCGAAGGCACGCCGATTATTTCAGGCGACGTGCGCGGGCAACCGGCGGCGGGCGTGGTGGGCGGCGCGCCGGCGGCGCAATCCGGCACGCCACCCGCGCCCGGCGCGACGCCTGCAACGCCCGCCGTTCCCGCAGCGCCCGCACCTGCGACCGCGCCCGCCAGCGGTTTCGAGCCGGTGACGCCGGGGCCGTTGAACGAAAAGAATTCAAACCTGCCCGCCGCGCCCGCGCCCGCCAACGCCGCCGTGCCGCTCGACAAAATGATTACCGAGCTTGATAACGCGCTCGGTTTCGTCGGCTTGAAGGAGGGCGACACATTGCCCTACGCGCAGACGGCGGTGCGCGTCAAAGGCCCGTTGGGCGCGGTATTCAAACTCACGGTGAACGGCGCCGAGGTTAGCGCCGCGCGCGTGGGCACGAAGCTCTCGCTCGAAGACAAAAAAATCCAGATCTGGGAATACATCGGCGTCACCTTGAAGCCCGGCGAGAATGCACTGACGGTGACGCATCTCGATCAATTCGGTAATGCGCGCGGCACGCAGTCGGTGAAATTGATCGCGCCGGCGGATTTGGGCAAAATCGTCATCGAGGCCCCCAGCGAAGCGCCCGCCGACGGACGCGGCCGGCTTAAAATCAAAATACGCCTGACCGACGACAAGGGCGTGCCGGTGACGGTGCGTACCGCGCTGACGCTGGAATCATCGCGGGCGCGCTGGCAGGTCGAGGACATCAACAAAACCGAGCCCGGCATACAGGTGTTTATCGAGGGCGGCAGCGTGGAGTTCACGCTGCTCGCGCCGCACGAGGCGGGCGAGGACACGCTGCGGGT
>JANPOH010000011.1:0-5469 GCA_031427895.1 Betaproteobacteria bacterium
CGTCGCGCAGCAATGCCGCGTCACGCCTCCAGATCAACTCGGCCCGTTCTACACGCCCGGCGCACCGGCGCAAAGCGACTTGTGCGCGAGCGGCTCCGGCGGCAAGGAACGCTTGCAGGTATCGGGCCGCGTGCTGGGCGCTGACTGCAAACCGCTCGCCGGCGCGCTTGTCGAGGTGTGGCACGCCGACGCCCGCGGCGACTACAGCGGGTTCACGCGCGGCAAGCAGGACGACCCCGCCTGCCTGCTGCGCGCGAGCGTCAAGACCGATGCCGGGGGGCGCTACGCTTTTTATTCCATCGTGCCGGCGGAATATCCGGGGCGTCCGCGCCACATCCACTATCGCGTCAGCCACGCGGCGCACGCCACGCTGGTGACGCAACTTTACTTCGCGCGCGAACGTGGGGCGACCGATGAATTGGTTGTCGCATTGCAGCGCGACGACAAGATTGCCGGAGGCGTTGCACGCGCGGTGTTCGACATTACTCTGCGCTCATCTTGAGATCGCGCACGACTTTCCCCCACGCCTCGCTCTCCGACTTGAAGTAAGCACCGAACTCCTCCGGCATCAGCGCAATACGCTTGGTGCTGGTCACCGCCAGCGGGCGCAGGCGGCCTTGCCGCACTTACGGCAATGCGCCCGCCGCCGGTGAAAAATACACCGGGATCTCGCCGGAAATCACGGCGGTTAGCGCTTCGCCGCCCGCGCGATAGGGCACATGCAGCATGTCGATGCCGGCTTGGCGCTTGAGTGGTGTGCAAGCTTGTAATGGCACTTGTGATTTCAATGTAACTATCTGTTTTTATTGATAATTTTATGCAATAAAATGACGAACGCCCTGCCACGTCAGTAGCAATGCGATCACGATCAGCGCCTGTCGCAATAGCGTTTGGTAGGTCTCGACGCTCAGGTAGCGTTGCACCCGCTGGCCCGCCGCCATGCCCGCCAGCGCCACCAGCGTGAGCGGCACGTTCGCCGCCGCCGCGCGCAAGCTCAATTCGCCGGCACCCGCCAGCGTTGCGGCCTGCACCAGCTTGCCGCCGAGAAAACACAGATTAAGTATCTGCGTCATGACGGTGATTTCCACGCCCAGCAGCATGAAGTAGATCAACAGCGGCGGCAGCGAGTTATTCACCGAGCCGGAGAAAAATCCGCCGGTAAGGCCGAACGTGGCCTGCGCCACGCGCGGACGCCGCATCAGCGCGTCCCAATTCAGCAGCGCAATTTGTTTCTGGTAAAGATAAACAAAAATAATCGCGGCGAGCAACAGGCGCAGCGGCTCCTGTGGCGCAATAATCAGCACGCTCGCGCCGATGAACGAGCCGGCTAACGTATAAAGCGCCATCGGCCAATGCACGCCGAGGCTCGCGCGCCAGTTGCCGCCCTGAATGACGCTGATGATATTGACGGTCATATTCGGCAGCAGGTTGAGCAACACCGCGGTCTTGATGTCGGTCATCAATGCCAGCACGGGCGTGGAGATCGCGGGAAAGCCGAAACCCATCGCGCCTTGCGACAGGCCTGCGACGAAGATCGTCAGGCCGATGACGGCCCATACCCATGGGGCGAGATCGGGCGTCATCAACTACAAGATCGCAACCGCAGTGGCGCTTTTGACCATCACAGCGTATGCGATTTATCGCCGCGCGCGAAGCCGATGAGCGGCGCATCGACCCCTTTGCCCAGCGCGATCACCTTGAACAGTTCGCCCATTTCCGCCGGCGACAACAGTTTCTGCGCCTGTGCCGCGAGTGGCGCGTAGGCGCGGGCGTCGCCGGCGGATACCGCCGACAGCAATTCGGTGATGCCGCAGTTAATCAGGAAGTTCGCCTGCGTGGCATAGCCCATCAGCGATGCGCCACCGCCCATCGCAGCCGCGGCGATAGCGCTGAAATCCACGTGCGTGGTGATGTCCTGCAGGCCGACGAAGGCGAAGGGGTCATCATGCGCGTGATGGCGGTAGTGGCACATCAGCGTGCCCTGGCTGCGTTGCGGGTGATAGAACTCGCGCGCCGGGAAGCCATAGTCGATGAACAGCATCACGCCGCGCGTGAGCAGGCGCGCAAGGCTGGCTGTCAGCGCGCGGGCGGCGAGGTTGATTTCGGTTTCGTAGTCCGGGGGCAGATCGAGTGCAATCGCCGCGGCGAGCAGCGCGCCGCCGGCCGCGCGTGATGAGACCGTGAAGTGAGATAGCGCCGCAGGCGGGTGCAGGTTTCTTCCCTCTCCCGTCGGGACCAGGGAACCCTTGAAGCGGGGCAGAGGGATCGAGGGTGAGGGCAGGCCGTCGGCGACACCGACGCCAATTTCGTCCATGCGGTTTAGACCTGTGCGTAGCCGATGCGCGGGGGTTGCATCGAGCACCTCGTTCGCCACTATCACGCCCTCGAATTGCGCCGGCAAAACATCCAGCCACTGCACGCGCGCCAGCAGCGCGGGCGCGCGCTGCACGAAGGCGGCTTGTTGGCGTTCACGCAAATCGCCGCTCAACTCCAAAATATAATACTTGTCCGGCGCGCAGCCCAGCGCCGCCATCTCCTGTAGCAATGTCACCGCCAGCGCGCCGCTGCCCGCGCCGATTTCAAGCAGAGTGTGCAGACCCTCGCCGTGCAATTGTGCCAGTTGCCGCGCAATGCAGCGCCCGAACAGCGGCGAGATCTCCGGTGCGGTAACGAAGTCGCCCCCTTCTCCGAGTTTGCGGCTGCCGGCGCTGTAATAGCCCAGCCCCGGCGCGTAGAGCGCGCGTTCCATGTAACGCGCGAAGCTGATCCAGCCGCCCGCCTGCTGGATTTCGGTTGCGATCAACGCCGACAGTTGATCGCTCAAAGTTTGTGCTTCAAGCGCCGGCGCCGATAAATGAGACAGGTGCGGGGGGATAATCACGCCTCGGATGATCCCCGAATACGCTAAAATAAACAACACGTTATGAAACTTTCCCTCCACAACAAAACGGTGCTGGTGACCGGCGGCGCGCGGCGCGTGGGTGCGGCGATTTGCCGCCGGCTGCACACGGCGGGCGCGAACGTGATGATCCACTATCGCGCGTCGGCGGCGGAGGCGCGCGCGCTGGCAAAGGCGTTGAATGCCGCGCGCGCGGGCAGTGCGGCATGCGTGAAAGGTGATCTGCTGGACGATAAAATGCCGCGCGCGCTGGTAGCTGCATGCATCGCTGCGTTTGGCCGGCTCGACGTGCTGGTCAACAACGCCTCGAGTTTTTATGCCACGCCGGTGGGCAAAATGAACCTGCGAGCGTGGGACGATCTCATCGGCACCAACCTCAAGGCGCCGCTGTACCTCGCGCAGGCCGCAGCGCGCGAATTAACAAAACGCCGCGGCTGCATCGTGAATATCGTTGATATCCACGCGGAATTGCCGCTGAAGGATTACGCGATTTACAGCATCGCCAAAGGCGGGCTGGCCGCATTGACCCGTTCGCTGGCGCGCGAGCTGGCCCCCGCGGTGCGGGTGAACGGCGTATCACCCGGACCGATTTTGTGGCCGGACATGGCTATCTGGAAAAGCCCGAAAACGCGCAAGAAGATCGTCGATCGTACGCTCTTGAAGCGCGTCGGCGAGCCGGACGATATTGCGCGCACGGTTGAATTTTTGATTGCATCGGCGCCCTACGTCACCGGACAAATTATCGCGGTGGATGGCGGGCGCGGCATTTCGTTGTGAGCGTAACCATGGACACACAGGTAATACATATCGCCCCGCGCAGCCCTAAAGAGCGCAAGCAGGGCTTTGAGTCGAACAAACTCGCCAAACGCCTGCGGCGGCAGGCGGGGCAGGCCATCGCCGATTTCGACATGATCCACGACGGCGACAAGGTCATGGTGTGCCTGTCGGGCGGCAAGGACAGTTACGCGCTGCTGGATATTCTGCTGCACCTGAAAGCGCACGCGCCGATTCATTTTGATTTGGTCGCGGTCAACCTCGATCAGAAGCAACCGAATTTCCCGGAACACATCCTGCCGCAATACCTCACGCAACTCGGCGTGCCGTTTCATATCGAGAATCAGGATACCTACAGCATCGTCAAGCGCGTGATTCCCGAAGGCAAGACCATGTGTTCGTTGTGTTCGCGGTTACGCAGAGGCGTGCTGTATCGCGTGGCCGGCGAACTCGGTGCAACCAAAATCGCGCTCGGCCACCACCGCGACGACATCCTCGAAACCTTTTTGCTCAACCTGTTTTACGGCGGCAAACTAAAAACCATGCCGCCCAAGCTGGTGTCCGACGACGGCAAACACGTGGTAATCCGCCCGCTGGCGTATTGCGAAGAAAAAGACTTGGCCGAATGGGCCGAGGTGAAACAGTTTCCGATTATTCCCTGCACGCTGTGCGGCTCGCAGGAGAACCTCAAACGTAAAGAGGCGAAAGCGTTGTTGCGCGAGTGGGAGAAAAAATTTCCGGGGCGCGTGGAAACCATGCTGACCGCCCTGCAGAACATCAAGCCGTCGCATATGCTGGATCGGCAGTTGCATGACTTCAAAGCCGTGGTGGCAACGGGGCAGGTTGAGCCTGATGGGGATAGAGCGTTTGATGGCGATGGATCGTAGGTAACTATATGTTTTTAATGAATTTTATTGTAAAACATGATGAACATCGGTAGTTATTGAAATTAAAATTTAACAGAAAATCTTTTTCTGTTATTGACTTTATTTATTGATGTAGTAATAATTCACAGAAATCAGGTTTCTGTGAATATGATTAAACTTTCAGAATTGGCATTGGTAGCTGTCGGATACGCTTTCCGCGAGCGCCTCGACGCCTATGCAGCGGGTGACGTCGCCGTCCTTCAAATGAAGAACATCGACGAAGCAGACGCGCTTTGCCTCGTCGATACCGCCCCGCGCGTCAACCTGCCGAATCTCAATGACCGGCAATGCATCCGCAAGGGCGACCTGCTTTTGCGCGCGCGCGGGCAATTTCACACAACCGCAGAAGTCACCGCCGACATGGGCCGCACCATTGTGGCTGCACCCCTAATGCTGATCCGCGTAACTTCCGCCGACCTGTTGCCGGCGTACCTGCGTTGGTTCATCAATCAACCGCAAACCCAATCAACGCTCACGTCCCTCGCTGCTGGTACGCATGTGCGGTCGATCAATAAGGTGGTGTTGGAAAACCTCCAGATTCCAGTACCCACTATCGACAAGCAACGAATGATTATCGAAATCGCACAACTTGGCGAGCGTGAACAAGCGCTGACAGTTGCTCTAGGCGAGCGGCGAGTAAAAGTTCTAGGCGACACGCTCGCGCAATATGCGCGGGCAAGCCAACGTGTTTGACACGTAAAACTCAGACAAACGAGGTACAACGATGACCGACAAAATCAGCCAGCAAGAAATCAACGACACCGCCTGGAAAGCCTGCGATACCTTTCGCGGCGTGCTCGATCCGGCGATGTACAAGGACTACATCCTAGTGATGTTGTTCCTGAAATACGTGAGCGACCAGTGGAAAGA
>JANPOH010000012.1:0-10263 GCA_031427895.1 Betaproteobacteria bacterium
CTCCCCAGAGGATTCGAGAAAGGGTTCCGGCTCCAATTCAATCGACTGGACGATGGCTCCGCAGTCGTTCCGCTGCAAAGAGTTCGCGTGGACGATCAGAGCGAATTGGATTGGGGCAATCTGGACGAATTCGACGAAGCCGCCGGTTTGATCGACGCGGCCATCGCCGCCGCGAACGATGATGAGTTGTTGCCTCCCGCGCTGCCCTCAAATGTGATCCTGCTGTTCAGGGATTTCGGAAAATCGCTTGGGCCTGACGAGGTGCTATTCACTCGTTCGCGCCACGGTTCCACCGAGGCGGCCTATACCGCCAAGGCCCGTAAACGGCTGACCGAGTGGGTGGACTACTGGGCGGTGGACTTCGATTACATGCAGCGCAAGGAAATCATCAAGGTGCCGAAAAGCCTCGGCGTCGAAGGTAACTTGCCGGGCATTGCTCCCGCTCAGGGTGAGTTAGTCGAGTTCGAGGAGCGCTGGACCGGCGGCTACATTTTCGAGAACGAGTGGCAGAGCTTCCGCACGCGGCAGAACCGCGCGCTCGAACTCACCACCGCGCCGCACATCTATACCCGGCCCGGTCGTTACACGGTTGCGGTCAAGGTGATCGATATTTTTGGTAACGACACCATGACGCTGGTGCCGGTTAGTGTTGGATAAGGAATTTATTTTCGGCGGTAGCGCGCGTGAACGCGCTCTGGCGGCGGAGTTGATGGCCGAGCGGCTGGGCCGGGGCTGACACTCAAACTGCGGGTGCTTGCACAACTGGAATAAGTCATGCACAAATACTGTATCGTCAAACAACTCTGAAACAACCCGTCCTCATGTCTAATCTCCCCCTATCCGGCATCACCGTAATCTCCCTCGAACAAGCCGTCGCGGCGCCCTTCGCCGCGCGCCAACTCGCCGAGCAGGGCGCGCGCGTCATCAAGATCGAGCGGCCGGGTGCCGGCGACTTCGCGCGCAGCTACGATCAGGCGGTGCTGGGGCAATCCGGCTACTTTCTGTGGCTTAACCGCAGCAAAGAAAGCCTCTCGCTGGATGTTAAAAAAAGTGAATCAAAACAAATACTTACGAAGTTAATCGCGAAGGCGGATATTTTTATCCAGAACTTAGCACCAGGCGCGGCGAAGCGTCTGGGCCTGGGGGCGGAAGAGTTGATGGCGAAACATCCGCGCCTCATCGTGTGCGACATTTCCGGCTACGGCGACAGTGGGCCGTATGCGCACAAAAAAGCCTACGACCTGTTGATTCAAAGCGAGGCCGGCATTTTGAGCGTGACGGGCACGCCGGATCAGCCGAGCAAGGTGGGCGTGTCGCTTACCGACATCGGCACCGGCCTGCATGCGTACTCCGCGATTCTGAACGCGCTGTATCAGCGCGAGCGCACCGGCAAGGGCGCGCGCGTCGAGGTCACCATGTTCGAGGCGATGGTGGAGTGGATGAACCATCCGCTGATGTACGAACACTTCGGCGGCAAGCCGATGCAGCGCGCCGGCCCCGATCACGCGATTATTGTGCCGTATGGCCGCTTCACCGCGGGCGACGGCAAGGATGTGATGCTCGGCATACAAAACGAACGCGAGTGGGCGTCATTCTGCAAAACCGTGCTGGGCCAACCGGAACTCGCCACCGATCCGCGCTACGACAACAACACCAAGCGCAACACCGCGCGTAAGGAATTGATCGCGCTCATCACCGGCATTTTTGCGAACATGACCGCCGAACAGGTGATCGAAAAACTGGACGAAGCCGACATCGCCAACGCGCGCATGAACACGCCGAATGAGGTGTGGGATCACCCGCAACTGAAAGCGCGCAACCGCTGGCGCGAAGTCGATACGCCCGCCGGGCGCATTCCCGCGCTGCTGCCGCCGGTGACGAATGCCGGCTACGAAGTGCGCATGGATGCGGTGCCGTCGGTGGGGCAGCATACCGATTTGATACTAGGGGAGCTGGGGTACGGGGAGGCGGAGATTGCGGGGTTGCGGGCGGGTGGGGTGGTGTAGGGGGCATAGGTGTTTTCTACAATTTGGAGATGAGCGTGCTTGCGAAATTAAGCGCCAGGAATCAGATTACGCTGCCCAAGGCCGTGATTAACGCAGTCGACCCGGTCGAGTATTTTGACGTGGAGGCGAGAGGCGGCCAGATTATCCTTACCCCAGTGCGCATCCAGCGCGCGGATGCCGTGCGTGCCAAACTCGCGGAACTTAAATTGCACGAAAGTAACGTTTCCGATGCAGTAACGTGGGCACGTGAGTCCGCTGGGAAATTCCGCAAATGAATTAACCACGGAACACACAGAACACGCGGAAAAAAAGGGAGGCAGTCTTGGCTTTTTTGATTTTTTTTCTGCTTGTTCCGCGTGTTCTGTGTGTTCCGTGGTGAAGTATTGTTTTTTTGACGTTTGATTTTTTCCTGGTTGATTTCGCCAATTTCAGCGAGGGTGGTTGCCATGAAAGTACACGAACTAGTAGCCAAATTCGCCAAGGCCGGCGAGAGTGCTGATTCCCTGAGCGCGGCGCGTGAGCAACTCGAAGCGCTGCGCGATGATCCCGGCGCAATCGAACAGGCGCTGAGTTATGTATCCGGCACCGGCGGTAATGCGCGGCAGGTTTTTTATCGCTCACCCACTATCACACTGCTCAAGGTGTGTTTCCCCGCGGGCCGCCGCACGCCGCCGCATGACCATGGCGCGTGGGCGGCGATATTGCTGCTTTCCGGCGAGGAGAAAAACACGCTCTACCGCCATGAAAACGGCACGCTGCGCCGCGCCAGCGAAGTGACGCTGACGCGCGGCTCGATATTGCCGATGCGCGCCGATACCGCGCATGTGGCCGAATGTATCGGCAACGTGCCCGCCATCGGGCTGCATGTCTACGGCGGCGATATTCTGGATCTGCCGCGCCGCATGTGGCACCCCGAAACGCTGGAAGCGCATCCGCTGGATTGGACGCTGTATGAACAGTTCGCGCAGACGGCCTCCAAGGCGGCCGGAGCACCATTGGCGCCGTTGACTTAAAGGAACGCACGATGCCTGACACAACCTTTCAGATCGAAGAAGCCACCATCGGCGAACTGCACGCCGCGATTCAGGCCGGGCAAATCACCTGTGTTGAAGTTGTTCAGCGTTACATTGCCCGCGTGCGCGCTTACAACGGCGTGTCGAGCATGCTGGTGACACCGGATGGCGCGCCGGTAGCGCCGGCCACGGGTGCAGTGCGCGGACAGCAGGCGCTGAAATTCCCCACGCAGACGCTGAAGGCATCCACGTTTTTGCCTGATCTCGATAAATACCAAGGCCCGCCGCTGGAGTTTGGGCGCGTGGAGGCCACGGCTTCCGATCCCACCGTGCAGCAGCAGTTCGGCATGATCGCGGGCATCCCCAACGCGGGGCAGGTGAATGCACTGGCCACGCTCAATATACGCGGCGAGCGTTCGGTGACTTGCAAGGGCGATTTTGATCGCCATCCCTCACTCGGCCCGCTGCCGAAGGGTGCGCCGCCGGTGTGCGATGAGTTTCGCCGCCAGCCCGATGCGCTGGAACGCGCGGCCGATCTGGATGCACAGTACGGGCGCAATCCCGATCTCGAAAAAATGCCCATGTATGGCGTGGTGTTTTCGTTCAAGGATGCGTTCGACACCAGGGACATGCGCTCGACCTGCGGCGGTGATGCGGCTTACGACATTGATTTTCCGGCGCGCGATCACATCCTTGTCGATCAGTTGCGCAACAAGGGTGCGATTATTTTCGCCAAGGCGCTGAACACCGAATACAACGGTCGCGCGGGCGACCCCGGCGGACGCCATGCGCCTGACAAGGTGCTGCCGTCCACGCTCGGTTATCAGCGCGCCACCTGGGGCGGCAATCCGTCGAACCCGTACGACACCACACGCGCCGCGTCGTTGGGGTCCAGCTCCGGCTCGGCGCTGTCGGTGAGCGTTAATATGGTGATGGCGAGTCTGGGCGAGGAAACCCGCGCCTCGTGCCGCGGGCCGTCGAATCACAACTCGGTGGCGCTGATTCTGCCGCACAAGGCGATGCTGGGTTTTGACGGCGGGGCCATCGGCGCGGATATTTATTGCGACCGTTCGGGTATCCACTGCCGCAAAATCGTTGATTGCGCGAAGGTGCTGGATGCGCTGAAAGACCCTGAGCAGGGCTATTACGATCCGCGCGATGTTTATACGACCGTGCCGCGTTCATCGGTGTTGAGCGCGCCGTATACCAGCCATGTGCAGTCAGCCGATTCGTTAAAAGGCATGCGCCTTGGCGTCATCCGCGAATCGATGGCGTATCCGCCGGGCAATAAGTCGGAAGAACCCATCGTCACCGCTGCCGCGCGCGAAATCAAAAGCATTCTCGGCGGCAAGCTCGGCGCGACGCTGGTGGAATCGTCGCATCGCCATTGGCCGCGCGACCCGGATGTCGAGTTGATGAAAGTGGATTTTCGCACCGCGCTGGCGCGGCTGGTACCGGTATTCATGCCGGACATTTTGTTTCGCCTCGATAAAACCGGCCAGCCGCTGTTCAAGGAATTCGCCGCCGCGATAGCACCCACGGAGTTTGCGCCGGGCAAGGTGTTCGGGTCGGGCGGCATGAAGCCGATTGATTATTTTGTTGAGCTCGCGGATGGCCGCATCGAGCCGCCGGTGAATCTGGATATCGGCACGGTGCAGGATCAAATACTGGCCAACAGTTTCAGGTTTCATATTCCGCAGTATCTCAAGCGCCGCGCCGCCGACTGGAAGGCACGCGGACACACCGAGACGCTGGATGATTTTGTAAAACTCAACGCGCGCTCCAAATTCTGGGGCGATGATGGGCGCGCAGCCTTCAAGAACTGGGAAGAAATCACCGACCCGCGCAACCCGCTGGGCGGGCGGCAGGGCGTGGATGAGCGCATCATGCTGCGCGAGCTGCTGCGCCGCGTGGACATGATGGTGATACTCGAAAACAAGCTCGATTGTCTGGTGCGTGTGCATACGGTGTTTCCGCCGGCGATCATCGGTGGCGCGCATCAGCCGGGTTATCCCGGCAACACACGGCCTGAAACGTATTACGGGCCGAACGCGGGCCTGACGGAAATTCTGATACCGGCGGGATACGTGCAGGTGGCTTACGACCCAGTGTACAAACTCTCCGCCGACGGCAAACGCTACGAGATGGCGCACTCAAATATACCCACGCGACTCGCCGCGCCGGGATTGCCGTTCTCGCTGGTGTTCCGCGTGGAGCCGGGCAAGGAAGATATTTCACTGAAAGTCGCAGCGGCGTATGAGGCCGCATCAAAACGGCGCGTGCCGCCGCCGGCGTTCGGCCCACTGGAAAAGTAATCTGGACAAAACCACGCAAACGTTGGCGAACTACGTCACCGGTCTCACCTACGATCAGTTATCCGCGACCACGATCCAGGAAACCAAAAAACGCCTGGTCGATGCCATCGGCTGCGCCATTGGCGGTTACACCAGCGAGCCGGCGAAGATAGCGTGCCGCGTGGCGGCGAATATCAGCGGCACGCCGCCCGCGCGTCTGTTCGGAACGGGCAATTCAACATCGATGGAAATGGCGGCGTTCGCCAATGCGGTGATGGTGCGTTATCTCGATTTCAACGACACCTATATTTCCAAAGGCTCCGGGCACCCCAGTGACATGACCGCCGCGATCATCGCGGTGGCCGAGGCGCACCGGTGCAGCGGCAAGGACACCTTGCTCGCCATCGCGATTGCGTATGAAGCGTATGCCGCGCTGGCGGACCAGATACCGATGCGCGATCTGGGCTGGGATCAGGGGGTGTTCGCGGTGCTGGGTACGGCGGCGGGCGTGTCGAAGTTGCTGAAACTGACCGCCGCGCAAACCGGCGACGCGCTGGCGATTGCCGTGACGGCGAATATTCCCACGCGGCAAACGCGCAGCGGCGAACTGGCGATGTGGAAGGGGGTGGCCACCGCCGCCGCCGCGCGCTCGGGTGTGAATGCGGCGCTGCTCGCGCAGGCGGGCATGACCGGGCCGACGGCGGCGTTCGAGGGCAAGGACGGTGTGTGGGAAAAAGTCACCGGCAAGTTTCAGCTTAACCCGATGGGAGGGGGAGTGGTTCAGTTCGGCATCGAGCGCACCAATCTGAAATTTTTTCCATCGGAGTATCACTCGCAGGCGCCGCTGTGGATCACGCTCGAGTTGCGCAAAAAAGTTGCCGTGGCGGAAATTGAAGCCATCAACGTGCAAACCTATTTCACCGCGTGGAGCGAAATCGGCAGCGAGCCGGCGAAGTGGGCGCCCAAGACGCGCGAAACCGCCGATCACAGTCTGCCGTATCTGCTGGCGCTGGGGTTCACCGACGGGCGCATCACCGTCGATAGTTTCAGCCAGCAGCGCATTAACGATCCGGCGCTGCGGCAGTTGATGAACCGCATCAAAATTAGCGAGAACAAATCGTTTACGCAGCAGTTTCCGCACAAGCTGATGACGGAAATCGAAGTGATCACGCGCGATGGGAAGCGCTTGGTCGAATCGGCCCAGTATTCCAAAGGCCACGCGAAGAACCCGATGACCGATGCCGACGTGGAGGCCAAGTTCAGAATCTTGTGCGAAGGCTTGATGGATGCCGCACAACAGAATGCCTTGCTGACAGCATTGTGGAACATTGAACAGGCGGCGGATTTGAGTGCGCTGCTGGATTTGCTGGTGATGAAGTAAGGCGGGAGTGATCCCGCCTTCCGTGCGCCACACCGAAGGCGGGATACGCTGCGCTCCTCCCGCCCTACGTACTACGGCCCACGTGCTAAAGTTATCCGCCAATGACACTCACAGCTAACCCCACCCGCGCCCGCCTCGGCGTCATCGTGCCCAGCGTCAACACCGTGGTCGAGCCGTGGTTCAGCGCGCTCGCCCCGCCGGGCGTGACGATACACGCGGCGGGTGTTGAAGATCACATCGGCGGCTATGGCGTGTTGCTGTCTGAACATTAAAAAACCTTTTAAAACAAATACTTATACTATGGAAGAAACTCAGAAAGACCCTTACTGGATGCTCCATCTCATCGTCAGGCACGGTGATTGGATCGCGCTGGTGTCAGGCGCGCTGCCGCTGCTGGCGAGTGTTGCCGGCGTGGTATGCGGCCTGCCGTGGTGGTCACTTGCCGCGGGCGTGGCGGGGTCGGCGTTTTTGTTTATGCTGATGCGTAGCTTTGTTGAGCTGGTGCGCGTGATCGTGGATATGCTGCTGCCGAAGTAGCTGCGTCAGGCGCAATAAAAAGCGGCATTCTTGCCCGCCAATCGCCCCGACACGAATGCCCAGCCGAGATGATGGCCGTGGCCTTCAAGCAGCATGCCGCCTTGCCCATTGGCGCCTGCCGCGTAGATGCTGGGAATAACGCAGCCGTCGGCGTCAACGACTTGCAGATTCAGCGTCACGTTCATGCGCGCCGCCAGCTCGGCGAGCGTGGCCGCGCGGTGAAAATATCCTGCCGCGTGCGGCGGTAATCGTCGAGATGATGCGCTGGATGGTCCTTGATGCCCTGCTTGATCTGGTGCGGCGTGCAGGTGGCGGTGACGGAGCCTACCGACCACGCGGTGCTGCCGCCGAGTTGCGGGTTTTTTTCCAGCAGAATGACATCGCGGCCCAGCGCCGCCGCGCCGCCGGCCGCCGCCCCTACGACGATGACGTCGGTTTCGATACGCTGGAGGGTGGTCATGGCGGGGGCGGTGCGCGGGGTGTTTACTCCGCCTTGATATTGCCGTCGCGGATCACCTTGGCCCACTTCGCGGTTTCGGATTTGATAAACGCGCCAAATTGTTCCTGCGTATTGCCCACCGGCTCCGCGCCCATGCCGAGAAGGCGCTCGCGGATGTCCGGCGCGCGCAGTATCTTCACCACCTCGGCGTGCAGGCGGTTACGAATCTCCGCGGGCGTGGCGGCGGGCAGCACCAGCGCGAACCAGTTGGTAAGCATGAAGCCGGGCACGAAATCAATCATCGGCGGCACGTCGGGCAAGAGCGGCGTGCGCTTGGCGCCCAGCACCGCCAACGCGCGCAGTTTGCCGGCTTTGATGAAAGGCAGCGACTGCACCATACTGTCGTAACCGATCTGCACCTGGCCTGCCATCAAATCGGTCTGGCCCGGCGTGCTGCCTTTGTACGGCACATGCGTGGTGCGAATGCCCGCCATGGTGTTGAACATTTCCGCCGCCAGATGCGGCGCGCCGCCCGCGCCGCTGGAATAATAATTCAGCGCGCCGGGCTGCGATTTGGCAAGCGCAATCAGTTCGCGCGGATTTTTCGCCGGCAGCGACGGGTGGATCATCTGCACGAACCCCACATCGACCACATGGGTGAGCGGCGCGAAATCGCGTTCGATGCTAAATGGCAGCTTGGCGCCGTAGAGCGCGGTGTTCACCGCCAGATTGCCGAGCGTGCCCATGAACAGCGTGTGGCCGTCGGGTGGCGACTTGGCGGCAAGTTCAGTGCCGATCACGCCCTGCGCGCCCGCGCGATTGTCGATCACCACTTGCGTGCCGAGCGCTTCGCCGAGTTTGGGCGCGATCATGCGCGCGACAATATCGGTGCCGCCGCCCGCCGGGAAGGCGACGATGATGCGGATCGGCTTGGAGGGAAATCCCTGTCCTGAGCTTGCCGAAGGGGTTTGCGCGTATAAGTGGCCGCCGAGACCGCCGCACATGAATGTCAGGGGCAAGGTGAAATATCGCATGAACCGTCGCATGAATCGTATCCTCCGAGGGGTGACATACCGTGGAATTTGAAGACAACCGGACTAATGAAGCTAACGAAGCCAACGCAGTGCGTAATGAAATTATAGAATAGCCTAAATCGGCTGACGCGGGCGCAATACGCGCTGGGGCCGGTGAAGAATTACATCAATTACATCGACGGCGACCTGGCGATCAACACCAGCACTGCAAGTGCTGGGCAAGGATGATGCGCCGATACCGCGCTTGTATGCCGTGGGCGCGACCGGGCAGGGCGGGTTGTTGCTCAAGGAGCACGGCAATCACCCCGGCTGGGGCTTTACCTCGGGGCGGTTGGCGGGGCAAACCGCAGCGCGGCTTGCGCCAGGAACATAACCAAATCACGAACAACAATTGAGAATACGACCATGGCAGAACAGAAAAAAGGCAAAGGTTTCCTGATGGTGTCGATGGAACCCACACCGGCCTACGACGAAGAATTCAATGATTGGTACGACATGGAGCACATCCCGGAGCGTACCGCGATCCCCGGTTTTGAATCGGGGCGGCGTTACGTGTGCCTGAACGGCTGGCCGCGCTATTTGTCGATGTATGACCTGACCACCATCGATGTGCTGGACAGCGAACCGTACAAAAAAGCTTCGTGGAATGGTTTCAGCGCATGGACCAAACGCATGCTGACCAAGGTGCGCGGCCAATGGCGCGCCAGCGGCACGCAGATATATCCGGGCCACGCGCTCACCGGAAATTTTTCGCGACTCACCTTTTTGCGTTTTCGCGGCGCGCCGGATACGCTGACCGACCGTATCACCCAAGGCGTGCTGGCTAACTTTGAAAAACGCGCCGAAACCAAACAAATACGCATCCTGCGTTCCGACTACAACAACCAGATTGACTACATCGGCCGGATTGAAGCCAGCGCGCCGTTTACGTCACCCATGGACGTGAAGCTGTTCGGTGACGCCGCGCAGTATCTCGATATGGTCAATGAATACACGCCGTACTGGACGCGCGGGCCGCTGGCTGGGGTGTTTGGTGAGAAGAAGTAGCCGCCAGGCTGCTAGCGTTCGGGCACGCAGGCCAGCGGCAGGAACAAGGTCAGCGCTTGTTCAGGCAGGCTCTTGAATCCGTGATGCCGATAAAAATTGGCGGCGGCTTCGTCCTCGGCATCCACCAGCATGGCGAAAGCGGCAATCTCCGAACGTGCGGCGCGTGCCAGGGCGTCCGCGAGCATGGCGCTCCCCGGTTATGAAATGAGATCGTGGTACGGCGTGCTGGCGACAGCGGGTACGCCCCAGCCGGAGATCGAGAAACTCAACGCCGAGCTCGTGCGGATACTCGCGCTGCCCGATTTACGCACGCAATATCTCGCCGGCGGCCTGCACGCGGTGAGCAGCAGCGCCGCCGAGTTCGCCGCGTACATCGCACGGGAGCGCGAGAAATGGACGCGGGTGGCGAAGGCGGGCGGCATTAGAGCGGAATAAAGGGCAGAGTAATGCTTTAGTCTACAATTGGGTGGTTACCAAGGAGATTTTGTCATGGATCAAAGCGAAAAAAATTC
>JANPOH010000013.1:0-3570 GCA_031427895.1 Betaproteobacteria bacterium
TCGGCAAGACTCACGGGCTTTTCTGTCTCCATCGCCACTCCAAAAAGACAGAAAACTACACAGCTTCGGCAAAATGTACAAGCCCACGCCCAACGCTATAACCCTTTCATTCATTTGCGGTTTTGATGCAATTGCCCTGGCCGTTACGGTGAACGCGGGCCTGGCCGAGAAGAAAGGCATACACTTTAACCTTGGTCCGGTGCATGCCTCCTTGGGCATACACGCGGATAACGAACAGCTAATGCGCGTCATCACCAACCTGCTGTCGAACGCAGTGAAATTTTCTCCCGATGGTGAAACCGTAACGCTCACCGCGCAGGCGCGCGGCGCGGTTGCCCGCGTCAGCGTGATCGACCGCGGATCGGGCATTCCAGAAGCGTTCATGCCACGCATGTTCGAGCGGTTTGCACAGGCCGATGGCTCCAATACGCGCGTGCAAGGCGGTACCGGCCTGGGGCTTGCGGTATGCAAAGTTCTGATTGAAGGCATGGGCGGGCAGATCGGCTTCGTGTCAGAAGCGGGCAAAGGCGGCACTTTTTATTTCGACTTGCCCATCGTCAGCGACCTGCCGCACATCGCGCCCGGCGACGCGACAGATGGTCTATCCGCCAGCGCCTGAATTATTGCTTTCCGGCAGGCCCGCCTGTCAGCGGCACAAACCGCACCGCCAGCACACGCCGCGTTTGCACGGCGCCGTCGCCGGATCGGGTAATCAACAGCAGTTCCTGATGCGCGCCCTGCGCGCCCACGGGGATCACCAGCCTGCCGCCGGGCTTGAGTTGCTCGATCAATGCCGGTGGCATCGCGCGCGCCGCTGCCGTCACCATGATGGCATCAAACGGCGCCGCCTCGCGCCAGCCCTGATAACCGTCGCCGATGCGCGTGACCACGTTACGATAGCCCGCGGCCGCCAGCCGCTGCGCGGCAACCCGGCCCAGCGGCTCGACGATTTCGATGGTGTACACCGACGCCGCCAGTTCAGCCAGCACCGCCGCCTGGTAGCCGGAGCCGGTGCCGACTTCCAGCACTTTTTCGCTGCCTGTCAACTCCAGCAGATCCGTCATCAGCGCCACGATGTAGGGCTGCGATATCGTCTGCCCATTACCGATGGCGAGCGGACGATTCAGATACGCATTGCGCTCGTCACCCGGCGCAACGAAGCGGTGGCGCTCCACTTGGGTGATCGCGCGCATCACGCGCGGACTGAACACAGCGCGGCCCGTTTCCGCCGCCGTATCACGCGCCATGGCCGCGATCTCATCCGCCATTTTCGCGCGGGCGGCAGCGTAATTATCCTGTGCCGAAGCAGCGTTCATCACGGTCGCGAGCAGTAATCCGGTCAATAGTTTCGTCGTTCGCGTTGTGCGCCTTGTTTGCGTCATAAGCCTCATTCGCGCGGCGGAGAAAACAAAAGGGGCATACCGTGTCCAGTATGCCCCTCGTTTCGCCGCCTGACAATCCAGGCGCAAATCGACAAATTACTTCTTGGCAGGCGCTTCCGCTTTGGGTGCGGCGGCGGCAGGCGCGGCCTTGTCCGAGGACAAGCACTCTTTCATGAATGCTTTGCGGTCGTCGCCCTTGAACTTCTTGTCGCCGGCTTCCTTGTTGCAGGCGCCCATTTTGGTTTGCTGCGATTTCATTTTGTCGTCATCGACTTTCTTTTGCGCCTTCACGCACGAACCCATGAATTTTTGGCGCTCTTCGCCTTTTTTGTCGCTGGCTTGCGCGTTACATTCTTTCAGACGCTCATCGTTGGCTTTCTGTGCGGCGGTGCGTTCTTTTTTGGGCTTGTCGGCTTTATTGTCATCGCCTTTGCTTTTTTCGGCCCGCTTTTCATCACCCTTGCTTTTCTCGGATTTTTTCTCCGCGTCCTTGCCTTTGTCGGCTTTTACATCCGCCTTGACTTCAGCGGCAGGCGCGGCTTTCTTGGCATCGTCTTTCGCCTTATCCTGCGCGAACGCAAGCGGCGAGGCCGCCAGCATAAAACACATCATCGCAATCAGTTTTTTCATCATCAATCTCCAGAATATTGTTTAAAAACCGCAATTTACATGGTTGGACTGCTTACCGAGAGCAGCCCCGGCACTGCCAATAACGCGCCTTGCACGGATGCGATGACAACATGGAAGCGCGCGTCCGCCAAAAGCGTCGCTATAGTCGTCGGATCAACCCACCAGCTTCAGCATCCGCGCGGCATTGCCGCCCAGAATCAAATCGCGATCACTCGCCGCCACGCCCGTCCAGCGCTCGACGATGTTCACTGGCTGTTCGTGCCCCATATCGAAACAATAATCGCTGCCGAGCACCACGCGATCGGCGCCGACCATGCGGATCAGGTTCTGCATGATGTCATCGTTATGGCCAATGGTGTCGTAACTGAATCGCCGCAGGTAGGCACTGGGCGGCTGTTTCATGTGCTTTAACTCCTCGCGCACTTTCGTGCCGTGATCCCAACGTCCCACCAGCGCGGGAAACGTGCCGCCCGCGTGCGGCAACATCACGTGCAGTTTGGGAAAGCGATCCATCACGCCGCCGAATATCAGGTGCGCCGCCGCGATGCCCGAATCGTACGGATTGCCGCACAGATTCATCAGATAATATTTTTTCAGACGCGGCATGCCGATGGGATCCATCGGATGCAGGTAAATCGGCCAGCCGAGTTGCTCGCACTTGGCATACACCTCGAATAACGACGGATCGTCGAGCTCCTTGTCAAGCACATGCGTGCCCATGTACAACCCGCGCAGGCCCGGCAGCTTCGCCGCGCGATCGAGTTCTTCCAGCGCGAGTTCGGGCGCGTGCATGGGCAACATCGCCATGCCGACAAATCGCTCCGGGTGCTTGCGATGCGCGGCGGATGCCGCATCGTTAAATGCCTGCGACAGCGCCAGCGCGATCGGCCCGGGCGCGAAATACACCATCGGCGTGGTCAGCGACAACGCCTGTATATCAACGCCCTGCCGGTCCATCGCCTCAAGTCGCATATCCAGATCAATAAACTCGCGCGAAAACACCGAGGTCAAGCCGCCGCCAGTGAATTTCATGTCATGCCCGCTGGCGGTAATCGATGCGCCGCAACTGGCGCCGTATTTCACCACCAACTTCACCCAATCCTGCGGAAACCAGTGCGCGTGCGTATCAACCACCGGCCCCGCGCCGCGCGGACCTTTGCCATTCATCATTGCATTTCCCTTAAAATAATCAATCAAAACAATAACTTAAAAATACTTTACCTCAGGGGCGCGAAGATTACACAAATAAAACAGCATCCCTAAAACGAAAGGGCGCCCCCGTGATTCCCCGCGCCACCGCTACGCATCCGCGCCGCTGCGGTAAAACGTTCGATAATGATTCAAAGCAGCGGCTTCTGTCCAGCCACCGGCCACTTATAATTGAAACCACGCTGACTGAATGCACCCGCACAACCACCCAGGGCAATTGCATCAAAACCGCAAATGAATGAAAGGGTTATAGCGTTGGGCGTGGGCTTGTACATTTTGCCGAAGCTGTGTAGTTTTCTGTCTTTTTGGAGTGGCGATGGAGACAGAAAAGCCCGTGAGTCTTGCCGAA
>JANPOH010000014.1:0-6662 GCA_031427895.1 Betaproteobacteria bacterium
CATAGACACCCGCTTCGACCAGGAACAACACCTCCGCTTGGGTGAGCAGCGCGGGATTCCAGGAAAATTCAGGCCAATCCGGTTGTTGCCAATTCCATTTCATGAGCGATAGAAACCTTTCTATCGCTCATTATACGTTAAATATTGATTGATTGATGTACTTTCTATCGATCAAAGCGAGGAAATCGCCTCAAACGATGCGGTTCCTGCGACCTACACGCCGCCGGGAATGATTCCCGGTTTGAGCGTATGGCAAAAGTCGGCCACATCGGCCGGCCTGCACTTCCACACGCGATTCATGAATTTGTTCGAGAAGCAGTGCTTCAAGGCATTGCGCAGCGGGCGCAGGCGGAACGGCTGGCCGAACACGAATGGGTGAATCGAGATGTTGCACACCAGCGGATGCGCCGCGGATTGCTCGATCATTTCTTCAAACTGATCCACCAGCATGTCACAGAACTCGCGCCCGGTGTGCTGGCGGTGGATCACTTGCGGTGAATCGTTAAGCTCCACCGGGTACGGCACCAGCAGCAGCGGCCCGGAGCGCGTGCGCATCCAGATCGGCTGATCGTCGCACGGCCAATCCATCGAGTAGGTGTAGCCCGCTTCTTTCAGCAAGTCGGGTGTCCACGGGTTTTCGTAGGCGCCGGCGCCCATCCAGCCCTTGGGCGGTTTGCCTTCGTGTTTGGCGAAAGTGTCGGTGACTTCCTTGATGACACGCGCCTCGTCTTCCTCCCAGCGAAAATCGTGCAGGTTCTCGGAGTTGGTGCGGCCATGACCGACGATTTCGTCGCCGCGCGCGCGCACGCGCTCCATGATCTGTGGCGCGGTTTCGTAGAGCAGGCTGTTGGCGTTGTGCGCGAGCGGCATGCACAGCTCTTCGGCCAGGTCAAACAGCCGCCAGATGCCGATGCGGTTGCCGTAGTCGCGCCACGAATAATTGCGCTGCGTCTGCGGCTCGCCGTGCTTGGCGCTGTCGTGGCCGCGGCCCTTGCCGAAGGCGTAGGCCTCGATGTTGGTGGTAATGCAAAAGGCAAGGCGCTTGCCGCCGGGCCAGTCGTAATCCTTGCGCTCGGTGAGCGGAACGTAGTCGTAGCGTGTGTGCTGGGGAACCAGTGTTGATTTTCGTGGTGATTGCATGACGATCCTTTATTCCCCTATTCCACTTTCGCGCCGGACAATTGCACTAGCTTGCCGAGCTTGCCCATTTCCGACTGCATGTGTGCCGAAAATTCTTCGGGCGTGTTGGTGACCGGCAGCGCACCGACTTTGGCGTACACCGCCTGCACGTCGGTTGAGCGTACCGCCCTGCCGAATTCGACGTTCAGTTTATCGACCACCGCGCGCGGCACGCCGCGCGGTGCGAGGATGCCGCTGTAGAGCACCAGTTCAAAATCTTTCAACCCTGATTCTTTCATGGTCGGCACGTCGGGCGCGGCGGCAGTGCGTTGCGGCGTGGTAACGCCCAGCGCGCGCAGCCTGCCCGAGGCCACCATCGGCATCGCCGGCGGCATGGTCGAAAACAACAACCCCACCTCGCCGCCGATCAAGCCGGTGATCGCCTGCGGACTGCCCTTGTACGGCACGTGAATCATTTTAATATCCGCCATCACCTTCAGCATCTCGCCGGCCAGATGCACAATCGTGCCATTGCCCGACGAGCCAAAGGCAATTTCGTTGGGCCGCTGCTTTGCCAGCGCGGCGAGTTCTTTCACCGATTTCACCGGCAGCGACGGATGCACCACCAGCATCAGCGGCGTGGCGGCGATCAGCGTCACCGGCGTGAAATCGCGCACCGAGTCATACGGCAGCCGCCGGTAGAGGCTGGCGTTGATGGCGTGCGTGGTGATGTCCTGCAAAAACAAGGTGTAGCCGTCGCCGGGCGACTTGGCGACGAGATCCGAGGCAATGGTGGTGCCCGCGCCGGAACGCGCATCGACCACCACTTGCTGACCGAGGCTGGATGACAGCCGCGCGCCGATGGAACGCCCCAGCACGTCGGAAATGCCGCCCGCGGTAAAGCCATGAATCAGACGTATCGGCTTCGCCGGAAAATCAGCTTGCGCGACGGCAGGCAACGCACAAAACGTAAGCACAACAGCAACAACAGCCTGGCCGAACCCCGGCGTTTTCACTCTCGCATCCTCCTTGGACAATTGATATCGCGCACACATCACGCACTATGCTTGACGGGCATCATACCCAGATACTTCCCGTGCGGGCAAACACAGCATTTCAGGCAACCCACTTGCTGCGACAAACTCCGCGATTATTTTCCGGCAGGCACCACCGCGATCACATCCATTTCCACGATCATGCCGAGGCGCGCCAGCTCGCTAACCACCAGAAACGTATGCACCGGCAGCGGGCCGCCCTTGAACGCCTCCGCGCGGCATTGGTTCATGGCATCGCGATCCTTGATGCTGGTGACGTAGGTAACGAGTTTTACCACGTCAGCCATTTTCCCGCCGTGCGCGGCGAGCAGCTTGCCGATTTTCTCTGTGCCGATTGCGGAACTGGCCTGTTCTATCCCAATGCCGCGATACTCCCGGGCATCATTGATATCCAGAGTGTGGCCCATGATGACCCCGATGCCGTTCCAGCGCGCGCAGATATACAGATCGCGGAACGTATCGGTTGGATGGCGCGTGCGCAAGAGCTGCCCGTGTTTGAGCGTTACCCGCCGCAGTGAGCGGATGGGCGCGCTTTATGTGCCCACGCGTTTCGGAATGTCCCCGTTCACTTGCGTGGGCAGATGGCGTCGCCTGAGCGTATTCTGTGCAGGGATAGAGAGACTGAGGTATATTATTAAGTATTTGTTTTTAAACTATTTTTTATAATTTATCGTTCCTATACCCAATGGGGACAAGCTTGATTTTATATTGATTTAATAGTGCTTTAATGTAAAAATGCTTTTATGCGAACCACACTAGACCTACCCGACGAAACCTTCCGCAGGCTCAAAGCCGAGGCTGCGCTGCGCGGCTACAAGCTCAAGGAGCTAGTCGCCCAGTTCATCGAGCGCGGGCTGAACGAAGGACCGTTGCCGCCCACGGCACAGTCGCAGCGCCACGTCTACGCCATTCCGATCGCCCGCGAGGCCGACGGCACGGTCACCCCCGCGTTCAGCAACGCGCAGCTTCAGGCCATTCTCGACGACGAAGACCTGGCCGCCCAAACCCAACGCGCCGCGCCGCACGACTCGCCGCGCCCATGATCGCGCACTTGACTGCACACTTGACTGATCTCCTCGACATCAACGTCTGGCTCGCGCTAGTCGATAAGCGTCACGTGCAGCATCAGGCCGCCAGCCGTTACTGGGAAACGCAGGTTTCCGATTCCCTGGCGTTTTGCCGTGTCACCGCGCTGGGGTTTTTGCGCCTGAGCACCCACGCCCGCGCGCTCGCCAATCCGTTGAGCCCGCAGGAAGCGTGGGCCATTTACCGCCGGTTTCTCGCCATTCCGATCCTGCGTTTTCTGGCGGAACCTGCCGGCCTCGACGATCACTTCCACGTGCTGACCTGCACGCCTGCTTTCCCGCATCATTTGTGGACGGACGCTTATCTGGCCGCCTTTTGCCTTGCTGGCAATTACCGGCTCGTCTCGTTCGACGGGGATTTCCAACGCTTCCCCGCGCTGAATTTCCTCCACCTCGCGCCGCCGGCAAGCCAGTAACATTATTCATGCCCGCCTTCAGCGGGTAAGGGTGCGCTACTTTGGCGAGTTTGGTGTCGAGCACTAACTAGCCGCCAAAAAAACCGTTCCCAATGGATTGAACATCAAGTTGGAACCTCAACCACTCAGTCCAGCCGCATCTTCGATTCCTTCACCACCCGCGCCCACTTCGCAATCTCCGCGCGCAGGAACGGCACAAATTCTGCCGGCGGGCTCATCACCAGTTTGTTGCCCGCGCGCTCCAGCCGGTCTTTGACATCGGCGCTGCTTAACGCGCGCGCGGACTCTGCGTGGATGCGGCGCACCAGATCGGGTGGCATGCCTGCGGGGCCGTAAAATCCGTACCAGCCGATGGCGCTATACCCCGGCACGCCGGATTCGGCGATGGTGGGCACTTCCGGCAACGACGGGAATCGCTCGGGGCCGCTGACCGCGATGGCGCGCACTTTGCCGCTCTTGGCAGGCTCGGCCAGTGCGATGGTGCTGCTGAAGGAGAAATCCACTTCGCCGCTCATCACGCCGATGGCCGCCGGGGCCGCGCCCTTGAACGGCACATGCGTCCAGCGCGCGCCGGACATGAGCTGAAAAAGTTCGCCCGCCATCACGCCGATTTGCTTTTTCATGTGCGCTCCTTGGGCCAAGGCTAAAATGATCGCACGCGTTTCGCGCATTGTTTTCTCTGCCACGGCGTGATGCACGGGACTCTTCCACACAATTACAAATAATTGTTTAAAAACAAATACTTACATCAAACCCTCTCTACTGCGCATGATACCGTGGAGCATGGTGTAGCATGCGCTTTCAATAAAATAAAAATCGCCTCATCCATCAACTCAGGAGGAGCAATGAAGTTTGGTTTTGTTCTTGCGGCGGCGGCCTCATGCAGCGCCGCGTATGCAACGCCCGCCTTGTCACAACAGTTAGCGCAACATTATCCCAACCGCCCGGTGCGCGTGCTGGTGGGCCTGGCACCCGGCGGCGGCACCGATTCGGTGGCGCGCCTGATAACGCAAAAACTCGCCGACACCTTCGGGCAAACCTTCGTGGTGGATAACCGGCCCGGCGCCAGCGGTAACGTCGCGGGTGAAATGGCGGCACGTGCCGCGCCCGACGGCTATACGTTGATCATCGTGACACCAACCTACGTCATCAATCCCAGCCGCTACCGCACGGTGCTGTACGACGCGGTCAAGGACTTTGCCGGCATCGCGCAAATCGTCGACGCGCAATACTATCTGTCGGTGGCCAACAACGTGCCGGTCGCTTCGGTGAAAGAATTGATCGCACTGGCGAAAACACCTGCGGCAATCATCGAGCGTTTGAACAGCGCCATCAATCGCGCGCTGCCGGAATTGCGCGAGCGCTACGCCGCGCTCGGCATGTATCTCGCGGGCGGCTCGGCCGGCAAGTTCGGTGCGCTGTTACGCAGCGAACGCGACAAGTGGGCGAAAGTGGTGAAGTTATCGGGGGTGCATTTTTCTGGATAAGGAAGACGCAATGCGTTCAAACCAAAAATTGTTTGCGGCGCTGACTGCAACACTGCTTTGTGCTGTTGCACTGCCTGCCTCTGCCCAATCCTGGCCCGCGCGCAGCGTACGCATCATCTCGCCGTTCGCCCCCGGCGGCGGCAACGACGCGGTGGCGCGCTTGCTCGCGGCCAAGTTCACCGAGCAGATCGGCGGCACGTACGTGGTCGAAAACCGCAGCGGCAGCGGCGGCCTGATCGGCGCCGATATCGTCGCCAAGGCCGCGCCCGATGGCTACACGCTGCTCATCACTGCGCCGGAATTCGCCATCAATCCGAGCATGCGCTCGAAAATGCCGTACGACACCTTCCGCGATTTCGCCTTCATCTCGCAGTTGACCAGCGGGCAGTTCATGATTGCCTGCCATCCCAGCGTGCCGGTGAAAAACGTGAAGGAGTTGCTCGCGCTGGCCCGCGCGCGCCCCGGCCAGTTGAGCTACGGCACCTCCGGCGCGGGCGGCATCAACCACCTTGCGGGCGAGCTGCTGCAATCGATGTCGGGCATTCAATGGCTGCACATCCCGTTCAAGGGCGCGGGCCCGGCGATGATCGCGGCAATGGGCGGCGAAGTGGAATTCGCTTTCGGCAGCACCATCGGCATGGTGGGGCATATTAAAAACGGCAAGCTGCGCGGCATCGCCGTCACCGGCACGCAGCGTTTCGCCGAGCTGCCGCAGGTGATGACCGTCGCCGAAGCGGGCGTTCCCGGCTACAACGTCACCGGCTGGTACGGCTTATACGCACCCGCCCATACGCCCGCTGAACTGGTACGCAAATTGCACGAAGAATCACGTCGCGCGTTAAGCAGCCCCGAGATCAAGGACAAACTGGTCAAGGCCGGCAACGAGCCGGTGGGCACGCCGCCGGCGGAGTTCGCCGCCTTCGTGCGTGCGGAGTTCGACAAGTGGGCGAAGGTCATCAAGCAGGCGAATCTGAAAATAGATTGAGCGGATAGCGCTTCGCGATAAGTGCCTGGTAAGGCGCCAATGCAATGGCGCTTGAAAGAAACGCCTACCGGTTCATGGCATGGATATCGGCACATCTTAACTATGCCGCCCCCACTCCCCGCGCGGGGGAAGGTCAGGGGTGGTGCATTCGCCAGCACGTTCGCCGAAAAATTACTCTCCCACCCTTGGACGGTTCGCCTTGCCGAGGGGAATAAAACCCCGGTGAATCAGCAGCGCGAGCGCCGAGGCCGCCAGCGCAATCGCGCAAACAGCCAGCCAGCCGAACCACGCAAACGCGGTGCTGGTCAACAACGCGCCCACCGCGTTGCCGCACCACACATGCATGCCGAAAATGGTGTTGGCGCGCGCGCGTGAATCGGGCAACGCCTTGTTGACCTGCGTTTGAGTCGCCACCATCGCGGTACGCAGGCCGCAGTCGAGCTGGATCGCGCCGAGCGCCACGAACGCAATCGACCACGCGGCGAAGCCTAACGCCAGCCACGCCGCGATCATCA
>JANPOH010000015.1:0-2355 GCA_031427895.1 Betaproteobacteria bacterium
GCCTTACGTCGTCGCGGTGGTGGCGCTGGATGAAGGCCCGCATCTGATGACGCGGCTGACGCAGGTGCAACCGGATGCGGTGTGCATCGGCATGCGCGTGACAGTCGCCTTTGAAAAGCAGGACGACGAGACGACGTTGCCGGTGTTTTGTCCGGAGGATAAATCGTGAGGCGCTTCGTGAAGCGGAGCGGGGTAGTAGGGCGCAATCTTTATTGCGCCGCATGTGACACGTTGCCCACGTGGCTTCGTATCCGGCGCAATGCGCTTCGTCCTTCGACCTGGCTCAGGGCAGGCTTATTGACGCCCTGCGTTTTGGCGCTTTCGGCGGGCGTTGTCATTGCCCAACCGTACCCCGCCAAGCCCGTACGCATGGTGGTGCCGTTTGCGCCCGCCGGCGTGGCGGACATCGTGGCGCGCGTGATTGGTGAACGGCTGGCGCAGCGTCTGGGGCAGAACGTGGTTATTTTCAACCGCGAGGGCGGCGGTTCGATCGTCGGCATCGAACTGGTCGCCAAATCGAGCGCCGACGGTTATACGCTGCTGATCGCGTCGTCGGCGCTGACCATGAACGCAGCGGTGAACCCGAAGCTGCCGTACGACGCGAAGCGCGATCTCGCGCCGGTGTCACTGGTGTTCGAGCAGCCGGGCGTGCTGGTGGCGCATCCGTCGGTGCCCGCCAACACGGTGCAGGAACTCATCACGTTTGCGCGGGCGAATCCCGGCAAGCTGCGCTATGGCTCGTCGGGCGTGGGCGGGGTAATCAATCTGGTGACCGAGTTGTTCAAGTATCAAGCGAAGGTGGATATCACGCATGTGCCGTACAAGGGCGTGGCGCCGGCGGTGGTTGATCTTGTCGGCGGTCACATCGAACTGGTGATGTCGGGCATGACCAATGCGCTGCCGCTGGTGAAAAGCGGCAAGTTAAAAGCGCTCGGCATTACCAGCCGCAAGCGCTCGCCGATGTTGCCCGACGTGCGACCGATCGCGGAACAGGGCCTGCCGGATTTTGAAAGCGCAACCTGGTACGGCGTGCTCGCGCCCGCCGCCACGCCGCCGTCGATACTCGCGCGGCTGAATGCGGACATCGTGCGGATTACCGGCAGCACGGATGTGCGCGAACGTTTCGCCAATCAGGGCGGCGAAGCTCGTTCGACCACGCGCGAAGAATTCATTGCGCTGATCGACAGTGATCTGCGGCGCTGGCAAACGGTGGTGAAGGCGGCGGGCTTGCGGGCGGAATAGGCGCGCAGGTTGCGCCCCTCGCGCTACGGATGCTCAATTGTCTTCCGTCAATATCAAGCGCACGGTTTCAAGCGTCACCATCAGCGTCATCGGCTGCAAAGGCGAAGCCACCAATCCGCGCGACAGATAGAACTGCCTGGCCGGATCAAAAAGGGCGTGAACCAGCAGGGCAAATACCCCCGCAGCGCCGGCGACGTTAACCGCACGCATCATCGCGTCGCGCAGCAACGCCTGGCCCAGGCCCTGATTGTGGTAGCGCTTATCAACCGCAAGCCGACCGAGTAACAATACCGGCAATGGATCGGGCATATTACGCCGTAGCGCCTTGGGTGCGGATGCGTGGCTGATTGCGCCCGCCGACAGGCTGTAATAGCCGGCGACAGTGGCGCCTGCGCACAGCACAAAGCAGCGCGAAGCACCGGCTGCATGGTTTTTGAACGCGCGCCGTTTGAGCCATTCATTGAGGGACGATTCTCCGCAATCAAAATCCGCCGGCGCGTGATCGGCTGTAATGGGCGCGGGCGGGCTCGGATCAAGGCCGGTCATTTGTCCCAGGGCGCTTTGGTTTTGAGCAAGCGGCGCAGTTTGTCCGTCGGCGGCAAGGGTTGATCGAGCAGCGCCTGAAATTTGGCGAAGGCGCCCGCATCCACGGTGAAAAACGTCTGCTCAAGCAACACATCTTCCGCCTCGCGGCAGGCAGCCTCCAGCATGAAGTCAGAGCGGCTGCGACCGAGCCGTTCAGCGGCTTGATCGATCAAGTCGCGTTGGCGTGCTTTGGCGCGGATGTAGATGGCAACCGATTCCAGGGTTTGTGTCCGAGGCATTGCGAGTCTCATTTGTGTACATATTTATTATACATAATTGTATGCTTAATTGATATACAAATTCCTGTTCTCCGTCCAGCGCGGCCCCCAGCCGTACCCCACAAGGCGTGGCATAACCTCCGGGCGGGCTGATGCAATGTGCGCCCCCCCCCGCCGTGGGCCCCCCCCCCGGGGGGGGGTTTAAAAATTTTTGGGTAGTTTGTAAAACGGGCGGGGTAAAAAATTGGGGCCCAAAAGCAAAACCAAGCCCGGGTGGGGGAGTGAGGGGGAAGGCGAACAAGTTTTTGGG
>JANPOH010000016.1:0-8125 GCA_031427895.1 Betaproteobacteria bacterium
TGGCTGCCCGCGCCGGGCCGGTTGTCCACGACAAAGGTTTGGCCGAACGCCTCACCCAGTTTGATCGACAAGCCGCGCGTCACCGTATCCATGCCGCCGCCGGCGGCGAGCGGCACGATGGTGCGTACCGGGCGCGTGGGATAGCTTTGCGCTTGTGCGGCACCCATCGCGCCGGCAATCCATAATGCAATAATTACGTAACTATTTGTTTTAATTGATTTTTTCATGATTCTCTCTGAGTATTCACAGGCACACCAAATTCACGGCGGCAGACCTCGGCCAGCGTCGCGACACCCTGCGAAATTTCCTCGTGGCTCGGACTCGCGAAGCACAGCCGCAAGCGACTGCGTGCGCGAGCCTTGTTCACCGACCACTCCGGCCCCGGATTGATCGCGACACCCGCCTTGAGCGCCGCCTGATAGAGCTTCAACGTATCCACGTGGTCAGGGAGTTTGATCCACAAGAAAATGCCGCCCTTGGGATCGTCGAATTCCACCGCAGTGCCGAAACTCTGTTTCAGCGATTCCATCAGCGTCTCCAGTTTGGCGCGCAGGCTGCGCCGCAGCGCGGGCACGTGCTTGGCGAAATTGCCCGCGCAGAACTCGGCCAGCACCATTTGCTCCAGCGCGCCGGAGCCGGCGTCGGTTTTGAGCGCCAGCGTGCGCGACAGCACCTCCCACGGCGCGACGATGTAGCCGACGCGCAATGCAGGTGCTATCGATTTCGAGAATGAGCCGATGTGAATCACGCCGCCCTGCTTGTCGGTTTTCTGACTCAGGGCGTAGAGCGCGGGCGGACGCTCGCCCGACCAGATCAGATCAGCGTAGCAGTCGTCCTCGAAAATCGGCACGCCATGCGCCGCCGACAAGCGCAGCATTTGCTCACGCCGTTCAAGCGGCAGGATAGTGCCGGTCGGATTCTGCACCGTCGGTATGGTGTAAATGTATTTTGGCCGTATGCCGCGGCGCTTGAGATCGTCGAGCGCGTTCGCCAGCGCATCCATACGCATGCCGTCGCGGTCCAGCGCAATGCCGATGGGCGTGACGCCCAGCCGCGTCAGCCGGTTGATCGACCCCTGATAACAATCCTCTTCGATAATCACCGTATCGCCGCGCGCGAGCAGCGTGGCATTCACCAGGTCAAGCGCCTGCAACGAGCCTGACGTCATCAGGATATCGTCAACCGCGCACACGATGCCCGCATCCGCCTTCAACTTGCTGGCCAGAAACTCGCGCAACGGCCGGTAACCCTGCGGCCCGCTGTCCAGCCCATAAGTCGAGAGCGTGCGTCCCTCGCGCCGCAGCACTGCGCTGACGGAGGCGATCAGCCCCTCCAGCGGCAGCGCGTCGGCGTCATTGTTACCGCCGGTGAAATCAAACTTGACGCGACCGTTCCAGCGGGCTGCGGCGGGCGGCAGGCCTGCGGGTAATAGCGGGGTGAAATCAAATGGTGGGGAACTCATGGTTTGTTCTTCCTTGTTTGCACCTTCCAAAGCACCGATTTTAATCGTGCAGAGCACGAAGGGGGCTTACTTTATCGCACAACAACTCTCAACAGATTGCGGATTACTTCGGTATACACTTCACCACGACAGGGAGAATTGGGAGAAAACCGGATGAAATCTACTATTGTGACGAAGCAAGGTCTGGTTTCCGCCAAGGTTACGACATGATGATTCAACATCGCATGACACGGTCGCGCCGATGCGCCATGGTGCTGGTGCCCGCGCTGCTCGCCGCCGCGCCTCTGTGTGCGCAGCAAAAACCCGACGCCTATCCGTCGAAGCCCATGCGCATCTTCGTCGGCTTTCCGCCCGGCGGCAATTCCGATTTCGTCGCGCGGGCCGTGGCGCGCGGATTGGGCGAGTTGTGGCATCAGCAAATCGTCGTCGACAACCGGCCCGGCGCGAGCGGCAATATCGCGACCGAACTCGTCGCCAAAGCGCCGGCGGACGGCCACACGCTGCTGCTCGGCGTGTTCGCCCACGCGGTAAATCCCAGCCTCTACGGCGGCAAGCTGCCGTTCGATGCGGTAAAAGATTTCACGCCGGTGATCCTGTGCGTGTCCTCGGCCAACATCCTGGTGGTGCATCCGTCGCTGCCGGTGAAGTCGGTGAAAGACCTGATCGCGCTGGCGAAGGCAAAGCCGGGCGAGATCACCTACGCCTCGTCGGGCAACGGCACCGCCAGCCACCTCGCGGGCGAACTGTTCGACATGATGGCGGGTGTAAAGACGCTGCACGTGCCGTACCGCGGCACCGGACTTGCGCACACCGACTTGATGGGCGGGCGCGTGGTGATGTTCTTCGCCGCGATGGCGGGAACGCTCGCGCACGTGCAAAGCGGGCGGCTGCGCGCGCTGGGCGTCACCACGGTAAAGCGCTGGCCCGGCGCGCCGGACGTGCCCACCCTGTCGGAAGCGGGGCTCAAGGGATTTGAAGTGAATTCGTGGTCCGGCATACTCGCGCCGGCCGGCACGCCGAACGAAATCGTCATCCGACTCAACGCCGAAATCGCGCGCATCATGCGTGAGAAGCAAACCCGCGAACGCCTGTATTCATTCGGCGCCGAACCCATCGACAACACGCCGGCGGAATTTGCGGCTTACATCCACAGCGAGATCGCGAAGTGGGCGAAGGTGGTCAAGGCGGCGGGGATACGGGTGGAGTGAGGTAAACACGCCGCCCGTTTCCTTTAACTCCTGTTAACTCATCCGCCAAGCCCTAAGCAAAAAGGTGCGGACGGAGTCGCATCTTGTGCAAAATAAAGGAACAGCGAGTTTCGATATTGCGTTTAACGATTTCGATAGGAGTTTTGGGTTCTGGATAGCGGATTCGGGCGACAAGCGCAGCCGCGTCGGCATACGTAGGGGATTTTAAGTCGATCTTTAGCCTCTTCGCAGCTTGTCGGATGCCGTTCATTCTCCAACCACAGTAAGCCACTGTAAGGTATGCAACAGGTATAAGGTCTTTATCTAGCTCCGAATGCAATCTCGATGCCAACACTATTTCCTTAAGTTTTCGTCGAATCGACCGTCGATAATCCTTCGTGAGAACCCTTACAAGTTGTTGCTCTATCGTGCTCCCGCCTTGTGGATTTCCCATTACGATCGTTTGCCAAATAGCGCGCACCATAGCTATAGGATCAACGCCCCCGTGATCGTAGTACCGAATATCTTCAGCAAGCACTAGTGCCACGACTAAGGGACGACAACTATACGACGCGTACGATTCGAGGAAAGAATTCCGAGACGCATTAACCTGTTGCTGCAACTGTTGCCATTCGCGACGATAAAATGGGTAAGAGGCAAATTCAATAAACCGCCCAAACCATCTTATGGGGAATCCGCGATATTCCAGGATCGCGTTGTCAAGTGGCAGTCTTGTGCAATTTGTAGTTCCTGATGAATCTGCAGCAGTGGTTGAAAAAATGCCGCGTAAGGTCATGCCTCTTGCAAAATTGTGACAGGTAAGGCGCACTACTGTAGACGACTGGCGAATGTCTCCGTCTTCAGTAAAGTGAAGCAATAATCGTGATCGCTGAAAATAACCCTTGCGTGCAGCTCCTTCGATCTTTACTCGCACCCTGTCAGTGCCAAAGTACGAACGTTCGTTTCCATTAGAATTCTCGTAAATTTTTTCAGCAGTTCCAGTAACCGTATTGCCGTCATGCAGCAAAAGGGCTTTATATCGCACAAGCATTCCTCGATATGGCCGGTACTTGGAGTGGCGATAGCCAAGATCGATTATCCATAGCCCATTCAAATCGGGTAATCGAAAAAGGCGCGCGACAATGGGGAATACAAGTCCAGACAGTAAGACACCACCCGCAACCGTACCAATTGCGTTGGCGAGCGCGTTTTCACTAAAGGACTTTCCCAGTGATTGCAGAAACTTGATGATCGTATCCAACACAAATTCCCTCCCAAAATTCGCTTATTGGCACGTAATAAATTGCAAGAAGATTGAATATTCGATCACGCCCTCGCTATAAGATACCTAGATTGCCCAATTCCGCCGAAATCTTCCTGCCGATCAACGAATACCCATAAGCATCCGGATGTATCTCGTTGATCCAGTGACCGCTTAACTCCGTCGTCCCCGGCGCGGCGCGCGCAATCGTGTTGCGCGTATTCACCACCCGCACGCCGCCTTGCGGATCGTGCAGCGTCAGCAAGGCATCGGCCAGCGCATTAAACACGATGTCCGTGACTGCCTGATACAGCGCCGCCGGCACCGCGGCATTTATCATCGCCGGCAGCAGCCACGGCCCTTTCACCGGATGGTTCATGAACGTCGCCTTGGCGTTGCGCGGCGTGGGGAAATCGTAGGTGTGCAGCACGATGGGCGTGTGTTTGTTGGCGGCCGATGTGTCACGCATGGCGATGATGTTGTTGTAGCCGTCGAGCACGCTGTCGGTCAGCGCCGTTAATGCCGCTGCATCGACATAGGAATCCGCAGCATTCGGCGGGTTCGCGCCGCAGGGCACGATGATCGGCGGCGATCCGTTGTCAGGATTCAGCACGTCGATCAGGTCGTTGCCGCCGCCGCTCAACAGCAGGGCATCGTAGCGCAACGCCTGCAATTCAAAATACAGGTGGATGTTGGCGCGCTCGTCTCCCATGTTGCTGATCACGTCACCGGAATACGCCAGGCTCACAATGACGGTCGGATCAAGGAATTGCAGTTCCTCGAGTATGTTCGACGACGGCTTCCGGTTCATGTGCGCCCACGCGAACCAACTGTCGCCCTCGGCCAGCAGGCGGTTGGTGTACTGGGCAAAGGTAGGCTGCTCATCGTTGAACTGCACATTGACGACACGCGCTTTGGCCATGATCGCTCCCTTACAGTGGGGGTTAACTCATAACTACTTGTTTTTATGATGTTATTTTACTTAACGCGCGGCAGCCTGTCGATGGCGCCATTTTTCCTGTGGTAATAAAAGCGTTGACTTTATAAACTACATAAATATACTTTGTAGTACAAAACTATACAACGTATGGCAATGACAAACCAAACCACCACACCTATGTCCTTGCGCCTGGAAACAGAGCTGCGCGAGCGATTGAATCGTATTGCTCAGGTTCACAAGCGATCCGCCCATGCGCTCGCGCGCGATGCGGTGAGCCGTTTCGTCGCCGAGGAAGAAAAAAAAGCGGCTTGGAATGCAAGTTGCGAGGCGTCACTTAATGATTACCAGCACACAGGACTTCATATCACGCATGAAGCACTGGATACCTGGCTCGATACCTGGGGTACGCCGGATGAAAAACCCGCGCCGTAATGCCACGAGTCATCGTAACGCGTGCCGCCCAGCGTGATCTTGAGCGGCTGCGAAAATTTCTGCAGGGCAAGAATCCGCAAGCATCCAGGCGCGCCGCACAAGCGATAAAGGATGGCATCAAAAAAATTGCCGCACAACCCGAAGGATACCGGCCTGTCCTCGACATGCCCTATCACCGGGAACTCGTTATTGAGTTTGGGAGTCGTGGATACATCGCCCGCTACTACTACCAGCCCGGCGGTGACATCCTGATATTGAGAATCAAACATCAGCTCAAAGACGAACTCCCGGAATCCCCTTAATCGCAACGCCAAAGAACGCCAAAGCGCGCTCAATTCACCGTCACCCCGGTAGCCGCGATCAATTTCGCCGCCTGGTCGTACTCCGCCTTCATGCGCGCGGTGAATTGCTCCGGCGTGGAGAACATCGGGCTTAACGCAATGTTGTTGTAGCGGCTCGATACCTCCGGGTGATCCAGCGCTTTTTTGCTGTCGCCGTGCAGCCGTTCGATGATGGCGCGCGGCGTGCCCGCAGGCACGAATGCGCCGACCCACGCGGTGTATTCAAAGCCCGGCACGCCGGCCTCTGCCACGGCGGGCACGTCGGGCCACTGCGGCAGGCGCTTGTCAGCGGTGACGGCAAGCACGCGCACGCGATTGGCGGGCAGCAGCGGCGTGATGCACGAGCTGACGCGCATGGATACGTTTGATTTCAAGTCGCACTATTGAAACAGTGTTGCGGCAGTGACGCATCCGCTACTGGCTACGCTGGTGATAAGGCCTGCCCGCTCGATACAGCGCAAGCCGGGCGCGCGCCTCCTCGGCCTGCCCCTGCATGAAATCGGGAAACGCCATCGCCTGTTCCTGCCAGCGCACCGCGTCGGCGAATTTGCCGGATTCGGCATAGGCGGCCGCCAGCGTATCGAGTATGTCACCGTTTTTCCATTTGGACAGTTCCGCGGCCTTGCGCGCCGCCTCCACCGCGAGCGCGCCGTTTCTGGCCGTAGGCGCCGGCGCCGTGGCCAGCAGCCAGGCGGCGTTGTTGTGCGCGTTCGCGTTGGTCGGCTCAATGCGCATCACCTCGATGTAGTCGGTGATAGCGCGGGCGTAGTCGCCCTTGTTTTGCCAGGCGAGGCCGCGTTGGAAATGCGCGCCCGCGTGCTTCGGATCGAGGCGCAGCGCTTCGTTGAATTCGGCGATCGCGCGATCATATTCGCGTTTGTCGCTCCATTCCCTGCCGCGCCGGACATACTCGGCCGGGTCTTTCGAATCGCCGACTGGTGCTGCGACAGCTTTTTTCGCGGTGTCTTTTTTCGCGGCGTCGCTCGACGTGGCGTCCTTTCGCGGGGCCGCCTTCCGCGCGGCGGCATTATCACGGTCGCCGCTGTTCAGCGCCAACATGAAGCGGTCGTAAAGCGCGGGCGCATAAATGGGGTTGGCACGTAGCGCCTCTTCGTAATCGGCACGCGCGCGGCGATGGTCGCCCTTGCCGGCCCAAGCCTTGCCGCGAGCGTGCAGCGCATTGGCAAGGTCGGGCGTCGCGAGCCGCCCGGATGAAATCACTTGCGTACAGGCGGCGATACGCTGATCCGGATTCTGCGTGCTTTTGCACACTTCGTAATCCGGCGGCCGCTGCCCGCAGGCGGACAGCGCAAGCAGCAACACCGGTGCAATGGCAAGAATTCGTTTCATCGGGCTACCTCTCCGAAATCGCGGATTCCGGCAGTTTACATGCCACGCGGGTGCCGCGCCAATACTCATACACGCACCCTCAAACCGCCAGCGCAAATTTCTGAAACGTATGGCAATCCGCCGGTGCGCGGCCGCGGCTCACGGCGAACGTCCATGTCACTTCGCTGACGTAAATATCGTTTTTTGAATCCAGCGCCAAGCCGTGCGGCGCGGCGAAGCTGCCGGGCGCGGCACAATCGGGCGTGCCCCAGCGCGCGAGCAGCTTGCCCTTGGGGTCAAAAATCGAAAACCGCGCATGGCGCATTTTGGTGACGGGGCCGAAGCTGTAGGACGTATCGCCTTCGTGCCACGCCAGCTCGGTGACGTAAACGTTGCCCTTGGCATCGAAGGTCAGATGCGTCGGGCGCTGCGTGTCCGTCCATTGCTCGATGAACTCGCCGTCCGGGCTGAATATCTGGATGCGGTCGATTTCACGGTCGCATACGAACACGCGCCCATCGGCGGCCACTGCGATGCCGTGCGGCAATCTAAACTGGCCGGGGCCGTCGCCCGGCTCGCCCCACGATCGGATCAACTGGCCGGTGGGCGAGAAGATATGCACGCGCGCATTGCCGTAGCCGTCGGTGATATAGATCTGGCCCTTGGCACCGATGGCGACATTGGTCGGGCGGTTAAACGGCGGCCCCGCGCGCTGGATCGAGCCGGTGGTACTGCCGTCGTAGCCGGTGTCCGAGGGCGTGTTGAGCGTGCCCATGGTCATCAGTAGTTTGCCCTCGGGCGTGAACTGGCGCACGGTGTGATTGCCGTCGTCGGTGGCGAAGATGGTGCCGTTGGGTGCAACGTAAATGCCGTGCGTGCGCAGGGTGAAGTCGCCCTTGCCCCAGGTACGTAGGTAGTTTCCCTGCCGGTCGTAAATAATCACCGGGTTTTCGCCGCGGCACATCAGGTAGACGCGGTCTTCCTGATCCACCGCGACACCGGCGACGTCGCGATGCGCGAAACCCTTGGGCAGTTGCTCCCAGCCTTCGACGGCGGAATATTTGAGTGTGTCCTGTGCGGCCATGCGATTCTCCCTTGCTATCAACGTTTATTGATGGCGTAGCGTCCCGGCCCGATCAGCGCCAGCACCAACCCCGTGAATAAAAAGAACCC
>JANPOH010000017.1:0-1861 GCA_031427895.1 Betaproteobacteria bacterium
CGATCAGGCGGATGGGTTTGGTGGGGTAGGTTTGCGCGTACGCACCGCCCACGCAGAAAAAAACAGCAACGAGAAAAATCCTGACGGTGTGATTCAAGTCGACTCCCTCAAAACCTTCCCTCACCCCAACCCCTCTCCCGGTGGGCGAGGGTATTTTCACCCTTCTCCCTCCGGGAGAAGGGCCGGGTATGAGGGAAGCGCTTGAATTTATGACTACAAAACGACAACCAATTATAGACGAAAGCCTCCCTCATTCAGCCCATGCTAAAGTTAAGCATCCCTCACGAAAGGCAGTCCAACATGAAAATCACCCGCGTCAAAGCCCACGCCATGTCCATGAAACTCGACAAGGTCTACTGGACCTCGCGCGGCGCGTGGGGCACTTACAACACCATCGTTGTCGAAGTCGAAACCGACGATGGCCTCATTGGCATCGGCACCATCAACAAAACACCGCTGAAAGACATCGCCGAGATCGTCGATGCGCTGGGGCCGGTGATTAAAGGCATGGATGCGCTGGCGCACGAGGCGGTGTGGGACAAAATTTTCAATCTCACCGTGCCGCATCTGGAGGCCGGAAAATCGGATGCGACGCGCCCAATCTACGATCAGCACAAGCGCGTGAACCTGATGGCGGCGCTCGCGGGCATCGACCTCGCGCTGTGGGACATCAAGGGCAAGGCGCTGAAGCTGCCGATGTGGCGGCTGTTGGGCGGCGACAAACGCGAGGTGCCCGCCTATGCCAGCGGCGGCTACTACGAAGAAGGCTACTCGCCGCTGGCAGTGATCGACGAAATGGCGAACTACGCGGCGCAGGGCTACGCCGCGGTCAAAATGAAATGCGGCGGCGCGAGTATCGAAGGCGACATCGCGCGCATCAGCGGCGTGCGCCGCGCCATTGGCGACAAGGTGCAGTTGATGATTGATGCCAACGGTGCGTACACCCTTGCGGGCGCGCAGCGTGCCATCAAAGCGTTCGAGCCCTACGATATTTTCTGGTTCGAGGAGCCATTACAGTGGCACGATGCCACGCGCGGCCTCGGACGCCTTGCCGCCTGTACGCACGTGCCGCTGGCCAGCGGCGAAAGCGAAATCCACTCCAACGTGGTGCGTGATCAGATTGATCTGGGCGGCATTCGTTATGTGCAATGGGATTGCACGCGCGCCGGCGGCCTCACCGAGGGTCTGCGTATCGCCGCCTACGCCATGGCACACGGCGTGCAGATCGCCTATCACCACGATCCGCAAATTCATGGCCACCTGATGGCGGCGCAGCCACACGGCTTTTGCGTGGAAAGTTTTCCGAGTGTGCCGCGCGATCCGTTCTGGCATCAGGTGCTGACGGTGAAACCCAAGCTCGAAGCGGGAAAACTGACGCTCGGCGATGAACCCGGCTTTGGTTTCGAGGTAGACTGGAAAATGATCGAACAATACAAAATTTAAAAGGACAATCCTCCATGGACAACCAAAGCAAGACTATCCTGCTCGCCGCAGTGTTCGTGGCGTGCGCGTCCACCGCCTCGGCACAGCAGTCCTGGCCCGCGCGCCCGATCCGCATGATCGTGCCGTTTGCCGCCGGCGGCGGTACGGACATACAGGCGCGGCTCTTCGGCGCCAAGCTGCATCCGGCGCTGGGCCAGTCTGTCATCGTCGAAAACCGGCCCGGCGGCGGCGGCAACATCGGCGCGGAACTGGTGGCCAAGGCGCAACCGGACGGCTACACCGTGTTGTTTCAATCAGCATCCATCGCGGTGAATCAAACGCTGTACACCAAGTTGAATTACAGCGCGGTGCGTGATCTCGCGCCGGTGATGCTGGTGTCGTCCACGCCGCTGATACTGGTGATTCATCCCTCGGTGCC
>JANPOH010000018.1:0-4583 GCA_031427895.1 Betaproteobacteria bacterium
CGCCACCTCGCGCATGCGCGCCACCGTGGCGGCAGGCGTCAGCGTGCGCGCGATGAGGTAGCCGTCGCGGGTGAATTGGGTTAGTTCGGTGTCGGTGAACGTTGAGAGCATCAGGCTATTCTACGGGTATGGCAACATCCCGCTTCGTCATTCCCGCGCAGGCGGGAATGACAGCACTGGGTTGTCGCGTTTTGCGAAACCGGTTACAGCAAAGTCTCTACCGTTCATACCCCAAATTCGGCGCGAGCCAGCGTTCGGCTTCATCCAGCGGCATGCCTTTGCGGCGCGCGCAATCCTCGACTTGATCCTTGCCGATTTTGCCCACCGCGAAATACTGCGCCTGCGGGTGCGCCAGGTAAAAACCGCTCACCGACGAGGCCGGCCACATGGCAAAACTTTCGGTCAGCGTGATGCCGGCGCGCTTGGCATCGAGCAGATCGAACAGCGCGCCCTTTTCGGTGTGATCGGGGCACGCCGGATAACCCGGCGCAGGACGGATGCCGCGATATTTTTCCGCGATCATCGCGTTGTTATCGAGCGACTCATCTTTGCCATAGCCCCAGAACTCACGCCGCACACGCTTGTGCAATAGCTCTGTAAATGCCTCCGCCAGCCGATCGGCCAGCGCCTTTAACATGATGCTGCTGTAGTCGTCGTGATTTTTCTCGAACTCGGCGAGTTTTTTCTCGATGCCGAACCCGGCGGTGACGGCGAACGCACCCGCGTAATCCTTGATACCGCTGTCTTTCGGCGCAACAAAATCGCCGAGGCACAGATTCGGATTACCGGTGGGCTTGCGGTTCTGCTGGCGCAGGTTGTGCCACGTCATCACCGGCCGATTGTTACTGCGGGCGTTTTCATCGCCGTAAATCTCGATGTCTTCGCCTTCATTCACGCTGTTGGCGGCAAACAAACCCATCACGCCGTGCGCCTGCAGCCATTTGCCGTCGATGATTTTTTTGAGCATGGCTTTGGCGTCGGCGAATACCTTTTTCGCCTCGACCCCAACCACCTCATCATCGAGTATTTTCGGATACGCGCCCGCCAAATCCCAAGTCTGGAAGAACGGACTCCAGTCGATGGTCTCGGCAATTTCCGCCAGATCATAGTTGCGCAGGAGCTTCATGCCGGGGAAGACCGGCGCCACGGGCACGAGTTTTTTCCAGTCGGTCCTGAAACGATTGGCGCGCGCCTCTGCTATCGGTATCAGCTCCGGGCCCTTTTTGCTGGCGAACTGCGTGCGGATAATTTTGTAGTCAGTGCTCAACCCATCCAGATATTTGCGGCGCACTACCTCATCTTCGGCCAGCAGGCTACTGCACACGGTAACGCTGCGCGACGCATCAGGCACCCACACCGTGGGGCCGTTGGTGTAGCCCGGCGCGATTTTCACCGCGGTGTGCGTGCGCGACGTCGTAGCACCGCCGATCAGCAGCGGCAGCGTAAAACCCTGGCGCTGCATTTCGCGCGCCACGTTGGCCATTTCTTCGAGCGAAGGCGTAATTAACCCCGACAGGCCGATGATGTCCACTTTTTCGGCAATCGCCATGTCCAGCACTTTCTGGCACGGCACCATCACGCCCATGTTGACGACTTCGTAGTTGTTGCACTGGAGCACCACTGCCACAATGTTTTTGCCGATGTCGTGTACATCACCCTTGACCGTGGCAATCACGATCTTGCCCTTGGGTTTGGAAGCCGCGCCGGATTCGCTGGAAAGCCGCGCTTTTTCTTCCTCGATAAACGGAATCAGGTGCGCCACCGCCTGCTTCATCACCCGCGCCGATTTCACCACCTGCGGCAAAAACATCTTGCCCGCGCCGAACAGGTCGCCGACGATGTTCATGCCGTCCATCAGCGGCCCTTCGATCACATGAATCGGACGTCCACCTGCGGCCGCGACTTTGGCCCGCGCCTCTTCGGTGTCTTCTAGTATCCATTGCGTAATGCCGTGAACCAGGGCGTGGGAAAGGCGTTTTTCCACTGTCGCCTCGCGCCATTCCAGTGTTTGCTCTTCTTTCGCCGCGCCTGCTTTGAGCGTGCCGGCGATTTCGATCAGGCGCTCAGTCGAATCAGGACGGCGGTTGAGCACCACGTCTTCCACACGCTCGCGCAGCTCGGGCGACAGATCGTCGTACACGCCCATCATCCCGGCATTGACAATGCCCATGGTCATGCCGGCTTTGATCGCGTGGTACAAAAACACGGTGTGGATCGCCTCGCGCGCGGGGTCGTTGCCGCGGAACGAAAAGCTCACGTTCGAAACGCCGCCGCTCACCTTCGCGTACGGCAGGTTCTGGCGTATCCAGCGCGTGGCTTCGATGAAATCCACCGCGTAGTTGTTGTGCTCCTCGATGCCGGTGGCAATGGCAAAAATGTTCGGGTCAAAAATAATGTCTTCCGGCGGGAAACCCACTTGTTGCGTCAGCAAATCATAGGCGCGTTTGCAGATTTTCGTCTTGCGCGCAAAGGTGTCCGCTTGGCCCTGTTCGTCAAAAGCCATCACGATTACCGCCGCGCCGTAACGCCTGCACAGCCGCGCCTGGCGCAGAAACTCCGCCTCGCCTTCTTTCATGCTGATCGAGTTGACCACGGCCTTGCCCTGCACGCACTTCAAGCCCGCCTCGATCACTTCCCATTTCGACGAATCGATCATCACCGGCACGCGCGAAATATCCGGCTCGCCCGCCAGCAGATTCAAAAAGCGCACCATCGCCGCCTTGGAATCGAGCATCGCCTCGTCCATGTTGATGTCGATGATCTGCGCGCCGTTTTCCACCTGCTGGCGCGCCACGGCGAGCGCCTCGTCGTATTGTTCGTTCAGAATCAGCCGCGCGAACGCCTTGGAACCGGTGACGTTGGTGCGTTCGCCGACGTTGACGAACAGCGAGGTTTCATCGATGTTGGCCGGCTCCAGCCCCGATAGGCGCAGCTTGTGGTCGCCCTGCGGCACGGTGCGCGGCGGCAGCGTAGTGACCGCCCGCGCGATGGCGCGGATGTGATCGGGCGTCGTGCCGCAGCAGCCGCCGGCGATGTTCACAAAACCCGCTTCGGCGAATTCTTTCAGCAGACCGGAGGTAATCGACGGCGTTTCATCAAAGCCGGTGTCGCTCATCGGGTTGGGCAGGCCCGCATTCGGATACACGCAAATCGCCGCGTCGCAAATTTTTGACAACTCGGCGATATACGGGCGCATCAGCGACGCGCCCAGCGCGCAATTCAAGCCGATGGTGATCGGCTTGGCGTGGCGCACCGAGTTCCAGAACGCCTCCACCGTTTGCCCCGATAAAATGCGCCCGGAGGCATCGGTGACGGTGCCGGAAATCATCAGCGGATAACGCTCGCCGCTTTCCTCGAAAAACTGGTCGATGGCGAACAACGCCGCCTTGGCATTGAGCGTATCGAATATGGTTTCGACCAGAAACAGATCCACGCCGCCCTCGTGCAGCGCGCGCGCCTGTTCGAGGTACGCCGCCACCAGCTCGTCAAACGTGACGTTGCGCGCACCGGCGTCGTTGACATCGGGCGAGATCGACGCGGTTTTCGGCGTCGGGCCGAACGCGCCGGCGGCGTAACGGGGCTTCTCCGGCGTGGTGTATTTTGCACAGGCCGCCTTGGCAAGTCGGGCCGAGACGACGTTCATTTCGTACGCCAGCGACTCCATGTGGTAATCGGCCTGCGCGATACGCTGCGCGCCGAAGGTGTTGGTCTCGATGATGTCTGATCCGGCATCGAGATATTGCTCGTGTATCTCCTGAATGATCTTCGGCTGCGTCAGCACCAGCAACTCGTTGTTGCCTTTAACGTCGTGCGCGAAATCCGCGAAACGCTCGCCGCGATATTCTTTTTCGCCGAGCTTGTAGCGTTGGATCATGGTGCCCATGGCACCGTCGAGCACGAGAATGCGTTGCCGGAGGGCGGATTCGATAAGCGTGTAGCGGGAGGACGTCATGGTTTGGGCAGGCGTCAACGTACGATGGCACAATGGCGCGAGTGCAAGTGATTGTTAGGAAAGCACAATTTTATCATGCGCTGGCCGCTCTCCCGGATGGCGGACTATAATCTGCGCTTCGTCACAGTAGATTCACGGCCATGATGCACCTCGAACCCAAAGCTGCCCACGAGTTCTTGAAGGGCAACCCCAACGCGATCTTCATCGATTGCCGCAGCGAAATGGAGTACCTGTTCGTCGGCCACCCGGTGAGCGCGATACTCGTCGCATGGAACGACGGCCCCAACTGGGAAATCAACCCGCAGTTCGTGCCGCATGTCAAAAAGGCTGCCAGCGTCGATCGGCCCATCGTGCTGATCTGCCGCAGCGGCAACCGTTCGATCGATGCCGGCCACGCGCTCGAAGAAGCCGGATTTACGCAGGTGTACAACGTGCTGCACGGCTTTGAAGGCGAGCTCGACGACGCCCACCACCGCAATGAAAAAACCGGCTGGCGCTTTGACGGACTGCCGTGGGAGCAGTGCTGAGCGCCGAACGGCCCCCGCGGCGATCAAAAAATATAAATAAAAACAACGGGTTATATTAATTTCCCGGCTGACCTGCCTCCATCAGCCAATCCCGTATGCACGCC
>JANPOH010000019.1:0-3497 GCA_031427895.1 Betaproteobacteria bacterium
GCCTGCCCGCGGGCATCGGCCTTGCCACGCTGCGATCGATTCTGAAACTGTGGCTCGGCTTTCCGTCGCACAGGAGCGGCGTGTACTCGGCGGGCAACGGGCCGGCCATGCGCTGCGCGCTGCTCGGCATTGTTTTCGCCGATGATCCGGCACGCCTGCGCGCGATGGTGCGCGCCGCCACGCGCATCACGCACACCGATCCGAAAGCCGAATACGGCGCGTTCGCCGTGGCGCTGGCGGCGCAACTGGCGGCGCGTGGCGCGGACGTCACGCCGGGCGACTATTGGCACGCGTTGCAACAACACATCAACGACGCGGCATTTGTCGCGCTGGTAAAAAGCGTAACCGACAGCATCGCGCGCGGCGAATCATCGGCGCAATTCGCCGACAGCATCGACTGCGGCAAGGGCGTATCAGGCTACATGTATCACACCATCCCTTGCGTGCTGCATGTGTGGCTCACGCATCAGAATATGTAGCGGCAATCTCACGCACCAACATGGTCAGCGCGCCATCGGGCCGGGCCAGTTCTTCAAGTATCGTGAAGTGGTTGTGCCCGCGCAGACACGCGAGTCGCCCTGGCAATCCGGCTTGCTCACGCGCCACCGCATATGCCGTGGATTGACACTGCAACTCCGGTAGTTCGCCCGTGCCGCACGCCAGCATCAGCGGCGCGGCCCGCGCGGGCAGATTCAACAGGGGACTCAAGCGCCGCGCCGCATCCGCGTCCAGCCGCAATTTGGCGTTGAGATAATTCAGGCGTATCGGTTCCATATCAAAAATGCCGCTGATCGCAAGACCCGCTTTGACCGCAGGCTCATCCATCATCATCGCCGTTAGATGCCCGCCTGCCGACCAGCCGGACACGAGGATGCGCGACGGATCGCCGCCAAACTCCGCCGCGTGTTGCGCGATCCAGCGTACCGCCGCGCGCACTTCACCGACGATACCATCGAGCGTAATCGCGGGCGCCAGCGAGTAGCCCGGCAGCGCGACGTGGATGCCGTGCGCGAGCGGGCCAGCGGCGAGGAAGCTGAAAGTCTCTTTGGCGCGCATCTGCCAATAGCCGCCGTGGATAAAAATCAGTATTGGCGCCGGCTTCCCGGTTGACGGCGCGGCGAAATAATCGATGCGGTTGCGCTCGGCCGGCCCATAGCGCAAACCGAGATGTTGCGGCATGGCCTCGCGCAGCCGCGCGCTGCGCGCATCGAAATCCGCCAGCAGCGCGGCGCTCCCCGCCACCGCCGCCGTGTTGTCGTATGCGGCATCCAGCGCCGCGCGATCCATGCCGCGATAGAGGGTCACTGTCGTGCCGTCTGTTGCGCGAGATACGCCCGCCAGCCGCCAAACGCCGAAATATCCTGCGCGCCGGAAGCCGCGCAGGATTCGCACAGGAATCCCTTGACCGCGCGCCCGTCCATCAGCGTCAATGTGCCTATGGCCAGCGGTGCAGGCACGTCGGCCACGAAAGCGCCAAACGCGGCTGGAGACATCGCCCACAACTCGACGACAATCGATGCGCCACCCGCTGCGACACGCAACAATCCCGGCTTGGGCGGCACTGTGCCGGGCAGTGCATACAACCGGTAATCCGGCGCCGTCTCTGCGGCTTGCAGCAGGCGCGCGCCGCGCGTGGTGAGTTGATGATTCAGCGGCAGGCCCGATAGGTGCGCGCCCGCCACGGCAATGACTACCTCGGTTTTTGTCGGCTCTTCCTGCGGCGGCGTGGATGGCGGCAATTCGAACGGAGTGGCTCCCATGCGCACGCCGCTGGCGCGATGAAACCGGGCGCCGATGACGGACAGGTCACGATCGGCATGGGCTTGCCCGATCAGCGTCACTCCGGCGGGCAAGCCGTCGGCGCGGAACGCACCCGGCACGGCCAGCGCGCACAGGTCCAGCAGATTGACGAAGTTGGTGTAGTAACCCAAGTGCGTGTTGCGCTCGACGGGCGCTTCGGCGATCTGCGCATGGGTGTAGATCGTGCCGCTGGTCGGCACCGCCAGCACATCCATTTTTTGCCATTCGATGTCGCAGCGGCGTTTCAGTTCACGCAAGCGGTAGAGCGCCTCAAATGTATCGGCCGCATTCCAGTTTTTCGCGGACTCGATCACCTTGCGCGTGACCGGATGAATTTCATCTGGATGTTGCGCCAGAAAATCCTTGATCGCGGCGTAACGTTCGGCCACCCACGGTCCGTCGTACAACAGCCGTGCCACTTCGGCAAAAGGTTGAAAATCAATCTCCACCAGTGCAGCGCCGGTGTCGCGCAGCGTCGATAGTGATTTCTCTAATGCCGCGCGCGCCATGCCGTCGCCAAAAAATTCCAGTTGTGACCCGGCAGGCACGCCGCCGTGGTGGGACAACTCGCGACATCAATATTGTCTTTCACCGCAAACGGAATGCCGTACAGCGGCAGCGGCGCGCTTCCAGCGCGCGCGCTTGCTGGGCGGCAGCCTCCAGCGGCAATAAATGAATCCATACCGGATTGCCCGCCAACGCGGGAATCGCAGCATGGATATCACGCACCACCGTGCCGGGTGTCAGCGTGCCGCGCTCATAAGCGCCGTTCAGAGAAATCAGGTCAAGGCTGTAGGGCAACATGGGTTATAAGCTCTGCTGGTTTAATTGAATGACCCGAATAAAAGCAACGTACGTGCCATACCAAGGCCGATGCCGTGGCGGTACGCCCAACCGCGCAAAGGGATGGTGCAACCTCTACGCATCCTATGGTTTTATTGACATTATTGTAAGCAAACTCCTTGGGATTTCGCATTTATCGGATAATCGCGTGATTCAGCGAAAGGATCACGGATGAGCACGACTGCAACGACGGCGGCGCATTAAATGGCGATACGCGAACACTACGACGTGATCGTCATCGGCAGCGGCCCCGGTGGCGAAGGCGCCGCGATGACGGCGGTTAAAAGCGGACGGCGGGTTGCCGTGATCGACGAGTGCGCCGAGGTCGGCGGCTCATGCACGCATCGCGGCACCATACCGAGCAAGGCGCTGCGCCATGCCATCCAGCGGCTTGCCGACGACGACAGCCGCACGGAACCGGATTATCCCGACCTGATGCGCAAGGCGGAAAACGTGATTCGCGGCCAAGTGCAATTACGCAGCGGCTTTTACGAGCGTAATCGCGTGCAGGTGATTGCGGGTCGCGCGGCCTTCGTTGATGCGAACACCATCGAAATCGCCGCCGCCAACGGCGCGCGGCACCGTTGCCGCGCGGAGCGCTTTATCCTCGCCACGGGATCGCGCCCGTACCGCCCGGCGGACGTGGATTTTACGCACCCGCACATCGTTGACAGCGACACCGTGCTGCAACTCAAACAAACGCCGCGCAGCATCACCATCTACGGCGCCGGGGTAATCGGCTGCGAATACGCGTCGATTTTTCGCGGCCTGCGCATCAAGGTCAACCTTATCAACACCCGTGACAAACTGCTGTCCTTTCTGGACGACGAAATCATCGACGCGCTGGCCTATCA
>JANPOH010000020.1:0-3412 GCA_031427895.1 Betaproteobacteria bacterium
TCGTTATTGGCGAACATCACCGAGACCATGCCCGTAGGCGTTTGCAACGCGGCATCGACATCGTTCAAATCCACCGTGCCCTTGCGCGTAACCGCCAGCTTGCGCACGGCCCAACCTTTGCGTGCCAATGCCGCAGCAGGCTTGGCGACGCACGGATGCTCAATCGCGCTCACCGCAATTTGCGACGGCTTCAAAATCTCCGCCGCGCCCTTGATAAACAAATTATTCGCCTCGGTGCCGCCCGAGGTAAAAACCACCTGCGGCGGCCGCACATTCACCAACGCCGCAACCTGCTCGCGCGCCTGATCGATGGCGCGCCGCGCGCTGATGCCCAGATCGTGCCGGCTCGACGCATTGCCATACTGCTCGCGCAGAAACGGCAGCATCGCTTCCAGCACGCGCTCATCGAGCGGCGTGGTGGCATTGTGGTCGAAGTAGACGAAGGGCATGGTATTTAATGGCTTTTGCGTGCTTGGCTAACGGCGCCTCCCTCATCCCAACCCTTCTCCCGGAGGGAGAAGGGCTTTTTCATCCCTCTCCCTCCGGGAGAGGGAACGAGGGTGTGGGAAGGCGGCATCGACGATTTAGCCGTCACATTGGCCTACTATTCGCAAAAATCGTTGAGCGACATCACCGGCCACCACGCAGCCATCGCATGCGCCCGCAACGTGGCATCCGGATCCACCGCCACCGGATGCGTCACCAGTTCCAGCAGCGGCAAATCATTATGCGAGTCACTGTAGAACCATGATTTCTCATACGACGATAACGTTTCCCCGCGCGCCGCCAGCCACGCCTGCAAACGCTTGGGCTTGCCCTCCTTGAAGCACGGCAACCCGGTGACACCGCCGGTGAATTCGCCATCGTGCTGCTCCGGCTCGGTGGCGATCAAATGCTCGATGCCGAACAAACGCGCAATCGGCTCGGTGACAAAACTGTTGGTGGCGGTGATCACCACACGCACATCGCCCCGGTGTTTTTCCACCAGCGCACGCGCGGAATCGCGCAGCATGGGATGAATTTTTTTCTTCATGTAATCGGCGTGCCACTGATCCAGCACCACGCGCGGATGGCGCGACAAGGGCTTTAACTGAAAATCGAGAAACGCGTGGATGTCGAGCGTGCCTGCTTTGTACTGATCGTAAAATCCCTGATTGCGCGCTTCATACACTTCGCGGTCGAGCACGCCCTGCTCGATCAAAAATTGCGCCCACTCGAAATCCGAGTCGCCGGCGAGCAGGGTATTGTCTAAGTCAAAAAGAGCCAAATTCATCGTAAGTATATGTTTTTGTTGATAATTATTTAGCGGACGCCAACAGCGCCCTTACCAGCGGCACCGTCACCGCCCGTTTCGTTTCCAGCGAATACCGATCCAGCGCATCCAGTGTCGAGAACAGCGCGCCCATGTCGCGCGGTGCGTGGGTGAGCAAATACGCGATCACATCATCCGACAGCGTGAAGCCGCGCGCTTTGGCGTGTTGCGCCAGCGCTCGCGCTTTTTCGTCATCGGTGAGCGCATGCACCTGCACTACCAGCCCCCAGCCCAACCGCGTCAGCAAATCAGGGCGCAACTTGAGTTGCACCGGCGGCACGTTGCCGCTGGCGATCAAACCGCCGCCGTGTTCGCGTAGCGCGTTGTAGCGGTTGAACAGCGCGATCTGCGCGTCGGTGCCGAGGCGTTCAACATCATCGGCAACGAGCAACGATGCGTCGTCGTCAAACAGGCTGTTCGCGCCACACGTGACATACGCAGCATTCGCGGCATTCGTGGCATTGTCACTCGCCGCCGCAGCCTTGAGCAAATGCGTGCGCCCGCAGCCGGGCTCGCCCCACAGGTAGACAAATCTTTCGCCGCCGCCGGCCACCGCCGCGCGCAGATGCGCGAGCGCTTCCGCGTTGCGGCCGACGACAAAATTATCGAAAGTCGGCGCGGGCGGCGACGTGATGTCCAGCGCGAGTTGCTTCATTGCTTCATGGCGTTGGCGTGTTGCCCTGATACATCCCGCTCGCCAGGTACTTGCCGCGCACATAGCGCAGCCACACCAGCAGCGCCGCGCTCGCCGGCAGCGCGAGCAGAAGGCCGGTGAAGCCGAACAACTGGCCAAACGCGAGCAGCGCGAAGATCACCGCCACCGGGTGCAAGCCGATGCGGTCGCCCACCAACCACGGCACGAAGACGTTGCCTTCCAGCACGTTGGCGATCACAAACACCAGCCATACCCACAGAATTTGCAGCGGATCGCCAAATTGCAGCAGTCCCGTCATGGTCGCCAGCAGCACGCCGATAATCACGCCGAGATAGGGCACGAAGGTGAGAAAGCCGGCGATCAGCCCGACCGACAGCGCGTAATCCAGCCCTGCAATCCACAGGCCCAGCGAATAAAACATCGCCATCAGCAGCATTACCAGCATTTGCCCGCGCAGAAATTCGCCGAGCACCGCGTCGATCTCCTTGACGATGCCCGACACGGTGTCGTTCCACTGGCGCGGAATCAACTCCGTGACCCGTGCGATCATGCCATCCCAGTCGCGAATGAAGTAAAACAGCACCACCGGCACCAGCACCAGATTGGCCGCCAGCTCCAGCAGCGCGAGGCCGCCGCTGCGTAGCGTGGGCAGCAGACTCAGCGCAACACCCTGAATCTCCTTGGTATGCGATGTCAGCCAATCCTTCACCATCGCGGTGTCGAGCACCACGCCGAAGTATTGCTGCACCAGCGGCGCGAGGTGCATGCGCAGCCAGTCGACGGTTTGCGGCGCCTGCGTGATGATGGATTTCACCTGCCGCGTAATCAGCGGCAGCAACACCAGCAGCATCACCAGAATCACGCCCACGATCAGCAATAACGCAATACACGCCGCCAGCGTGCGCGGCAGCTTGCGCGACATGCGCGCGACCAGCGGGTTGAGAATATAAGCCAGCATGATCGCGCACAGGAACGGCGCGAGTATGGGCGCCAGCAAATAGATCAGCACGGCGGTGACAACCGCCACCCCCAGCCAGAGCCACAGGTGCGACTTTTCGGGCAGGTTAGCGGGAGAGGGGTGCGATGGGTTTGACATACACGGCGCCGGGAGGGGTCATTTGCGTTAAAATCAAAAGCGAAAATGCAGCGATGGAACAGCGATGGAAACTTATTGCCGCTGGGCGCCACTTTAGCCCGAAGCCCATTACAACTCAACCGACAACTTAACTTGAAAACCCGCAAGCCACCCAAAGCCCGCAGCGGCCTGACCTACCGCGACGCCGGCGTTGACATCGACGCCGGCGACAGCCTGGTTGAAAACATCAAACCGTTCGCCAAACGTACGATGCGCCCCGGCGTGATGGCCGGCATCGGGGGCTTTGGCGCATTGTTCCGTGTTCCCAAAAGCTACAAGGAGCCGGTGTTGGTGTCCGGCACCGATGGCG
>JANPOH010000021.1:0-5438 GCA_031427895.1 Betaproteobacteria bacterium
GTATTCATCGCCGGCGACGCGGCGCACAGCCATCCGCCGTATGGCGGTTTTGGTCTGAATAATGGGCTGGAGGATGCGGTCAATCTCGGCTGGAAACTGGCCGCGCATCTCGATGGGTGGGGCGGCGACGCCCTGCTGCGCTCGTATACCGAAGAGCGGCGTCCGGTGTTCGCCGATATCGGCCGTGATTTCATCGCCGCGCGCATCGAGGAGGACCGCGATTTTCTTGCGAAGTACGGCCCGGAGCGCAATCGCGCCGAATTCGAACGCGCGTGGCAGGCGCGCATGGATCGCGTGAGCGGCAGGGCGCAGGTGTACGAGCCGCATTACGAAGGCTCATCGGTGGTGATGGGGCCGCCGGGCGGCCTATGCAGCGCGCACGGCAAGCACACCTTTACCGCGCGCGCCGGGCATCACCTGCCGCCGAATGTGCTGTCATCGGGGCGCAATGTGTTCGAGGAACTGGGCGCGGGGTTCACGCTACTGGCGTTCAGCGCAAGCGATGGCGCGGATGATGCAGCGATGCGCGGCGTGGTTCAGGGGTTCGAGGCGGCGGGGCACGCGTTGCGGGCGCCGCTGAAGGTGGTGCGCGATCGTTACGACGGCGGACGTGAAATCTATGAATCAAAAATCATTCTGGTGCGGCCGGATCAGTATGTGGCGTGGTGCGGCGACGACGCTCCTGCGGACGCGCACGCCGTGATGCGGACAGTCGCGGGCGTGGCGTGACAGCAATTACCCATTCGATTTCACAAGTAGGGCGGGAGCTATCCCGCCTTGCGATTTTGGGTTTTCGTTTTTCTAGCGCACCGTCTTACGCATGACGACCACGTTGTCGAACACCAGATTCAACGACCAGATCCACCGCGCACCCGCGAAAAGTTCGGGATAGCGCGTGTAGGCCAGCAGAGTGGTGACGCCAATGTCGGTGTCGGTGTACTCATACGCGCGCGGCCACAGTGTGTCGTTAAACCGCGCAGTCTGCCAGTTGGCGGGAATCGGGTAATGCACGGCGTAGCATTTCTCGCGGCAGTCCGGCTTTTTTGCGACCGGATGCACGCGGCCGAGCGGCGTCGTGTCGTGCTCATTGCCGCGCTCCACCACTTCTTTCGGATCATTCAGCGGCCCGATGTAGAACGACTGCGCCTTCCAGGTGCTGTCGGTCACCGTGCCGTCGCTCAGTTTCAGGATGACACCGCCGTCGCCGGGATGCCACGCATCCTGTTTGGGGCCGGACACCGGAAACAGTTCCATGCCCTGGCCCATGTGCTCTTCCCAATCGACGCCAAGGATGGCGATGGTGTACGGGCGCTTTACCTTGAACTTGACGATCGCCGAGTTGAAGGGCGTGAACGGCGTGTTGTCCACCGACACCAGCTTGCCGTTCACGTACATTTCGTAATAATTGTCGGCGACGATATAACCGGTAATCACTTCGCCGTCCGGGTCGATTTCAATCACCGGCACATTGGCGGCGGACACCGCAGCCGAGTTTGCGGGCGTGTTTCGTTCGCACTCGTTGTAAAGGTCATGGCTCGCCGGGCCCAGCCCTTTTTGCAACGCCGTCACCGCGGGCACGGTGATTACCGTGCCGTCGGTGGCAGTGATCTCGCCCACCGCCGCGACGCGCAGGTTCATCTTCGGATTCGGATGAGCGCACTTGGTCAGATTGGTGGCGACGATCCGCGTGGCCGGCCCTTGTGTGACCATGCGCTTGGGCGGCGAGGTGTCGGGCGGATCGAGGGCAATATCAGGGCCGCGCGACTGGCAGGCGGCGAGCAGAGTACACGCAGCCAGGGACACTGCGATATTGCGTAACGCGGCAAGCGATACACTGAACGAAAAATGCATGGTCTTCTCCCGGTGAATATTGTATTGCTTGATAGATCGATTCTGATTTTTCTGCTAGCAATGTATCGGGTCGCACCCCGCGCAGTCAATCATGTGCCGCAGAAAAGATTCCGCAAAGACCTGCCGCGCGCGCATGCCAAAGGACATGCCAAGGGGGCCAAAGCCCGTCAGTTAATTCGCGCGCCGGTCGCTTTCACCACCTTCGCCCACTTGTCGAGGTCGGCGGCGATCAGTTTCACCATATCCTGCGGCGTGCCGGTATGCACATCGACGCCTTGATCGGAGAGTTTTTCCCTGATCTCGGTTTGCGCCAATATCGCCCCGACTTCGCGATTCAGGCGCTGGACGATATCGGCGGGGGTGTTGGCGGGGGCGAACAGTGCGTACCACAGCTCCGCCGAAAACCCCGGCACGGTTTCAGCGATGGCCGGCGCGTCGGGCAGCGCGGACGAGCGCTTGGGGCCGGTGACGGCCACCGCGCGCAAGCGCCCGCTGCGTATGTGCGGCACCACGGTCAGGGCCGAGGCGAACGACATCACGATTTGCCCGCCGATTAACTCGGTGACGGCGAGCGACGTGCCTTTGTACGGCACATGTACCAGCGAGGTGCCGGTCATCAAACCGAGCAGCGCGCCGGCGAGGTGGCCGAGCGAGCCGTTGCCCGACGAGCCGTTGGTGAGTTCGTTGGGTTTGGCGCGCGCCAGCGCGAGGAAATCCCTGGTGGTGCGTACCGGCAGCGACGGATGCACCACGAGGATCAGCGGGCTGGCGCCGATCTGCGTGATGGGCGCCAAATCCCTGGTGACATCGAACGGCATTTTGCGATACAGATGCGGATTGATGGTGATGGCGTTCGGCAGCACGATCAGGGTGTAGCCGTCGGGCGGCGATTTCACCACCACTTCGGTGCCGACGATGGTGTTGGCGCCGGGGCGGTTTTCGACCACCACCTGCTGCGCCAGGCGTGGCGTCAATGCCGCCGCGAGGATGCGCGATAGCGTGTCGTTGCCGCCGCCGGGCGCGAATGGCGACACGATACGCACGGGTTTGGCGGGCCATGATTGCGCGGCAGCGCCGGGAACCGCCAGGAATGCGGGTAACAAAAACAATAAGGCGCGCATGTTGCGGGGAATCGGTTGCATTGTTTCAGGAAGTGTAGAGAATATAGCGCGTTTTGACTTTTTCAGCGCGCGTGGTCCGCGCATCAACCACCAGGAACGTAAGCAGACAATGAGCAAGCAACCCCCGATGAATCAACGACCGATGGATCAACGACCGATGGATCAACGACGAAAAGGCGACCTGCTGCGGCCGCTGCCGCGCTTGATCTTCATGAGCCGCTGGCTGCAGGCGCCGCTGTATATCGGCCTGATCGCCGCGTAGGCGCTGTATGTGTGGCAGTTCTGGCGCGAGCTGATGCATCTCATCAGCGAAATGACCGCCAACAACGTGACCGAAGCGCAGATCATGCTGATCGTGCTGGGGCTGATCGACGTGGTGATGATTTCCAACCTGCTGGTGATGGTGATCGTCGGCGGCTGGGAAACCTTTGTGTCACGCCTTGATCTGGAAAACCACCCGGATCAGCCGGAGTGGCTGTCGCATGTGAACGCCGGTGTACTGAAGGTGAAGCTCGCGACCGCCATCATCGGCATCTCCTCCATCCATTTGTTGCAGACCTTCATCAATTCCTCGAAGCTCGAAGAAAAGACGATGATGTGGCAGACCATTATTCACCTGACGTTTGTGTTTTCGGCGGTGGCGATCGCCTACACCGAGCGGCTGACGCATCCGCCAGCGAAGGCGCATTAGCCATTAGCATTTAACCGGCGTTTAACCTTGCGGAGCGGCAATGACTGATTTTCGTTATGGACACGCAGGCGGCGCGGATTGGCGCGAGGCCGCCGATGGCTGTCTGGCGCAGTTGGGCGCGCCCGCGGGCACGCTGGGGTTTTTGTATGTTACCGATGTGATCGCCGATCATCTCACCGACATTCTGGAACTGTTCAAGGCGCGTACCGGCATCGCGCACTGGGTGGGTGCGGTGGGTATCGGGGTGTGCGCCACCGGCAAGGAATATCTCGATCAACCGGCGGTGGTGGCACTGACGGGTGATTTCGCGGCAGACAGTTTTCGCGTATTCAGCGGGGTGGCGGATGAAGCCGCGGCGGCGATGGCGCCGATGGAGTGCGCCGGCGCCGCGCCCAACATTGCCATCGTGCATGCCGACCCGCATACCGGGAAAATGGAAAAACTGATCCCCGCGCTCGCCAAGCGCGTGGAAAGCGGGTTTTTGGTGGGCGGCTTGATCAGCTCGCGCGGACGCAATCTGCACATTGCCGATAAGGTGGTCGAAGGTGGCGTGTCGGGCGTGGCGTTTTCCGACAGCGTGATCGTGGCGACGCGGCTGACGCAAGGCTGTTCGCCCATCGGCCCCAAACGCGTGGTCACGGGCTGCCAGCGCAACGTGTTGATTAGCCTGGACGGCAAACCCGCGTTCGATGTGTTCCTCGAGGATATCGGCGAGAAACTGGCGAGGGATTTGAATCGCGTCGGCGGGCACATTTTTGCCGGCATCTCGGTGCCGGGCAGCGATACCGGCGATTATCTCGCGCGCAATCTGGTGGGCATCGACACGCAGAGCAAGCTGATCGCCATCGGCGACTATCTGAAAAAGGGCGACAGCCTGGTGTTCTGCCGCCGTGACGCCGAAACCGCGCGTGACGACATGGCGCGCATGCTCGAAAGCATCAAACAGGGCTTGTATGCCAAACCGTCGGCGGGCGTGTATTACTCGTGTCTCGGACGCGGCGAGGCGCTGTTCGGCAAGGGCAAAGGCGAGCTGAAAATGATTCAGGATGTTTTTGGTGATATCCCGCTGGCGGGGTTTTTCTGCAATGGCGAGATTTCGCACAACCGCCTGTACGGCTACACTGGCGTGTTGACGCTGTTTATCTAAAACGGGATTGCCGCATCATGATGCAAATGTTCAACGAGCTGAATCTGACGTGGACGGATTTGATCGCGGTGGCGTTTTTCGGTGGAAGCTGGATTGGCTACGTTTACTTTTCGGCGTGGCAGGGTAGGCACGTTCCTAGCCTGCACACCAGCATGGATCGCTTCCGCCGCGAGTGGATGGTGCAGATGATCGGGCGTGACAATCGCATGGTGGATGTCAACGTGATGCGTAATATCACGCGCAGCTCGCAGTTTTTCGCCTCGACCACGCTGCTGATTCTGGGTGCGCTGGTGGCGTCGATGGGTTATGTGCAGCAGGCGCAGGAGCTGGTGTCGGGCTTGCCGTTTACGGTGAAGGCCTCGGCGCGTCTGCTGGAAATAAAAATGCTGCTGCTGGTGCTGATTTTCGTGGTCGCGTTTTTCAAGTTTTCATGGGCGATACGCCAACTTAATTTTTGCGGCATCCTGGTGGCGGCGGCGCCCAAGCAGCCGAAACCGCCCAACGACGATGCCGAACAATACGCCGCGCACATCAATCGCATTGCGCGTATTACTTCTTACGCGGGATCTAATTTTAATTACGGCTTGCGCTCGTACTACTTTGCGATGGCGGCGCTGGTGTGGTTCTT
>JANPOH010000022.1:0-1882 GCA_031427895.1 Betaproteobacteria bacterium
CGATGGCCTCACCGCAACGGCCCTGCTCGCTGCGCTCAAACCGCGTCTGCCTGACTTCAACACGCTGGATATCGCCGACACCGCCGATGTGCGCACCTTGAGCCTGAAAGTGTTTGATCGCACGTTTGCCGTGACCTACGCGCTGGAAGCGGTGGCGGTGCTGATCGGTCTGGCAGGCATGGTGGCCGCCTTCACCGGCCTGATCGTGGCGCGCAAAAAAGAATTCGGCATGCTGCGCCACCTGGGACTGACGCCCGCCGAACTCACGCGCATGCTCACCGCCGAAGGCGCGGCGCTCGCGGCGCTAGGCGCGCTGCTGGGGCTGATGCTCGGCGTAATCCTCGCGGCGGTGCTGGTGTTCGTCATCAACCCGCAGTCATTCGGCTGGAGCATGGATTTTCATTTGCCCGTGCTGCAACTGGGCCTGTTCGCCGCGACGCTGATCGCCGCCGCCGCGTTCTCGGCGTGGCTCACCGCGCGGCGCGTGATGCGCGCCGACGACGTGGTGCTGTCGGTGCGCGAGGATTGGTGAGCAAAAATGAATAAACCAGGCAACCGCGGCAACCGCAGGATGGGTACTGGCCCATGGCCGTAACCCATCTCAAACACAGCCTCGCTCCCAGTCGAGCGGCCTTCGCATGTGATGGATTTCACCCATCCTGCGGAAATCTCGTCGTGCCTGTGCCGCGCTAAGATCATGCATCGGCGAACGTTCATACAGCGGGCGTTGCTGCTGGCCGGCGCGGGCAATGCGTGGCAACCCCCGCACGCCGCCGCCTTCACCTACGCGCCCGTGACGCCCAATGCAGCCTTGCAATTTCCGCGTGACTACGGCGCGCACCCCGATCATCGCATCGAGTGGTGGTACGTCACCGGCTGGCTGGATCGCACGGGCGCAAATGCACCGTGCGGATTTCAGGTGACGTTTTTCCGCGTGCGTACGCCGCGGGTTGCAGGCGCCGGCTCAAGCCGCTTCACCGCAACGCAGTTACTGTTCGCCCACGTGGCCGTAAGCGACTCGCGCATCGGCCACATCCTGCATGAAGAACGCGCCGCGCGCGCGGGCTTCGGGCTGGCCGAAGCCGGCACTACCGACACCGATGTGCTGATACGTCATTGGCGCTTGCGCCGCGAGGCATCGGGTCACTATCAAACCACAGTGCAGGCGAAAGACTTTTCCTTGCGCCTTGCGTTGCAACCCACGCAACCGCTGCTGCTGCAAGGCCGCGACGGTTTCAGCCAAAAAGGCCCGTCGCCCGAAAACGCCAGCTACTATTACAGCGAACCGCATCTCAACGTCAGCGGCGAGCTCAGCGTGCGCGGCAAACGCGAAACCGTGACGGGCACGGCGTGGCTCGATCACGAATGGTCCAGCAGCCCGATGCCCGCGGGCGCCATCGGCTGGGACTGGCTCGGCTTGAACCTCGACGACGGCGGCGCGCTGATGGCGTTTCAGTTGCGCGGCAAACCGCCATCCTCACCCGCCGTGTGGTCAAGTGCAAAATGGCGGCACGCGGACGGGAGCGTGTTGCAACCCGCACGCAGCGCCATTGCGTTTGCGCCAACGCGCCACTGGAGATCGCCGCAGGGCGGCCACTATCCCGTGGAAACCCGCCTCACCGTCGGCGAACGCACGCTGCACCTGCGCCCCCTGTTCGACGCGCAGGAACTGCACGCGCAAATCATGGGCAACACCTACTGGGAAGGCGCAGTCACCGCCCATGAAGGCGACGGCGCAAACGCCAAGCGCGTCGGGCGCGGCTATTGGGAATTGACGGGCTACGGAAAACCGCTGCGGCTGTGACGGCGCCAGCGAAAACGCAGGCGACAGCACAGAACTATATGTAACTATCTGTTTTTAAAGGATATTTAACAAATCACC
>JANPOH010000023.1:0-2283 GCA_031427895.1 Betaproteobacteria bacterium
GTTCGCTGCTGGATAAGAATCCGAACCCGTCGGAAGAAGAAATCAAGGCCAGCGTCGATAGCGTGTATTGCCGCTGCACGGGCTATCACCGGATTTTCGCGGCTTATAAAGAGGCGATTGCCGCCGCGCAAAAAAACACCCAGGTGAAAGCATGAACGCCCCCGATCCCCGCGCCGCCGGTTTGCTGGTTATCGGCAAGGATGTGCAGCGCACCGACGCCATCCCCAAAGTCACCGGCGCGGCGCAGTACGTGGCCGATATTCAAATGCCCGGCATGCTGCACGGTGCGGTGCTGCGCAGCCCGCACCCGAATGCGCGCATTGTGTCCATCGACCTCACTGCCGCGCGCGCCATGCCCGGCGTGAAATCGGTGATTACGGGCGAAGACACCGCGCACAAAAAATGGGGTGCGTTCCGGCCGGATTTGTATCCGCTGGCGATTGGGCGCGTGCGTTATGTGGGCGATGAAGTGGCCGCGGTTGCCGCCATTACACCCGAAATCGCGCGTGCGGCGGTCGATAAAATCGTCGTCAAATACGAAGTGCTGCCCGCCGTGCTGTCGATGGACGAGGCGATGGCGCCCAATGCGCCGCTGGTGCATGATGATTGCGCGGGCAACATCGCACATGAATTCAATTTCGAACGCGGCGATGTCGATGGCGGTTTCAAGGCGAGTGATTGCATCGTCGAAGGCACGTGGCAGTCGCAGCGCCAGTGGCACGCCTCGCTCGAAACCATTGGCTGCGTGGCGAAATTCTCCGACGGGCGTTACACGCTGTGGTGCAACTCGCAAACGCCGTATCTGGCGCGCGGGCGCTACTCGGTGGCGCTGGGTATTCCTGAATCGCAGATGCGCGTGATTCAAACCGAAGTCGGCGGCGGCTTTGGCGGCAAATCGGGCGACGACAATTGCTCGGTGGTGTGCGCGATGCTGGCGCGCAAAACCGGCAAGCCGGTGAAGCTGATCCACACGCGCGAAGAAGAATTTCTCGCCAGCCATCCGCGCATGCCCATGCGCTACTGGGTCAAGCTGGGCTTCAGCAAGGCGGGCAAGGTGCTCGCCAAAGAAATCAAAATGTGGGCCGACAACGGCGCTTACACCGGCAAATCGCAAGCGATTTTGGGTGCGGCAACCGTGCGCCACGACGCGCTCTACAAATACCCCAACGCGCGCGCGCATTCGCGGCTGGTGTATACCAACCTGGTGCCGACCGGCGCGTTTCGCGGCTTCGGCAATCCGTCCGCCGACTGGGCAGTGGAGCAGGCATGGGACCTCGCCGCTGAAAAATTGGGCATCGATGTCGCGGACTTGCTGCACATGAATGCGGTGGTGCCGGGCGACGTGTCGCCGCACAATCACAAAATCACCAGTTGCGAGTTGAAGCAGTGCATCGACAAGGCCACGGAACTGATCGCCTGGAAGGCCAAGCACAAGAATAAAAAACCGAATCGTGGCCTGGGCATGGGGTGCAGCCTTCACGTGAATGGCCGCCGCAGCTTCGGCGATTGGGACGGCAGTTCGGCAATTGTGCGCATCAACGACGATGGCCGCGCCACGGTCATCACCGGCGAAGGCGAAATCGGTCAGGGCACGCTCACCGTGCTGCGCCAGATCGCCGCCGAAGAGTTGGGGCTACCGTACGAGGACGTGGACATCACCCGCCCCGACACCGACGTGCATCCGTACGCGCTGGGCGCGCTGGCGAGCCGCATCACCTATGTGGCGGGCAACGCGGTGAAGCGCGCCGCCGGCGAGGCCTCCAAACAACTGATGGCCGCAGCGGCCGAGCAATTCAATCTGCCGGTGCAAGACCTCCACATCATCGACGGCCAGATTGGGCCCAAGGCCGGGCCGGAGTCGGCGTACAAGCCGGTGGCGGTGGTTACGCGCGCCAACATTTACAAACGCGGCGGGCAACCGATTATCGGCGTGGGCAATTTTGATAACCCGTCCGATTTCCCCGATCACAGCCGCTACGGCAATGAATCCGGTTCGTATAACTTTGCCGCGCAGTGCGTGGAGGTTGAAGTCGATCGCGGCACCGGCATGGTCAAGCTCGAAGAAATTTCTGCCGTGGTCGATTGCGGCACGGTGCTGCATCCGGCGATGGCACAAGGCCAGGTGCATGGCGGCATGGTGCAGGGCATCGGCTTTGCGATGACCGAATATTTTGATCTGTGGAACGGCCAGCCCACCGATCCGCAGTTGAAAGATTACCCGCTGCCGGGCGCGGCCAATCTGCCGAAGATGCACGTGGCGTTCGCCGATTCGTACGAGCCTTC
>JANPOH010000024.1:0-4577 GCA_031427895.1 Betaproteobacteria bacterium
GTGTTCATCTGTGTTCATCTGTGGTTAATGAACTTGAAGTTGTTTTTTTATGACTCACCCTCTCACCGGCGTGCGCATCCTCGAACTCGGCCAGATCATCGCCGGCACCTACGGCAGTCAGGTGCTTACCGATCTGGGCGCCGAAGTCATCAAGATCGAAACGCCGGAAGGCGACCTTGGCCGTATTCCTTCGGTGGCGCCGTACAAGGGCGTCAGCACGCTGTTTCTCACTTTCAACCGCAATAAAAAAAGCATCGTCATCAACTTGAAGTCGGCGCAAGGCCGTGCGATTTTTTATGATCTGGTGAAAGTATCCGATGTGGTGATCGACAACTTTCGCGCCGGGGTGCTGGAGCGTTTGAAAGTGGATTACCCCACGTTATCGGCGATTAACCCGCGCATCATTCAGTGTTCGGTGACGGGCTTCGGCTCCGCCGGCGCGTACAAGGATTTCCCCGCGCTGGATCTGGTGATTCAGGCGATCAGCGGCTATCTGGCGATCACCGGCGAGCCGGGACGCCCGCCCGCGCGCGTGGGCATTCCGCTTGCGGACATGAGCGGCGGCATATTCTCGTGCAAGGCAGTGCTGGCGGCGTTGTATCAACGCGAACGCACCGGCAAGGGGTGCCGTGTCGAGACCTCGATGTTCGACGGCATGCTGAACCTGTTGAGTTACATGGGCACGCATTACCTCACCGCGGGCGAGTTGCCCAAGCCGCAAGGTACGGCGCACGAGTTCACCGTGCCGTGGCAGGCGTTCGCGGTGCAAGACGGCTACGTGGTGATCGCCACGCGGCAGGAGAATTTCTGGAAAAAGTTGTGCGTGGTGCTGGAGCATCCCGAGTTGGCCGATGACGCGCGCTTCGCCACGAACCCGCTGAGGCTGGAACACCGCGCGACGCTGGTGCCGATACTCGAAAACATCATGCGGCAAAAAACCATGAAGGAATGGCTGGATAAACTCTACGCCGCCGCGGTGCCCGCCGCGCCGGTGAACAATCTCGACGGCGCGTTCAGCGAGCCGACCGTGGCCGAGCGCGAAATGATAGTCGAATACAATCATCCCGAAGTCGGTCGTGTGCGCATGCCGGGCAACCCGATCAAATTCGACGGCATGGGTAAAACCATTTCCAATCCCGCGCCGCTGCTGGGTGAGCATACCGACGCGGTGCTGCGCGATCTGCTGTCGCTGCCGGCGGCGCGCATCGCTGAATTGCGTCAGCGAGGCATTATTAAATAATTGTTTAAAAACAAATAGTTACGGGTGATATACGATGCGCGGCTTGTATTGGGAAGAATGGCATGTGGGCGCTGAATTTGAAAGTCCGGCGCGCACCGTCACGGAAGCGGACATCGTGACCTTCGCGGGCCTGTCGGGCGATTACAACCCGCTGCACATCAACGAAGAATACTGCAAGACCACGCAGTTCGGCACCCGCATCGCGCACGGCCCGCTGGTGTACGCGATTGCCGCCGGTTTGATTTTTCAATTGCATCTGTATGACGACACCTTGATCGCGTTTCTCGGCTTCGACAGCCTCAAGTTCACCAACCCGGTGAAGGCGGGCGACACCATCCACGCCAAACTCAAAGTGCTGGAAAAACGCGAAACCTCGCGCGCCGATCGCGGCGTGATGAAGCGTCAATTGCAGGTATTCAATCAGCGTGGTGAAATGGTGCAGGATGCCGTGCAGGCGTTTTTGCTCAAGCGCAAGCCGGCTTGACGCAACAACGCGATGGCCTGAGCGGACCAGCCACATGCTATTGAGATGGCTTTTAAAGCTGAAGTTCAGCCGTCGGCCGGCCCGCGTGGCGCAGGCGCCGGACGCGGCAACCCGGCCGCCACCAGCGGATTTAAAAGGCGAACTCGGCGCCATTGCACTACAGACGCAGCGCGCCCACGAGGCGACCGCGCTGTTCGAGCGCGCGGTTGCCGCGCGCCCCAATAACGCGATGGCGCATGGCAATCTGGGTTCGGCGCTGAAAGATATTGGCCGCGACGAAGACGCGCTGGCGAGCTACGAGCGGGCGCTGCACATCAAGCCGGATTACGCGCAGGCGCACTATAACCGCGCCAATTTGCTGTAAGCGACCGGACGGCTCGACGAGGCGCTGGAAGGCTTCGAGCGCGCACTGGCGATCAAGCCCGATTACGCGGAAGCGCATTTTAATTTGTCGTTGTGCCAGTTGCTCGGCGGCGATCTTGAAGGTGGCTGGGAAGGATACGAATGGCGCTGGAAAATAAAGGGCTTTCCGCGGCACGTGCGCGACTTCACGCAACCTGCATGGCTGGGGGCGGAGTCTTTGCAGGGCAAGACTGTTTCGGCAGCCCGGGATCGGCGATTGGGCGGGGGCGCTCGGTCACGCGGGCCGTGACCTGGCACGGCGGTTTTCCGCGCCTTAACCATGGCATTGGTTATTTGAAAGTAGACGGTTACGATTGCATTTGGCGTATATTGATTGGCGCGCGGCGTCGAAAAGCGAAAGCGCCGGGCTTTGGGAGCCGGCGCATACCGTGACCAGGGTCAACCAGTGGATTACAATCCGGCACATGCCGGCTGCGTATCTCGCGTGCGCGCACTTGAGCCGGATGCACGAGTAAATGACGACAGGAGCGAAATGACATGGCTATGAACTGGTTGCCTGGCCGCAAGATCGATCATCCGATGGCCAATCTGAAAAAAGCGCGCGAGATGGTCGATGCGCTGCCGCGCGGCGATTCGGTGCGCGCGCTGGAGGATGCGGCCTCGTGGCTCGGCTCGATCACCCGCGAAGCGGGGTTCAAGCTGGATTACCGGCTTGAGTTGCTGGACGTGATTGATGCCGGCGCGAAGGCGCACTGGCACGCGGTCGCGCCGGAATATCTGGATGCGCCGCGCCTGCAAAAGCTCTATGAAAACCGCCTGTGGAACGCTTTTTATGGTTACTGGCGCGGGTTGGGTGATGCGTATCTGCACTGCCTGAAACAATATCAATCCGGCGCCGCCGCGGCCAATATGGAAACGGCGCTGCCGCGTATCGTGGGCCGCGCGTTGCGCTCGCTGACCGTGCAGATCAAGTGGCGCTTGCTGCGTTACGAAATCATCGAAGAACGCATCTGGAGCGATTTGGGCAGTACGTATTTGTTCGCAGAGAGCCGCGGTTTCGCACGCAGGCAGACAGCGGTGTATCCCGGCAAACACGGTGAATCCAGCGCGCAGGAAGAGTTGCTCAAGGCCTTGCTGCTCGCGGTGTCGTCGCCCGATGCGCTGACGCCGGTCAAGCTGCAAATCGCCGAGCGCGTGGTGGCGCATGTGGCGCGGCTGGGCGTGGTGGATATGGTTCGCATGCAGGGCTGCGGTTTTTATTTCAACCTGACCATGCATGTGCCGCCGGCGCGCATCTACAAGGGCATGTGCATGGATAACACGGTGCGATTTTTTGGCCCGGCCAAGGGCCGTGCCGCGCTTGCCGATCTGGCGCAGGCGATCAACCAGCAAGGCGACATTCCCAAAGACCTTAACCTGGGCGGCGATTTCGGCAAGCAGACCGTGATGCGGGTGCTGTCGCACATGGGAAGCTACTGGGCGGATACGCCGCCCGAACGCAAGGCGGCGCGGCTGAAATTGGTGGCGCGCCTGACTGTCGTGCCGGGTTTTAGCGAGGCGGTGGCGTGGATAGACGCCAATTCGGATAACGATTCACTGGGGTTTGTGTCGCCGGCCATTTCAGAAAGTTGGGTGGTCTCTAATGCCAGTGATGGCGGCTACGGCGCCACGGTGCCCACCGCCAAGGGCGATTGGTTGAGGAACGGCGCGCTGGTGGGGTTGCGCGCGGAGGGCCAGACGATGTCGCGCGTGGGGGTGGTGCGGCGTACCCAGCGTGACAAAGACGACCAACGGCGCGTCGGCATCGAAGTGTTGAGCAAAATCGCGGTGCCGGTGCGATTTGCGCTGGCGAGCGTAAAACCGGCGGTGCCCTCGGGTGATGCCGCCAACGCGCTGCTGCTCAACAACAAGCCGGATGCCAATGGGCAGATCACATTATTACTGACCGCCGGCACCTACGTCGCGGGCAAGCCGGCACACTTATCCGTGCGCACCACTGAAACATGCACTAGCGCCATTGCCTTCAAGTGTTCTCAATCGCTGCCGACATCAACCTGACCCGAGGTGTTGTCTGAGCTCCAGGAGATCGCAACGACAGTTCGGGTTTCGTCAGAGGTACTCGCGCAAAGCGCCATACCGACTCCGTCGGTCCGACGCGTATCTCCAGTTTTCCTGACCGGTCATTGGCCGGTCACACCACTTTCCGCGAGCACCTTCTTATCATGGCGAATCACGTCCCGACTTCTCCCGCTCTCATGCCCCTTTGCGCGCTCTTCGCTGCCGTCCTGAGCGCCTGCGGCGGCGGTACCACGAGTGACCTCGCCGACGCGGCGGCCACCGACGTCACCGCATTGAGGGCGACGCCCAAGGCGCCCCCGTCGACCACGCTTGCAACGGAAGGCGGGTCGTTCAAGGTCAACGGCGTTCAGTTGGTCAGTTACGGCGCGGACTCCAGCTGGGTGCAGAAGTCGGTCGCCGGCAACGGCGATT
>JANPOH010000025.1:0-4950 GCA_031427895.1 Betaproteobacteria bacterium
GAACCAGATGCGCATGAACCCGACTGATCTGGCCGACATCTCTGCCTACACTTACACCTATCTTATGAACGGCGTTACTCCGGGCGGCAATTGGACCGGCTTGTTTCGACCGGGCGAGAAGGTGCGGTTGCGCATTATCAACGCCGGGGCGATGACGTTCTTCGACGTGCGCATCCCGGGCCTCAAGATGACCGTGGTGCAGACCGATGGCCAGGATGTCGCGGGCTTACGCAGTAGTTGAAAAGTGAATCATTATTAAATTATGAAAAATTCAATTAAAACAAATAGTTACATTGTAATCGCAAGTGTTCTTGCGGGTGTCGCGCACGCGCAAGTCGCGCCCGATGCCGGTTCGATTCTGCGCGATCAGCAAAAGCCCGCGCTGGAAGTGCCTACGCGCACGGCGCCGGGGATCAAGCTGGATGAGCCCGCGCGTCCGGCGTTAAAGCCTTCCGCTACCGCGCGCTTTCTGCTCAAGAGCGTGCGCGTGACGGGCAACACGGCTTTCGCGCAATCCGACTTGCTCGCCGTGGTGCAGGATGTCATCGGCAAGGACGTCGGCTTTGCCGATCTGGATGCCGCTGCGGCGCGCATCTCGCGTTACTACCGCGAGCGCGGCTACATGGTGGCGCGCGCGTATCTGCCGGCGCAGGACATCAAGGATGGTGCGGTGGAGATCGCGGTGATTGAAGGCCGCTTCGGCAAGGTGAATCTCGACAACAAGTCGCGCGTGCGTGATGGCGTGGTGCGTGGCTACATTGCGGCGTTGCCGGGTAACGCGGTGTATGAGCCTGCCCTGGAGCGCAAGCTGTTGTTGCTCAACGATTTGCCCGGCGTGGGCGAGGCGCGCGCGAGCTTGCGCCCGGGCGCGCAGGTGGGTGAATCCGATCTGCTGGTTGAATTGACGCCTGCGCCATTCGCCTCGGGCAGCATCGAATATGATAACCACGGCAACCGCTTTACCGGCGCGAACCGGCTCACCGGAAAACTCAGTCTGTTGAGTCCGCTGGGCCTGGGCGATCTGTTGAGCGTGCAGTTGACCAAGGGTTTTAACGGGTTGGATTATGGGCGGCTTTCGTATCAGGTTCCCGTCGGCGGCGATGGGTTTAAGTTAGGTGGTGCTTACAGCGCCACGGATTATCAACTGGGCAAGAGCTTTTCGGCGCTGGATGCCAATGGTGAATCCACCGCCTACACGCTCAACGTGAGTTACCCGTTTGTCCGTTCGCGCAACTTCAATCTGAATGGGCAGGCAGCGTATGACTGGCGCGAGTTTCAGGATCGTATTGGCGCCATCGCCACCGTGACCGACAAATCCACGCGCGCGGCAACACTTAGCTTGAGCGGCGACGCACGCGATGCGCTGCTGGGCGGCGGCATCTCGGTGTTTTCTTTGGCTTATGGCAGCGGCCGTGTGAATCTCGAAACGCCCGTCGTGCTCGCGGTGGACAATGTCACCGCGCGCACCCATGGGCACTTCAGCAAGTGGAATGTCAACGCGCTGCGGCTGCAACATCTCACCGAGCGGTTGTCGGCGTATGTTGCGTTGTCGGGGCAAAAGGCGAACAAGAATCTCGATTCGTCGGAGAAATTTTCACTGGGCGGCGCCAACGGCGTGCGCGCGTATCCGTCAGGCGAGGCGTCGGGAGATTCCGGCTATATCGCCACCGCCGAGCTGCGCTACACCATGAGTTTTGCCGCGTTGCCGGGCGTGTTGCAGCCGTTTGTGTTTGTGGATTCCGGTAGCGTGACGTTAAATGAAAATCCGTTTGCCGTGGGCGCGAATACGCGCCATCTGTCAGGCGGCGGCGTTGGTTTGACGTGGGTGAAAGCGAACGATTTTCAGGTCAAGCTCACGCTCGCCACGCGCATGGGCAACCAGCCGTCTACTGCATCGGATACCGATCGCCATACACGCGGCTGGGTGCAGGCGATCAAGTATTTTTGATCAACATCGAAATTAACCGCGGAAAGAACGGAACACGCGGAAAAAATCTCAAGAAATTTTCCGCGTGTTCCGCGTATTCCGTGGTTAAAAGTTTTTCGGGCGGCGGACTAAAAACTACTTCAACATCTCCGCCACGGCCTTGCCCAGATCAGCGGTGTTGGCCTTGCCGCCGAGATCGGGCGTTTTCGGGCCTTCCTGCAATACGTTTTCAATCGCTTTGACGATGGCGGCGCCCGCTTCGGGGCAGCCCAGGTGGTCGAGCATCATCGCGCCGGCCCAGATCATGCCCACCGGGTTGGCGACGTTGCGGCCATAGATATCCGGCGCCGAGCCATGCACCGGCTCGAACAGCGACGGGAATAATTTTTCCGGGTTCATGTTGGCCGAGGGCGCGATGCCGATGGTGCCGGTGGCCGCCGGGCCGAGATCGGAGAGTATGTCGCCGAACAGGTTGGAGCCGACCACCACGTCGAACCAGTCGGGGTGCATGACGAAATGCGCGCACAGAATGTCGATGTGAAACTGGTCAACCTTGATGGCGGGATATTTTTCGGACATGGCTTTTACGCGCTCGTCCCAATACGGCATCGAGATCGAAATGCCGTTCGATTTGGTGGCCGAGGTGAGATGTTTTTTCGGGCGCGTGGCGGCGAGGTCGAACGCATATTTCAGAATGCGATCGGTGCCGGTGCGTGAGAACACCGCGTTTTGGGTGACGAATTCGCGCTCGGTGCCCGCATACATGCGACCGCCGACCGATGAGTATTCGCCCTCGGAGTTTTCGCGCACCACCCAGAAATCGATGTCGCCGGGCTTGCGGTCGGCGAGCGGGCATTTCATGCCGGGCATCAGGCGCACCGGGCGCAGATTGACGTATTGATCGTAGCCGCGGCGAAACGGAATCAGCAGCCCCCACAGCGAAATGTGATCGGGCACGGTGGCGGGCCAACCGGCGGCGCCGAAGTACACCGCGTCGTGTTTTTTAAGTTGCTCAAGGCCATCCTCGGGCATCATCACGCCATGTTTGGCGTAGTAATCGCAGCTCCAGTCTTTTTCGTCGAATTGAAACTCGATGCCGAACTTGCGGCCCACGGCTTCGAGTGCGCGCAAGCCTTCAGGCATGACCTCTTTGCCGATGCCGTCGCCGGGGATGACTGCGATACGAAATTTTTTCATGTGCGTGATTTCCTGTGACGGCGCGCGAGTGCGCGGGGATGTAACCGCAAGATACAAACAAATACAACATACAAACACAGCATACAAATACAAAGGGCAGCCGGAAGGCTGCCCTTGTTAACCCGCCGGTAGTGAAACTGCGGTGAAACTACGCGGCGGCTGCCGGTTGGGCGGCGTCGGACGCAACCACGGCTGATGCCGCAACGGGCGCTGCCGCCGACGTGCCAGGAGCACCAGGAGCGCCAGGAGTACGACGACCGTATTTCTGGTTGAATTTTTCAACGCGGCCGGCGGTATCAACGATCTTTTGCTTGCCGGTGTAGAACGGGTGGCATGACGAGCAGACCTCTACATGGAGGTCTTTGCCCAGCGTCGAGCCGGTTTTCCATGTCGCGCCGCAACTGCACGCTACGTTCATCTCATTGTATTCGGGGTGAATTGCGACTCTCATGGCGGTATCCTGCGGGTTGTCCCGGGGCGAAAAAGGGCTGAATTATCAACGATTTTGGCTATCGAAGCAAGGGCCTTTGGCCGGGCGCCCAGTTCTCCAGCAGGGCGCAGCAGCGGTCGATGGTTTGGCGGCCTATGTCGGCGGGCATCTGCCAATAATGGGTGTGTCCAGACGACACGCTAATCGCCACAAAATAGAGTTCTCCGGGCCGGGTTTCTATGGTTATCTGGCCATTGTCGTCGCCCATGCCGCTAAGTGTGTGTTTTCCGGGGTTGAGGTTGACCCTGAAATACGTCTGCGGCAGCGTTGCGCCGATGAGCTTGCCGTTGATCCAAAGCACGGTATCGGAATCCGGGCTGTCAAAATACGGGCGGTAGACGTACAGCGTAGCGCTGCCGGGGTGGTTGGAAAACTGTCTTGCCTCGGCATCGCGCTCTGCGCTGGCCTGCGGCGTCGAAGCGCAGCCCGACAAAAAGCCCAGCGTCAGTCCCAGTGATAGCGTAAGCACCATACGCACCGCAAACCCCCTCGGCGGCGACCGCTGATTATTGCCGGGTTGTGCGAGGGGTGGCATGACTGCGTACGATAGTCTTGTAGCGAGCGCCGGGCAAGACCTTTTCGCGACTATTTTACAACGCCAGCGCCAACGCCAACGCAGTGCTACCCCCGGCGCATGGAGTCGAAAAACTCGCTATTGGTCTTGGTGGCACGCACTTTGTTGAGCAGGAATTCGGTGGCTTCGAGTTCGTCCATCGGGTAGAGCAATTTTCGCAGCACCCAGATTTTTTGCAGGATGTCTTTCGGCAGCAGCAGTTCTTCGCGGCGCGTGCCGGAGCGATTGACGTTGATCGCCGGGAAGATGCGTTTTTCGTACATGCGCCGGTCGAGATGGATTTCCATGTTGCCGGTGCCTTTGAATTCCTCGTAGATCACGTCGTCCATGCGCGAGCCGGTGTCGATCAGCGCGGTGGCCAGTATGGTGAGCGAGCCGCCTTCTTCGACGTTACGCGCGGCGCCGAAAAAACGCTTCGGGCGTTGCAATGCGTTGGCATCGACGCCGCCGGTCAGCACTTTGCCCGACGCGGGCACCACGGTGTTGTAGGCGCGCGCAAGGCGGGTGATGGAGTCAAGCAGGATCACCACGTCTTTTTTGTGCTCGACCAGGCGCTTGGCTTTTTCGATCACCATCTCGGCGACCTGCACATGGCGGCTGGCCGGCTCGTCGAAGGTGGAGGCGACCACTTCGCCGCGCACGGTGCGGGTCATTTCGGTGACCTCTTCGGGACGCTCGTCGATGAGCAGCACCATCATCACCGCATCCGGGTGATTGGAGGTGATCGCGTGCGCGATATGCTGCATGAGCACGGTCTTGCCG
>JANPOH010000026.1:0-2196 GCA_031427895.1 Betaproteobacteria bacterium
GCCGATCTGGATGGCGTTTTCCAGCTGCCAATATTCGTATTCACAACCCTCGCGCCGCTCCTCGGGGAGCTGTTCGCCGGCCTCCTTGTAGCCTTCTGGATCAGCACCGTAGACCCAGCACATCACGTTGTAATAACGCTGAGCATTGAGGCTGTGGGTGTCGGCGAGCGTCTCTTGGTCGACTTCGGCATCTTGCTCGCTAAAACTGTAAATGGTGCCGTTGAGCTTAACCGGATCGGCTGCAAAATGAGCGGACGCGGTCCCTATTTTCACGGGGTAACGCTGCTCCAGCGCAAGAATACTTTTGATAGAATCTAATCCATGTGCCGCGTCTGTCTTTGATTTGAAGCAAACGCGCGGCGAGACTTTTGCTTGCGAGTGGTTTGGTGTTTAAGTATTTGTTTTTATTGAATATTTTACTTAAGAGCAAAAAATGACGCCACCCGATCCGATTGCAGGCGCACAGGCGCAACAGGTTCAACAGGTGCAACAGGTGCAAGAGGTGCAACTCGCCGCCATTCTGCATTCCGTCAAGCTGGCGGTGATCAGCGTGGATGAGACGCAAACGATCCTGTTCTTCAACCCCGAGGCCGAAGCGATTTTCCGCTGCACGGCGGCGCAGGCGATCGGCGGGCCGCTGGAGCGTTTTATTCCAGTGAGCGCGCGTGCGGTGCATCGCATCCATATCGAGAGCTACACCGGCGCGACGCAGGGCGTGCGTACCATGGGTGGCGATCGCATCCTCACGGGCCTGCGCGCCGATGGTGAGGAGTTTCCCATCGATGCCTCGATCACGCGCACCGAAGTGGCGGGATGCAAATTGTTTACCGTGATGCTGCGCGACGCGACCGAGCGCATTCACGATCAGGAAATGCTGCGCTATCAGGCCGAAATCATTAATTCCGCCGCGCAGGCCGTCATCAGCCGCCGGCCCGACGGCACCATCGTGAGCTGGAATCCGGCGGCGGCGCGCATCTTCGGCTACACCCCGGAAGAGGCCATCGGCAGCCATATCAGATTGCTGTATCCGAGCGCCGCCTTGCCGCAGCACATCAATCTGGCGCAAAAAGCCCTGGATGGCGAGGCTGTCACTAATGTCCAGACCCGGCGCCGGCGCAAGGACGGCAGCGAGATCGACGTCGAAGTGACGATCTCGCCAATCAAACGCTACGATGGGTCGTTGGTCGGCACGTCGGCGATTTATACCGACATCACCGAGCGCAAACGCATGGAGGCGGAGTTGTACCGCCTGATGCATGAGCAGCGGCGCGCCGAGGCCGAGGTGCGTGAATCGCGCGACCGGCTGCGCGAGTTGTCGGCGGCCCTGCAAACCATCCGCGAGGAAGAAAAAACCCGCATCGCGCGCGAGCTGCACGACGAGCTGGGGCAGGCGCTGACCGCGCTCAAGATGGATGCCGCGGCGATTGCCGGCGAACTGGATCCCGCGCTGCAGGCGTTGCACCGGCGTGTCGAAGGCATGAAGCAACTGATCGACGGCACGGTGGCGTCGGTGCGGCGCATCGCCGCGGATCTGCGCCCGGTTATGCTGGATAACCTGGGCCTGGCGCCCACGCTGGAATGGCTGACGCAGGAGTTTGCGCTACGCACCGGCGTGCGCGTGGCGCTGAATATTCCGCAGGAGAATCTTCCCGTGGGCGGGCATGCCGCCACGGCGATTTTCCGCATCGTGCAGGAGGCGCTGACCAACATTGCGCGGCATGCACAGGCCAGCGAGGCGGAGGTGGTCGTGTTATACGAGGATGGCAAAGTGGTGGTGCGGGTGCGCGACAACGGCAAGGGCATGGCGGCGCACGACGCGCGCAAGTCGCGCTCGTTCGGATTGCTCGGCATGCGCGAGCGCGCCTACGTGCTGGGCGGCGACATCACCATCAGCGGTGCGCCCAATGGCGGCACGCTGATCGAGGCGATGATTCCCGCCTTCGGCACCACGATCCCGGGCGTTGCATCATGAGCGGCGTGATCCGCGTGCTGGTCGCCGACGACCACGCCATCGTGCGCGAGGGCTTGAAGCAAATTCTCGCCAAGCAGCGCGATATCATCGTCGCATCCGACGGCTCGACTGACGAGACGGCGACGGTCGTTCGGCAATATAGGAAGCAAGGGGTAAGGCTGCTCGACCTGCCGCGCTGCGGCAAACTGCACGCACTCAACCAGGCCGTCGACGCGAGCCGTGGC
>JANPOH010000027.1:0-2410 GCA_031427895.1 Betaproteobacteria bacterium
TAGGGCGCTATGTCTTTGACGGTTTGCGTGTAGGTGGACACTGCGCCGTACAGCAGGCTGGCGACAAACGCGGCGGCAATCGATAGCGCGGGGGTGTCGGCTTCACGCAAGCCTTCGCCGCCCACCAGCACCGCCACGCCCGCGAAGCCGAGCGCCAGCCCCGCCGCGCCGCGCAAGTTCAGCGGCTCTCGCAGCCAGATCAGCGCCAGCGCCGCGCCGAACAGCGGCGCGGTGGCGTTGATGATCGACAGTAGCGACACGCTCAACGTCTGCGAGGCATAGCCCCACATGAACAGCGGAATGGCGATGTAGAAAACGCCGGTGACGATGGCGGGCGTCCACTGCGGCCCGCGCGGCAGCGATTTCTTGAGGTACCACGCGGCAAGTGACAGGGTGATGGCGGCGATGCCGATGCGCCCGCCCATCATCATCGACGGCCCGAACGCAGGCACCGCGATTTTCATGAACAGAAAGGACGAGCCCCAGATCGCACCCAGCGCGATCAGCCAGGCGATTTGAGAAAACCGCAAGGCGAGCTACCGTATGTATTTGTTTTTATGTATTATTTTCATCGACCCAAAATCACTTCCAGCACGAACTTGCTGCCGATGTAGGCGAGCACCAGCATCAGAAATCCCGCCAGCGTCCAGCGCACGGCGGTGCGTCCGCGCCAGCCGTAAACGACGCGCCCGCCGAGCAGCGCGCCGAAAATCAGCCACGACAGCACGCCGAAAACGGTTTTGTGCGAAAAACGCGCGGGCTTGCCGAATAATTCTTCGGAAAATAAAACGCCGCTGGCGATGGTGAGTGTCAGCAACACAAAGCCCGCCGCGATAATGCGAAACAACAGCGTCTCCATGGTCAGCAGCGGCGGCATGCCGCGCAGCGACGGCGGCAGCGTGCCTGCGTGCAGCCGCCGTTCGATGATCGCCATCAGCATCACGTGCAGCGAGGCGATAGTGAACAAACTGTAAGCCGCCATCGAGATCAGCAGATGCGCCTTGAACGCCCACGTTTCGGTGTTGGCCAGCGCATGCGCCGAGGGGAACACTACTGGCAACGTCACCGCGATAGCCGCTGCGGGCATCACCAGCGCATGCAGGCCGTCAAGGCGGTAGAACAAACTGCCCAAGCCGTAAATCAACACCGTGAGCCAGAGGATCAGCGACAGCGCATTGCCTACACCCAGATACAACCCTGCGTCGCCAAACATCGAGCCGCTTAACAGCCAAGTGTGCAGCGCGAACGGCACCAGCAGCGCGGTGTGCTCGATGCCGCGGCGCGATGCGGTCTCGGCGTTCGTGTTCGCCGCGCCCGACCAATGCCTGCGCCAGAAGTAAAACGCGAGCGCGGCATAGAGCGTGGCGCATATGAGATACGGTAGAATGAACGGCATAATTTCGAGTCTACACCAACCCGGTAATCACCAGCCATGTTCGACAATCTGACCGGACGCCTGTCCAAAGTTTTGAAGACGCTGCGCGGCGAAGCGCGTCTGTCCGAAGCCAACATCACCGACGCCTTGCGCGAGGTACGCATGGCGCTGCTCGAAGCCGATGTCGCGCTGCCGGTGGTGCGTGATTTTATCGCGCGCATCCGCGAAAAAGCGCTGGGGCAAGAGGTCATCGGCAGTCTCACGCCGGGGCAGGCGGTGGTGGGCGTGGTGCATAAGGAACTCGTCGCGCTGATGGGCGAGACCAACGACGACCTCAACCTTGCCACCACGCCGCCCGCCGTGATTCTGATGGCGGGCCTGCAAGGCTCCGGCAAAACCACCACCAGCGGCAAACTCGCCAAGTGGCTGGCCGAAAATCGCAAGAAAAAAGTGCTGCTGGTGAGCTGTGATATTTATCGTCCGGCGGCGATCGAGCAGTTGAAACTGGTCGCCGCGCAAATCGGCGCGGATTTTTTTCCGTCCACTGGCGAGCAAAAACCCGTGGCCATTGCCGAAGCCGCGCTCGACTATGCGCGCAAGCACTACCACGACGTGCTGATCGTCGATACCGCAGGCCGGCTCGCCATCGACGAACTGATGATGAACGAAATCCGCGAACTGCACGCGGCATTAAAGCCCATCGAAACCCTGTTCGTGGTGGACGCAATGCAGGGGCAGGATGCGGTCAACGTGGCCAAAGCGTTTGCCGAGGCGCTGCCGCTGACCGGCGTGGTGCTGACCAAGCTCGATGGCGACGCGCGCGGCGGCGCGGCGTTGTCGGTGCGCCACGTCACCGGCAAGCCGATCAAGTTTGTCGGCGTGGGCGAAAAACTGAACGGATTGGAGGCATTTCACCCCGATCGCATGGCCTCGCGCATCCTCGGCATGGGCGATGTGCTGTCGCTGATCGAGGATGTTCAAAAAAATGTCGATGTCGCCGAGGCCGAAAGGTTCGCCAAGAAATTTAAATCGGGC
>JANPOH010000028.1:0-3639 GCA_031427895.1 Betaproteobacteria bacterium
AGGTTGACTAAATTTCGTCGGGTGCGTAGGCCTTGATCGACAAAGCATGAATATCATGCTGCATCATTGAGCCGAGCGCATCGTAAACCATACGGTGCCTTGCAGGCAACGCCACGCCGCGAAATTGCGCCGAAACCAGCCGTAATTGATAGTGCCCGCCGCCGCCCTTGGCCCCCTCGTGGCCGATATGCCTGTCGGATTCGTCCATGATTTCCATGGATTCGGGCGTTAGCACGGCAAGGCGCTGTTTGATGTTGTCGATGGTGGTCAATGGCGTATTCACAGGGGCGTCGGGTGAAAGACAACCCGAACGCGACAAGGTTCTATTTTCACTCAGGTTTCTTTTCTTCAATATGCCTGGCCAGCATCAGCGCCTGGCCAATGACGAACAGCAGCATCAGCCCCATGCCGCCGAAGAGTTTGAAATTGACCCAGGCGTCGGTGGAGTAGTTGTACGCCACATATAGATTGAGCAGTCCCATCACGGCGAAAAAGCCGATCCAGCTTAACAGCAGCTTTACCCACACGGGCTCTGGCAGCGTGACTTGCTTTTCCATCATGGCGCGAATCAGGTTTTTCTTGAACACCAGCGAGCCGATACCCAGCGCGGCGGCAAACAGCCAATACAGCACGGTGGGTTTCCATTTGATAAACGTCTCGTTCTGCAGCAGCAGCGTCGCGCCGCCGAACACCACGATGACCCCCAAGCTGACCCACAACATCGGTTCAATCTTGCGCTTTTTAAGCACCAGCCAGCTAATTTGCAGCAGCGTCGCGCCTATCGCCACCGCGGTCGCGGGGTAGATGCCCCAAAATTTGAAGGCCACGAAAAACAGAATCACCGGAAACATGTCGAACAGGAATTTCATGGCGCAGACCCCGCGGAATTACTTTTTTGCGAACTTGAGCGATACCGAATTGATGCAATAACGCAATCCGGTCGGTTGCGGGCCGTCCTCGAACACGTGGCCCAGATGTGCGTCGCACCGGCTGCATAAAGCTTCGGTGCGGCGCATGAAAAATCCGTTGTCTTCTTCGGTGGCCACGTTCGCGCCGACCGCGGGCTGCCAGAAGCTGGGCCAGCCGGTGCCGGATTCAAACTTGTGCTCGGACTTGAACAACTCGCTATCGCAACAGATGCAGCGATAAACCCCTTGCTCGTGGTTGTCCCAGTACGCGCCGGAGAAGGCGCGCTCGGTGCCTTTTTTGCGCGCGACATCGAACTGCTCGGGCGTGAGCATTTTTTTCCACTCGGCGTCGGGCTTTTCTATTTTATCGGTCATGAGTATCTCCGCGGATGAATGACGGACAGTGCGTCGGACGCGCGGCGTTCAACTTACAGTACCTCACTACAGTACCTTTCCCGGATTCATGATGCCCAGCGGATCCAGCGCGCGCTTGACCGTACGCATCAGCTCGATTTCAACCGGGTCCTTGTAGCGCACCAGTTCGTCAACCTTGGCGATACCAATGCCGTGTTCAGCGCTGAAGCTGCCCTTGTATTGCTTGACGATATCGTAGATCACCGTGGTGACATCGTTGGCGGCGCAAGCGACAGGGTCGCTACGCAGGCGGCCTTCGACATAGGTGTTGTAATGCAGATTGCCGTCGCCCAAATGGCCGAAGCAAATGATATGGGTACCCCGGAAGTGTTTTTCAAGCGCAGCCTGCCCATCGCGTATGAAAGCGGGAATCTGACCCACCGCCACGGCGATATCGTGGCGGTAGAGCATGCCGGCTTCACCGCGCGCCGCTTCGGGGATGGATTCACGGATGCGCCACATCGCCTTGGACTGGCCCTGATTTTCGGCCAGCGTGGCGTCGATCACCAGGTTCGCTTCCATCGCTTTTTCGAGCGCGGTTTCGAGCGCGCCACGCAAGGCATCGCCTGACGAGGCGTCGCCCAGTTCGGTCAGCACGTACCAGCCGTGCGGTGTGCCGAGCGGATTGCGCGTTCCCGGTATGTGTTTCATCACCAAATCGACGCAGGCATGAGAAATCAGCTCAAAGGCGCTGATGCGATCACCAAACTGCTGGCGCAGCAGCGCGAACAATTTCAGTGCGGCATCCGGGTCGGGCACTGCCATCCATGCCGTCGCCGTGGCGCTGGGTTTGGGAAACAGTTTCAATACCGCCGCCGTGATGATGCCGAGCGTGCCTTCCGCGCCGATAAACAAATGCTTCAGATCATAGCCGGTGTTGTCTTTACGCAGCGAGCGCAGGCCGCTCCAGATACGCCCGTCGGGCAGCACGGCTTCGATGCCGAGCACCAGATCACGTGTGTTGCCGTAGCGCAGCACGTTCACGCCGCCCGCGTTGGTGGAGAGATTGCCGCCAATCTGGCAGCTTCCCTCGGAACCCAGCGACAACGGAAACAGCCGGTCAACATCGGTCGCCGCCTGTTGAATGTTGGCAAGCACGCAACCGGCTTCGACCGTCATGGTGTTATTGAGCGGATCAACCGTGCGTATGCGGTTCATGCGTCCCAGGGCGATGACTATCGGATTGACTTTCGCGTCCGGCACCGTTGCCCCGCACATGCCGGTGTTGCCGCCCTGCGGCACCAGCGGCGTTTTGGTCTCGGCGCAGATTTTGACGATGGCCGCGACCTGTTCGACATTGGCCGGGCGCACCACGGCGGCGGCGGCGCCGTGATAAATACCGCGCCAATCGTGGACATACGGTTCGAGGTCGGCGGGCGCGGTGAAAATGCCTTGCGGTCCCACGGATTCAGCCAGACGAAGGAGCGTGGCGGTGCGCGGATTAAGAGTCATGATGCTGCCGTGAAGTCGAGAAAGGGCGATTTTAGCATTTCACGCCCGGCTGTCCGGCCGGCTTACTGTAAGATTTAGCGCGCTACGGCGACAGACTGGGCTGTGACTGCCGCAACCTGCGAAGGGTATATCGACGATGCTGCGCCTGCTGTTACTGAGTCTGCTATGCGTGCCTGCGCTGACTGCGGCCGCGCGGGACTACCCGTCACGCGCGGTGACGCTGGTAGTGCCGTACCCGATCAGCGGCCCCACGGATATACGCGGCGCGTCGCGCATGACCAAGACCTATAAGCTGATGGCGGCGAACGCGCCGCCCGCGATCTCAGATACGTTAAGCCGCATCGTGCAACAGGCGATAGCGTACGAATCGAAGTTTCCGGTGCTGCTGGAACGCCATCCGGGCGGCGCCACCACCCGCGGCGCGCACCACGTGGCGCGCTCGGCGGCGGACGGTCACACGCTGCTGCTGGCGAGCAACGAAACCATGATCCTGACGCCGCATTACGCCCCGCGGGTGAGCTACGATCCGGCGCGCGATTTTGAGTTGGCGGCGCCGCTGGTCAACATGCCGTTTGCGTTGATGATGAGTAACGGCCTGCCGTTCAAGTCGATTGAGCGCTTGATTTCGCATATCAAAATGCGGCCCGGCGAAGTGAACTACGGATCGTCGGGCGAGGGCAGCACTGGGCATCTGGCCGGTGAGTTACTCAAGCGTGCAGTAGGGCTGGACATGGTGCATGTGCCGCACAATGGCGGTTTGGCCGCACTTAATGGTCTGGCAACGGGGCAGACGTCGGTGATGTTTGCCGCGCTGCCGCTGGCCTTGCCCTACGTCAACAATGAGCGCCTGCGTATCCTCGCCGTG
>JANPOH010000029.1:0-4171 GCA_031427895.1 Betaproteobacteria bacterium
CGCGCGCAACTTGAATTGCCCTTCGCGCTGCCGGCGCCGCGTCCGGTGGTGGCGTGCTCCGCGGTGCTGGATGGGCAGGCCGTAAGTTATGTGCTGCACCGCAGCCACGGGCGGCGGCGCATCAGCCTGTCGGTGGACGAGCGGGGCTTGCGTATCGGCGCACCGCTGCGTGCGTCGATGCGCGAGATCGAAACGGTGCTGCGCGATCACGCGCGCTGGGTGGTACGCAAACTCAACGAGTGGGGCGAAAAGCGCGCACCGGGCCGCCGCTGGCAAAGCGGCGAAACGCTGATGTTCCTGGGCCAGCCGTTGCGGCTAGAGATTGTTACCGGCGCCGAAGCCGTGGCGCACCAAGAAAGCGCATTGCGCATATCAACCCAGCGCCCGCAACCGGAAACCGTCGCCGCACTGGCCCGCGAATGGTTGCGTGCCCAAGCGTTGTCGGATTTCGCCGGCCGCGTGGAGCGCTATCGCGAGGCGATGAGCGCCGCACCGGTGGATATCCGCCTGTCAAACGCACGCACGCGCTGGGGCAGTTGCCATGCCAGCGGGCGCATCCTGTTGAACTGGCGGCTGATTCAAATGCCGGCGCGGCTGATCGACTACGTGGTGGTGCATGAGCTTGCCCACCTGCGCGAGATGAATCACTCGCCGCGCTTCTGGGCGGTGGTGGCCAAAGAAATCCCGGATCACGCGGCGCGACGCCGGGAAATTCGCCGTGACGCCCATCGTTACATCGTGGATTGATGCGTGCCGCGCCTGCCACGCAGCGCATGCTAAACTTTGCGGCCCGACTTTCTTTTGTTGATGCCCCCCATGCGCACGCTCTCGCTCACACTCGCACTTGCCGTTGCCTTGACGCTCACCGCGTGCGGCTACAAAACGGCTTTGACCCTGCCCAAGCCGAATAGCGCCGCGCCCGCACCGGACGCCATCAAGCCTGAAGCGAAGTGAGCGCGTTCGCCTATCGCAACGGCGTGCTGCACGCCGAAGACGTCCCGCTGCACGCAATCGCCGCGCAACACGGTACGCCGTGTTATGTGTACTCACGCGCGGCACTGACTCACGCTTACCACGAATTCGATGCCGCCTTCGCTGGACACGCGCACCTGATTTGTTATGCGGTGAAAGCCAACGCCAATCTGGCGATACTGAATCTGTTCGCGCGGCTCGGCAGCGGCTTTGACATTGTGTCCGGCGGCGAACTCGCGCGCGTGCTGGCGGCGGGCGGCGACGCGCGCAAGGTGGTTTTTTCCGGCGTGGGCAAGTCAGCCACCGAGATTCGTGATGCATTAAATGCCGAAATTCTATGTTTTAACGTGGAATCCGCGTCTGAACTCGAACGCATCAATCAGATCGCCGGTGAATTAAAGAAAATCGCGCCGATCAGTCTGCGGGTAAACCCGGATGTTGATGCGAAGACGCATCCGTACATCGCCACCGGCCTTAAAGAAAATAAATTCGGCGTCGCCTACGACGACGCGCCGGCGCTGTACCGGCGCGCGCGCGAACTCAAGCACGTGAAAATCGAAGGCATCGACTGCCATATCGGATCGCAGCTCACCGACGTTGCGCCGTTTACCGCCGCCGCTGAACGGGTGATCGCGCTGGTACGCGGCCTGCAAGCCGAGGGCATTGCACTCTCGCACATCGACCTCGGCGGAGGGCTGGGCATTCAGTATCAGGCGGAAGATAGCCCGCCATCGACCCGCGCCTATGCCGCAGCCATCCTCAAGGGCATTGCGGGCCGCACGGAAAAACTTTTGCTCGAGCCGGGACGCTATCTCACCGGCAATGCCGGCATGCTGTTAACCCGCGTCGAGTACTTAAAGCGCGGCGACGAGCGCCATTTCGCGGTAGTGGACGGCGCGATGAATGATCTGATGCGGCCCGCGCTGTACGATGCGTGGCACGACATATTGCCGGTGACGCAATCGGCAAACCCATCCGAGACCTGGGAAATCGTCGGCCCGGTGTGCGAGAGCGGTGATTTTCTGGGTCGCCAACGCCGATTAGCGCTTCACGAGGGGGATTTGCTCGCGATACGTTCGGCAGGCGCATACGGTATGAGCATGAGCTCGAACTACAACACGCGCCCGCGCGCCGCCGAAATCATGGTGGATGGCGCGGCCATGCACGTGATTCGCAAACGCGAAACGATCGCCGAACTATTCGCGAACGAGACGCTGCTTCCGTGATGCAGTGATCAAGCGCGTTGCCTGCGTGGGTGTTGTGCAGTGCCGTACGCGATATTCATTTCGGTTTTAGTGTTGTACGAACGCCACAACTCGCAACAGCATCCAAAAAAAAAGTCAAGAAAGTTGTTGCCTTTTTTTTATGCTGTGGAATAGAATTGGCGCACCATGCATGGATTCGCTGGCGCACCTGGTGTACTGGCGGGATGATGCGGCAAGTTGCGCAACGTTCTACGAATTATGGATGGGGTTACGGAGAGACATCCGTAGCAAACGATGCCAAAGTTAACCTAAAGGAGACTCACATGGCAGCGAAGAAAAAAGCAGCGAAGAAAAAAGCAGCACCCAAAAAAGCAGCAAAGAAGAAGTAGTTTTTGCAACGGGGACTGGAAACAGTCCCCGTTGTTTTTTGGGGGTTCTGATTTTGCGTTCTGATTTTGCGTTCGAATTTTGCGTTCGAATTTTCAGCAGCCCACCTCCTCGCCTCCGCGTTTTTCCAGCCTCCCCGTTTTTGCCTGGTCGTGGTTGAGCATTTTTTGTTTGCTCCTGCGTTCGTACCGGCATGCTGGAGAACAAACGCAAACGATATAAATTATCGTTTAAAATCAAATACTTATATATTTTACGTCGATGCTCCCCGCAGACGCAGCTACACCGCAGTCTGGGTGCGGCACTTATTTATTGTGCAGTACAGCAATCTGCATCAGCCCGGAATTCTTCCGCCATCGACCGTCGGCCACCCGGCTCACACCAGAAACAGCGTCGCCAATCCTAAAAATATGAAGAACCCGCCGCTGTCGGTGATGGCGGTAATCATCACGCTGGCCCCCACGGCAGGGTCGCGCCCCAGCTTGTCCATCGCCATCGGAATCAACACGCCCATGAAGGCCGCCAGCAGCAGGTTCAACACCATCGCCAGCATCATCACCAGCCCGAGTTGCCAGTTGTGATAAATCAGGAAGGCAAAAATACCCACCACGCTGCCCCAGATCAAACCGTTGAGCGCACTGACGCCCAGCTCTTTGGCAAACAGTTTGCGCGCGTTTTCACGGGTGATCTGGCCCAGCGCCAGCGCGCGCACGATCATGGTGATGGTCTGATTGCCGGAATTGCCGCCGATGCCCGCGATGATCGGCATCAGCGCCGCCAGCGCCACCAGTTTGGCAATCGAGCCTTCGAACAGACCGATCACCCGCGACGCCACGAACGCGGTAATCAGATTGATCGCCAACCACGCCCAGCGGTTTTGCACGCTCTTCCACACCGACGCGAAGATATCCTCATCCTCGCGCAGACCGCCTGCGCTGAGAATTTCGCTGTCGGCCGTTTGCCGCATGTAATCAACCACGGCATTCACCGTCATGCGCCCCACCAGCACGCCAGCCTCGTCCACCACTGGCGCGGACACCAAATCGTAACGCTCAAACGCCGCCGCCGCGTCCGCGGCATCGTCGTCGGCATTGAATTGACTATAGTCGCGGGTCATCACCGCACCCACCACCACATCGGGGTTCGTCACCAGCAAGCGGTTTATCGGCACCAGCCCTTGCAGCTTCCCGGCGCGATCCACCACGAACAACTGATCCGTGTGATCCGGCAACTCATCCAGGCGGCGCAAATAGCGCAGCACCACTTCGAGCGTCACATCCTCGCGAATCTGCACCATGTCAAAATCCATCAGCGATCCGACCGTGCCTTCCGGGTACGACATCGCCTCGCGCAACTGCTCGCGCTCTTCCGGCGGCAATAGCCGGAACACGTTTTCGATAACCTCGCTCGGCAGATCGGGCGCAAGGTCAGCAATTTCATCGGTATCGAGTTGCCCGGTGGCGGCGACCAGCTCGTGGTCATCCATGTGCTCGATCAGCGTCTCGCGCACCGCATCCGAGACTTCGAGCAGGATTTCGCCGTCGCGGTCAGCCTTGACCAGATCCCACACCACCAGCCGCTGCGTGAGCGGCAGCGCCTCAAGAATG
>JANPOH010000030.1:0-4920 GCA_031427895.1 Betaproteobacteria bacterium
GATGGACCAGACCCCGATCAAGGCTGGCCCTACCGGGACGGGCAAGATGAAGGCGGCGTATTTCTGGCCGGTCTATGGGGAACAGGATGAAATCAGTTTCCTGTACTACCCCAGCCGTGCGGGCGTACATGTGCAGGATGCACTCGGCCTGCAACCGGCGGAGGGTGCGGTGCTGCTCACCGACGGCTATGGTGCGTACAAGCAGTATGCGAAGAAGGTCGGATTGACCCACGCGCAATGCTGGACCCACACGAGACGGAAGTTTGACCAGGCGCGCGATGTTGAGCCGGCGCGGGTCGCCGAAGCGCTCGACATGATCGGTGCGCTGTACGTGATCGAGGCACAGATCCGCGATCAGGGGCTGGCGGGCGAGGCGAAGCGGACAATGCGCTTGACCGAGGCCAAGCCGGTCGTCGATCGCTTCTTCGCCTGGGTCAACAAACTGTTCGAGGACCAAGGGTTTCTGCCGAGCAGCCCGTTGACCACAGCTCTGGCGTATGCACGGGAACGACGTGAAGCTCTGGAAGTGTATTTGGGCGATGCGGATGTGCAGATCGACACCAACCATCTCGAACGGGCGCTACGGGCGATTCCGATGGGCAGAAAGAACTGGCTTTTCTCCTGGACCGAGCTGGGCGCGATGCACGTCGGGATCGTGCAAAGTCTCTTGGTGACCTGCCGGCTGCACGATATCGACCCCTACGACTACTTCGTCGATGTGCTGCAGCGGGTGGACCAGCATCCGGCTTCGAAAGTCGAGCAGTTGACGCCACGGCGCTGGAAGGAACTGTTCGCTGGCAATCCGCTTCGTTCCGACCTATACGATCTCAACCGCGGACGCAATCACGCCGCTGGTTGACCGCTTACGCTGCCTCAGCAAGTTCTGCAGGGGCTGCACATCTTTTGAAAAACCCATTTTTCTTAAAATTTTCCTCTTGAATATTTAGGTGCGGGTACTTGTCTGCCGGATATTTTTCCTGGAATTCCGTATAAGGGATACGCGTACAAACTTCCGTTGCTTTTGCCGTGTGCGCATCATGTGTAATTTCTACACAAATGTAACTGTAGCTTTCTTCCCTATGTATATAGTCCTTCTTCAGGAATCTAAGCATTTGGCCCTCTGGTACTTCAGGCACTTTTGCATATGCTATCCGCTTAACTTCGACGAACGCATCGAGAAGCGCAGAGAGAACAATTGATTTTCCGGCTCCGTTTTGTCCAACTAGATTGACGACCTTGGGGGAGCCTTGCTCATCAAAGGGGAAATTTAGCGCAAGCTGTTTGATCGGGCCGTATTGTTCGCAAGTCAGGTGCTTAACGTACATTTGCGCTCTCCATTCAAATAAAATATGCAGTTAGAACGGTCACTTGACCATCTCCACCGGCAATATCACTTCGCACTGATCCCCGCCGTATCGATGACTTTCTTCATGCGCACCATGTCCGCCTTGACGCGCGCCAGCAATTGATTCGGCATATCGCCCACGGCCTCCACTGGGGATAGGGTTTTTAAACACACTTTTCGCATAAATCGCAATGTATCCCCGCGCCGGCCAAGCGGTCAACCACGCGTGATTTGCACGCAGCCCCGCCGTTTCCCCGCAAACCCCACGTCGCACACCCCGCCAGACACGCTTTTTTCTCCCGATCCGCGAGTAGCAGCCGAGCCGCCGCCTCGACCCGCATAAAACCAGCCGCTACCTCAAGCCCACTCCAGCAAATCCACCCGCCGCCGTGCCGGTGCGATCGGCGGCGGCCGCGGATCCAGCCCGATGTGCGCGAGTATCTTTCCGATCACCGCCGGTTCTTCGATCACGGCGACGAGTTTCAATTTGCCACCGCATTGGCACTGGCAACAAATACATGCGGCGCAATGCGCTTCGCTTATTGACGCCCCTACGGATTGCGGGTTACGCGCGTTGCTCACCGAAGGCATCGACGTGGCCTATGCCTACAAGCCGCTGCAGCACACGCTGGGGCATGCGTTCTCGAACTCCGTGCTCTACCTCGATTACGACCGCAAGGGTTTTGACTATCCGGTGGTGCCGTTCGCGGTCAACGCCTACGGGCGCTGGCTGGTCGCCTCCAGCGGCGTGCCGATGTCGCCGACCTCGGCTGGCGACTTAGGCGAACTCGACGAACTCGATCCGCCCGCGCCGCAGCCGTGGCGCTGCTTTGACGTGGGCGCGGCGGTGGCGCGCGCGCTGGAAAAAAGCCCGTGGCGCGTGGCGGTAGTTGCTTCGTCCAGTTGGAGCCATTCGTTTCCGATGTCGAGGCCGACAAGCGTTACTACGCGGTGTTGTGTCCGTAGTGGCGGCGGATGAATCCGCGATGGTCAGTGGCGATCACTTCGCCGCGGTGCTTGCCGCCAGCTCACGCCATTGCGCGGACAACTGCCGCAGCCCTTTGTAGAACGCGGCTTCCTCTTCCTTCGCGCGCGCCGGGTCTTCTTCCGTCGGGGTGACGGCGGGCAACGCGGCGCCGATAAACGCGCGCTCCTTGCGCCCGATGGCGGATTGCAAAAACGCATGCAGCGCCGCCAGCGCGCCCGCATCGAGTTTGCGCCGCAGCGTGTCGATGGGGCCGGCGGCGGTGGCCAGCACGCCCTGCGGCACGGCGGGGAAGCTGCCTTCGACGTACTGGTCGCCGATGCGCGCGCATTCATCAATCAAAACGGCCTCCATTTCAAACAGCGCCACAAACGCGCGCCGCTCGCGGCTCTGCGGCGCCCGCAACCATTCCTGCTCCTGCGCGGACAGGGTTTCGTTGCCGAACATCACGCGCGCCAGCGAACGCACGAGCGCATCGGGGTAAAAACCGAGGAATTCTTTTTCCAGCGCCAGCAGCGTGCCGCCGGGCGCCGAGCGATAAAAAGCAAGCAAGGCGCCGAGTTCTTCCGTGGTGAACTGGCGCGCGTATTCGCGCGTCAGCGCATCGTCCATCCACAGGTAATTCGTGTCGCGCCCCAAGCGCGCCAGATAATCAAGGTAATGCTTGCGCCAATCCCCGGCGATGCGCTGCTCGGTGTCGTGCCAATTGGCATGCCCCGGTTTCCACGCCGGGCCTTTGCCTGTCGCCTTGAGCAGAATCGGGATGTAAGCGCGGATGCGTAACTCGTCGAAGTGTTTTTTCTTGTCGGCGTAGCCGCCTTTAAGGGTGACCAGTTCGCGCGCGAGGGCGGCGGCGTCCTCGGCGTGCGCGAAGGGCGCGCAGCAGTGAAACGACAGCGCCAGCAGCAAGGCGGTTAATCGGGCGATCATGTCTCGGCGCTTATGCATTGTGAACGGCCATTTTACCGGGCGTCGGATGAACGCAGAAGATGACACGGAATGCACCGCGGGAACAGGCGGCGGTGATGAACTGACAGGCGCTCATCGCGACGACAGGTAAAAGGCGTACAAGCCCGCGTGCGCGTCGCGCAGGCGTTTTCTGTGCGCCACGAGTTCCGCGTGACGGCCCTGTTTTTCGAGCGTGAGTATTTCCATGATGAGGCGCGCGGTTTGTTCCGGCGGTTGGCGGCGACCGGGCTGTGTTTCGCGCAGTATCGCTGCCATCGCCGGTTGCGCGATCAGCAGCCAGGCGGGGAACCACGCGCGGCCCGCGGTAGTGTCGTCGTCGAAGCGGGTATCAAATTGATGGAGCAGTCTTTGCAGGGACGGCGCATCCAGGCGCCGCGCCAATGCGTCGAACGCGCCCGCATCGAGCCACGCCAGTTCCGCCAGCAGGCGCCATGCCGCTTCCAGCCCGCCCTGACAAAAACGCGCCTCCGCCATCCAGCCAAGCGGCGCCGCCATGCGCCGCCAGGAGGCGATGCCGGTAACGGCGGCTTCGGCGCCCGCCCAGTCGCCACCTTGTAATCGCAGATACCCCGTGTGCGTTTCGGGGCTGGCGGCATTCCACGGCAATGCGGCTGCTGCATCCACCAGCGATAGCCACAGGGGCGCGAGCCATGCGGCGGCTGCTTTGTCACCGAATACCCGGTGCGCCGCGGGCGCAACGACAGCAGCCATGGTTTGAACCGCCGCCGCCGCGCATGGTTGATCGGCAAACCGTTCCGTGGGCGCGACCGGCGTGGTCAGCGTGTGCAGCAGGGTCGTCAGCGGAGGCAGCATTTCATGCCGCGGGTACTCCGCCGCGAACGCCGCCAGCGCCTGCCGTGCCGCCAGCGCATCGCGTTTACGCAACGCGGCGATCCCGTCGTTTTGCAGCATGATGTCGCGACTGTGGGTGAACAGGTCGAGTTGCATATTATTTGCCGGAGCCGACGCTATCAAATACTGTATCCCCGCGCCGCATCGGGCGCATGCGCGGATTCATGCGCGCGCAGCGCTTGTGCGATGGTCGCGCGCGTAAGCGTCGGCGCGAACAGCTCGATGAAGTCGTAACAATACGAGCGCAGTTCGACGCCGCGCCGGATCGCCAGGCGCGTGACGTTGCTGGCGAACAGGTGCGCGGCATCGATGACGTGCAGGTCGGTGTCGGTTCTTGCGTCAAAGGCCATCGCGGCGATGATGCCGATGCCCAGCCCTTCGCGCACATAGGTTTTGATTACGTCGGAATCGAGCGCGGTGAGCACGATGTCGGGGCGCACGCCCGCGCGCGCGAAGGCGTCGTCGATGTGCGGACGGCCGGTGAAGATCACTTCGTAGGTCACGATGGGATAGGCCGCCACGTCCGCCAGCGTCGGGCGCGCGACGCGGGCGAGCGGATGGCCCAGCGGCACGACGATGACGTGGCTCCACGTGTAGCACGGAAAACTCAGCAGATCGGTGGCGCGCGCCAGCGATTCGGTGGCGATGCCGATGTCGGCCTCGCCGCTGCGTACGGCATCGACGATGCGCTGCGGTTCGGCTTGATGGAAGGCGAGTTTGACCTTTGGAAATTTCCTGCGGAAGCTCGCCACCACGCGCGGCAGCGCGT
>JANPOH010000031.1:0-6286 GCA_031427895.1 Betaproteobacteria bacterium
GCCTTGCCCACGGAGGTTTTTCCGGCGCCCATCAGGCCGACCAGGATAATGTTTCCCTCGAATACCGCCGGCTGGGAGGACTTTTCTACATCGTTCATAAACGGATTCTAGCCGAATCGGGTGGCGGCACCGGTAAAAAAAGCGGCGTCCGAAGACGCCGCTTTTTTAGCAAAAAGTGGAGCGTTGCAGCTTCACCGCACGCTCAGATTGTCCTTGAGAATTTTTGGCGTGACAAACACCAGCAACTCGCGCCGGTCATCAATTTTGGAATTATTTTTGAACAGGAAGCCGATGTAAGGGAGGTCGCCCAGAACCGGCACCTTCGAGGTGTCGTTTCTTTCACTGGATGTGTAAATGCCGCCAAGAACCACGGTGCCGCCGTTTTCCACCAATACCTCGGTGGACACATTCTTGGTGTCGATGGCCGGCACCCCATCCAGCGTGGCCTGGCCACGAGAATCCTTGTTGACCTTCAGGGTCATGATCACGTGATCGTCGGGCGTTATCTGTGGCTTAACCTTGAGTGATAGCGTGGCCTTCTTGAACGCGACAGTGGTTGCGCCACTGGAAGACGCTTGTGCATAAGGAATCTCCGTGCCGTCTTCGATCGTGGCCTCGTTTTGATTGGACGTGATGACACGAGGACTGGAGATGATCTTGCCCTTGCCGTCTGCTTGCAGCGCGGTCAGCTCAAGATTCAGAAAGCGCGTTTGGCTATTGTTGAACAACACGGTAGAAAATGTGCCTATGGCACCGACCGGCGCGGTGCTGTTGCCGCCAATGCCAAGCCGGAGGGGATTCGAGCCATTAATCGGCAGGCCGATTTGATTCGCCGTGGTATCCCGGTAAGAGAGGCGGGCGCCAAGGTTGCGGCTGAACGTATCAGACGCCTCCACGATACGCGCCTCAATCATTACCTGACGGACGGGAATATCTATATCACGAATCAAACGCCGCACGTCTTCGAGACGGGTAGGCGTGTCTTGGACAAATATCTGGTTGGTGCGCGCATCGACGGCCGCACTGCCGCGCTTTGACAGTATGCGTTGCTGTGCGTTTATCAGTAGCGACAGTACATCGGCGACCTTTGAATAATTGAGCTGAAAGCGCTCCGTCTGCGTGGGCTCCAGATCGGAAATTTGCGAACGCGATTCCAGCGCCAGCTTTTCGCGCGTGGACAACTCGTCACGGGGAGCAATCCACACCACGTTGCCATCCTTGCGCATGTCCAGGCCCTTGCTGCGCAGAATGATATCCAATGCCTGATCCCAAGGCACATCCTTGAGGCGCAAGGTGAGATTGCCGGTAACGGAATCGCTGGTAATAATGTTCAGCCCGGTGAAATCCGCCAACACCTGCAGTACCGAGCGAACCTCTACATTCTGGAAATTGAGGGAGAGTTTTTCTCCCGCGAAGCCCGGACGGACCAGGCGATTAGGGTCTTCGACCACCCGTTTTACTTCAATAATAAACCGATTGTCCGCCTGGTAGGCCGAATGCTCCCAGTTCCCGCTCGGCGTGATAGTGACACGGGCGTTGCCCCCCTGTTTGGAAGCCTCGATCAATTGCACGGGCGTACCGAAATCGGCAACGTCATAACGCTTGGCCAGATTGGCCGGCAAGTCGGAATTCAGGAAATCGACAATGATGGAACGGCCTTGTTTACGCAAATCGATGCCCACCTGGCTATCCGATAAATCTATGACGACGCGCCCTTCGCCGGCCGTCCCGCGACGGAAATCGACGTTGCGCAGGCTATGCTTTTGGTCGGCCGGACTGGCATCCGCAAAGCGCTGGGCAGTGGCGCTGGTCGCGGCCGATGTTGCTCCGTGCAGGGTAATCAGGATGGTTTTGCCATCAATCTGTGTTTCGTAATTAAGCACACGGGACAATTCGAGAACCATGCGTGTGCGATTTCCCGCCTGCACGATATTGATGCGGCGGACATCGCCGTCGGCGATTTCCTGGACGTTGCGGCCAAGCGCGTTCCCGGTATTGGCGAAGTCGAACGCGATGCGCGGGGGATTATTGACCGTGAACCCGGCCGGCGCGGTCGCCAGCGCCTCTTTGAGGCCGACGCGCACGACCACCTTGCCGCCGCTTTGCGGGGATACACTCACGCTTTCGATGCTGTTTTGCGCGCTGGCCGCCTGTGCGCCCAAGCCTAACAAGCCCGCGAGCAAAATGGTTCGCGCGTGCCATAGCCAAGACTGCCGCGATAGATGCGATGGGCGCGAGGGCAATAACGAGAGCAACGAGTTTTTAATATTCATATTATTCTCCTGGTCATTCCTGCAACAACAGCGTTTGATCTTTCTCTTCCCAATTGCCGTTGCTGTCTTGTACGATTTCTCTGAGTTTTATGGAGGTGTCCGATATTTCAACGATGCGACCGAAATTTTGACCCAGAAAATTTCCGGACTTCACCTGGAACAAATTGTTATCGGGTGTTTTCACCAGCGCAAAATACCCCTTCTGCTTAATCACCCCCACCATTTTCAAGGCTTCCAGCGGGTAGGCTTCCAGCGGTTCGCGGCGGCGATTCGGATCCGGCTGTACGCCGCCGGCCACGGCACCCTTAGGCGGCTCGATTTTTCGCGGTTTGAACGGATCAGTAAGATCGAAAGCGGAATATTCGACCGGAACGTATGGCGCGACCTCCGGCAGCGGCGGAATTCGACTGTGCGGCAGGCTGTCGGCGTTCTTTACGAACTGGACCAGGTCGGAATGCTTTTCACTGCCGCATGCGGCAAGCAGCGCACAGGCCATCACGGGGATAAGGTATTTAAGGTATTTACGCATCATTTTTTGGGTGCAGCGCCTTTTTTGTCTTTGGCTGCCTCCGCTCTCCTTTTAACCGCCACCTCTTCCGGGTCCAGATAGCGATAGGTCATCGCCGTGGCATCCATCGCAAGTACATTCTGCCCGCTGATCGCGATGTCATTAAGTGTCACGATGCGCGAGAGTTTTCCGATGTCGCTGGCGAACGCGCCAAGGTCGTGATAATTACCTGATATGCGGATGGTGATGGGCAACTCCGCATAAAATTCCTTGACGGTTTCGCTGGCCGCGGGTTTGAACAATTCAAACTGGAGCCCGCGCCCCAAGCCCGCCTGGTTAATGTCGGTGAGCAATGCGTCCATTTCCGATTTGCCGGGGAGTTGCTTCAGCAGCGCGCCGAATTGCTTGCCAATATCGTCCAACTGTTTTCGATAGGCGGGCAGATTAACGGCAACCTTTTTCTTTTCGATAAAAGTGGTTTTCAGTTGCTCGGTCTTGGCACGCTCGGCTTCGTTTTTCGCCAGTTGATCTTGCCAGATAAACCAGTAGGCCGCGCCGACTATGAGCAACAGCACCACCAGAAGCACGAACAGTTTCGGCAGAACCGGCCACGAACCGATCTTCTTGGGGTCTAACCGTCGTAGTTCATCAAGTGTCATGGCGGCTTATCCTTTTTGGGGCGGCGTGGTACGGGGCGCTTCCGCGGGTTTTCCCCGAACGATGGTGAAGTTCATCGTAAACTCGTTCGCGCGCGCCGCGCCCTGTGCAATCGCGCGGATCTCAATCAGTCCAGCCCCCCCCAGCTTCTGCGAAGACTCCAGATTACGCAATAAGGTGGATACGCGCGCCTGAGACTGCGTAACGCCATTGATGGTGACTCTGTTGCCCTGTTGCTTGATAGAGCGCAAATACATGCCGTCGGGCAATTGCCGCACCAACTGATCCAGCAAATGCACGGTTTCCGCGCGATTGCCCTGCAGCGTTTCCACCACGCGCTTGCGCGCCAATAGCGACTCGGTTTCTTCCTTGAGCCGCTTGATTTCCTCGATTTCCTTATCGACTATGGCGATCTGCTCGGTGAGGTACTTGTTGCGACTGACCTGATTGACGTGCTCTTCTTCCAGCACATAGTACACGCCACCCGCAATCAGCGCGCCGCCGACGGCCACCACGCCGAGCGAGGCAAGAAACAGTTGTTGTTGCTGCTTGCGCCGGATCTGGCGATGCGGCAGTAAGTTAATGCGCATCATGAGTCAAACCTCCGTAAGGCCAACCCGCAAGCCACCATCAGCGATGATGCGTCCTGAGCAAGGCTCTTTGGCCGCACCTTGGAAGATAGCGCCATATTGGCGAACGGATTGGCGATAACCGTATTAACCTGCGTGCGTTTTGCCACGGCGGCATCCGCGCCTGGCAGTGCCGCGCACCCGCCCGCCAAGACAATGTGGTTCACCTGATTGTGCTGCGTCGAAGTGAAAAAGAACTGCAATGAGCGGGCGACTTCAAGTCCAAGGCTTTCCAGAAACGGATTCAACACGTCGGTTTCGTAGTTATCGGGAAGGCCGCCGGCACGTTTAGCCACCTCGGCTTCCTCGCGCGACAATCCGAATTTGTCCTGGATTTCCTGCGTCAACTGCGCGCCGCCGAACGGCTGCTCGCGCAGGTAAATTGACTGGCCGTTACGCAGCACGTTGACATTGGTGAAGCTGGCGCCGACGTCCACTATGGCGATGTTCTGGTCTTTGCCTTTCTCCGGGAATTGCGATTCGATCAACTCAAATGCGGATTGCGCGGCGAACAAATCAATATCAACCACGGTCGCTTTAAGGCCCGCCACCTCCGCCGCCGCGACACGATCCTCGACTTTCTCTTTGCGCGATGCCGCAATCAGGACTTCAACATCATCGGGACTGCCAGGGGCCGGCCCAATAATCTGGAAGTCGAGGTTTACTTCGTCCAGGGAAAACGGAATGTATTGATTGGCTTCGGTTTCGACTTGAACTTCCACCTCATCGTCGGTCAAACCGGCGGGAACCATTATTTTCTTGGTAATGACCGCTGCGTTGGGCAGCGCAATCGCCACGTTCTTGATGCTGCTCCCCAAGCGGCTATGACAACGCTTCAGGGTTTCGCTTACGGCATCCAGATTATTGATATTGCCTTCGACCACGGAATCGCGCGGCAACGGCTCTATGGCGTAACGTTCGACTTGGTACATCTTGTTGCCGCGGTCGGTAAGCTCCACCATTTTTACTGCGGAGGTGCTGATATCGACGCCAATCAACGGCGGAGATTTAACCTGGAACAAGCGTTCCAGCCCGCCCCGCGCCCCGCCAAATTTATCTTTAATATTAGGCATATGAGTGTTTTCGCCCGTAAATTACTTTAAATACTAAACGTAACCCATTATTTTGTAAACACTACTTGCGTTTTGATGCCTGTTTTCTGCGTAATTCAAAACCGTATACTGGGATATAGTGTAGCGTGTTAGTTTTCCCGTTGGTAGACATTCAAGTACACTATCAACAAATGCCGCTAAGTGCAGGAATTTTCTCAAGATATTGTCTGGAAGGCCACCGCTAAATGTCTGTTCGCTGGGTAACATATCCCCTATTACTTGTGGTTGTAGGTATTTTTGCAACAGCCTTGTTGTTTGCATTCGTCGCCGTGATGGTATGGCCTACGCTACCGTCATTGGAGGTCCTTACCGACTACCGCCCCAAAGTGCCATTAAGAGTATACAGCGCCGACGGGGAATTGATAGGCGAATTCGGCGAGGAACGGCGTGCCGTTGTATCCATTCAGCAAGTGCCGAAAACGATGGTGGATGCCATTCTGGCCGCCGAGGACGAGCGTTACTACCAGCACAAAGGGGTGGATTACATCGGCCTCGCTCGCGCCGCGCTGGCGAACTTCACGCTGACTGGCCCGCGCCAGGGCGCCTCGACCATCACCATGCAGGTCGCGCGCAATTTTTTCCTGTCGCGTGAAAAAACGCTGACCCGCAAATTTAACGAAATGCTGCTCGCGTTCAAGATCGAATCGAGCCTCGGCAAAGCGCAGATTCTGGAGCTTTATATCAACCAGATTTACCTCGGTCAGCGTGCTTATGGATTTGCCTCCGCCGCGTACATTTACTATGGCAAAACGCTGGACCAGTTAACCCTTGCGGAAACCGCCATGCTGGCCGGGCTGCCCAAGGCGCCATCGACGTTTAATCCGGTGGCCAATCCGGCCCGCGCCAAACTGCGCCAGCAATATGTGCTGCGCCGCATGCGCGAAATGGGGGTGATTACCGCCGTGCAACAGGCCGAGGCCAACCAACAGCCGACGGTAGTGAAAAACGCCCTGAACGAGTTCGCGACGCACGCGGAGTACGTTGCGGAAATGGTGCGTGCGGCGATGTACGAGCGCTATCAGGAAGGCGCGTATGCGCTGGGTCTGAAAGTCTATACCACCATACTCGTGGAGCATCAGACCGCCGCCTACAAAGCCTTGCGCCGCG
>JANPOH010000032.1:0-8167 GCA_031427895.1 Betaproteobacteria bacterium
AAACCAGATCGAACAAGATCAACAGGGCGCCGCTCCGACGCCCACCCCCGCAGCGCCCGCCGTGCCGAACGGCTTTGCCGCGATCGCGCTGCACGCCGTTTTGCACCGCGCGCTGGCTGACGCCGGTAATCGTGCCACCGACATCGATCGACAGCTTCAATATCTTCGCGCCAAATTCCTCGGTGCGCGCCAGTTCGCCGGGCTGGTTGGCGTCATACAAAATCAGCGGATGCAGATTGCCGTCGCCGGCGTGAAACACGTTCATGCAGCGCAGGCCGTATTCCCGCGACAGGTCGGCAATAGCCTTTAACATGCGCGGCAGCGCGCGCTTCGGTATCGTGCCGTCCATGCAGTAATAATCCGGCGACACGCGACCGGCGGCGGGGAATGCGGCTTTGCGCCCGGCCCAAAATCGGACCCGCTCATTTTCGCTCTGCGACACGCGCACTTCGGTGGCGCCGCTGGCGTGCATCACCGCTTTCATGCGTTCGATTTCATCGGCGACTTCTTCGGCGGCGCCGTCGGATTCGCACAGCAAAATCGCTTCGGCATCCAGCGGGTAACCCGCGTTGACGAAAGGCTCCACCGCGCCGGTGGTGATTTTGTCCATCATCTCCAGCCCGGCGGGGATGATGCCGGCGGCGATGATGTTGGCCACCGCCTGACCGGCCTTCACGACATCGTCGAACGCCGCCAGCACGCATTGCGCGCGTTCGGGTTTGGGCAGCAGCTTGACGGTGACTTCGGTAATCACCGCAAGCAGCCCCTCCGAGCCGGTGAGCAGCGCGAGCAGATCGTAACCGGCGGCATCAAGGCTGTCACCGCCGATTTCAATCAACTCGCCTTCGACGGTGTAGGCACGCAGCTTCAGGATGTTATGCACCGTCAGCCCATACTTGAGGCAATGCATGCCGCCAGAGTTCTCGGCGACGTTGCCGCCGATGGAGCACGCAATCTGGCTGGACGGATCGGGCGCGTAATACAGGCCGTGCGCGGCGGCGGCCTCGGAAATCGCCAGGTTACGCACGCCCGGCTGCACGCGCGCGGTGCGCGCCAGCGGGTCAATTTCGATAATTCGCATCAGCTTCGCCAGCGACAGCAACACGCCATTGCCTAGCGGCAGCGCGCCGCCTGATAAACCGGTGCCCGCGCCGCGCGGCACCACCGGCACTTTCATTTGGTGGCAGATTTGCAGCACGCGCTGCACCTCGGCTTCGTTGGCGGGCAGCGCCACCACCATCGGCACTTGCCGGAACGCCGACAGGCCGTCGCATTCGTAAGGCTTGACGTCTTCGGTGTTGAACAGTACCGCGGATGCGGGGAGAAACGCGCGCAGCGCCGCGGCCACGTCGTGCTGGCGGGCGGTGTCTACCGGGGCGGGCTTTTCCAACGCACTCATGCGGCGATTCTAGCGTATTGACTCCAGGCAAGACACACGTTACGTTGCGTTCATCCATCACCGGGAGAAAATATGAATAGCCGCATCATGCTTGGCGTTACGTTGGGCGCGAGTCTGTTGACGTGTCAGGCGTCGGCGCAGCAAAACTATCCGAATCGCGTGGTGCGCCTGATCGTGCCTTTCCCGGCGGGCGGCGTGGCGGACGTGCTGGGGCGCATGACGGCGCAGCGTCTGTCGGCGCAGTACGGGCAACAGGTGGTGGTGGAGAATCGCGGCGGTTCGGGCGGGCATGTCGGCGCGGAGATGGCCGCGCGCGCAACGCCCGACGGCTACACCATCATGTTCGGCACCATCGGCATTCATGCGGCGTACGGCATCTACACCAAGCTCTCGTACGATCCGGCGAAAGACTTGCAGCCGATCATCCTGCTCGCCGACATGCCGAACATACTGGTGGTGCATCCGTCGCTGCCGGTGCGCACGACCAAAGAATTCATCGCGCTCGCCAAGGCGCGGCCGGGTGAGCTTAACTTCGGCACGGCGGGCGCGGGGTCGTCGACACACATGATCGGCGAGTTGTTCAAGGTGGTGGCGGGAGTGAATCTCGCGCACATCCCGTACAAAGGCAGCGCCCCCGCGATGGCGGATTTGCTCGGCGGGCAGATTCATTTGATGTTCGAGAACCTGCCGGTGGCCATACAGCATGTGCGCGCCGGAAAAATTCGCGCCATCGGCATGACCAGCCGTAGCCGCTCGCTGAGCATGCCGGAGGTGCCGACCATCGCCGAAACCGGCTTGCCGGAGTACGACGCCACCGCGTGGTTCACCATCGGCGCGGCGGCGAAAGTGCCGGCGGATATCGTGCGCAAGCTCAACGCCGATATCGATGCGTGGATCAAAGCGCCGGACATGCAGGGCAAATGGAAAGACATGGGTGTGACGCCGCTGGGCGGCGCGCCGGAGGTGGCGGCCAAGTTTTTTGCCAGTGAAACGGCGAAGTGGAACCGCGTAATTAAGGCAGCGGCGATACGGGCGGATTGAGAACGTCAAAACCTTAGCCGCAGATTTACACAGATGAACACAGATGAACACAGATTAACGGCGAAAAACCTTCAGTTCCCAACGTGCGATCCATGTATAACTATATGTTTTTAAAGGATTTTAATCTGTGTTCCTCTGTGTAAATCTGTGGCTAAAAGGTTTTTGATTTTTTCGTAGAGCAACCCACTGCTGTCCGGAGATTTTCGCACGGCAGTGATCTAACCATTTGATTCTGCGTACATATTTAACACACATGCGTGTCACCGATTTCAATGTGTTGGACACTTTCGGATTTTTCCGGAGGGGGTTCGATGCATACGGGCAAGCTGGTGTTCGCGCAACTGATGGATCATCTGCCGCTGCACACCTTCCGGCGCTGCGTGGTGAAATACGCAGGTGCCTATCCGACGCTCACGTTTTCGCACCTCGATCAGTATCTGTGTATGGCATTTGCGCAGTTCACTTACCGCGAAAGTCTGCGCGACATCGAGACCTGTCTGCGGGCGCATTCGAGCAAGCTCTACCATCTGGGCATTCGGGGCGGAATTGCCCGCAGCACCCTGGCCGATGCCAACGAGACTCGCGACTGGCGCATCTATCAGGATTTCGCGCATGTGCTCATCCGTCTTGCCCGCCAGCTCTATGCCGAGGACGGGTTCGGGGTGGAATTGAAGCACACCGCCTATGCGCTGGATTCCACCACCATCGATCTGTGTCTCGCACTGTTTCCGTGGGCGCGTTTTCGCAAGAAGAAGGCGGCGGTCAAGCTGCACACCTTGCTCGATCTGCGGGGCAACATCCCGACGTTCATTCACATCTCGGATGGCAAGCTGCACGACGTGAATGTCCTGGACCAGATGGCTTTCGAGGCGGGCAGCTTCTATGTGATGGATCGGGGTTACGTCGATTTCGCCAGGCTCTACACGCTGCATCAGGCGCAAGCCTTTTTCGTGATCCGCGCCAAATCCAATCTGCAATACCGGCGCATCTACTCGAACCCGATCGACAAGAGCACGGGCTTGCGCTGCGATCAGACGATCCTGTTGACGGGTCAAAAGACCACGCAGGACTATCCGATTCATTTGCGGCGCGTGAAGTTCTACGATGTCGAACACGACAGGCTGCTTGTTTTTCTGACCAACAATTTCGAGTTGCCTGCGCTGGCAATTGCCCAACTGTATCGACGCCGCTGGCAGGTGGAGTTGTTCTTCAAGTGGATCAAACAGCATCTGCGGATCAAGGCGTTTTTCGGAACATCAGAGAACGCGGTCAAGACACAGGTCTGGATCGCCATATCCGTTTACGTCCTTGTCGCCATCGTCAAGAAACGACTGAAATCCGAAGCTTCGCTCTACACAATTCTACAAATTTTGAGTTTGACTCTATTCGATAAAATGCCATTGATTCAACTACTTACCGAATCGCCTATCGCAACAGATGAATGCACAGTGGCTAACCAGTTGAATCTATTCGAGAAATGACCGGACAGCAGTGAGAGCAACCATGAAAACCCAATTCAACGCCGTCACGCTGGAGATGTTATGGACACGGCTGATCTCGATAGTCGATGAGGCCGCCGCCGCGCTGGTGCGCACCTCGTTCTCGACCATCGTGCGCGAGTCGAACGACTTCGCGTGTGTGTTGACCGACGCGCGTGGGCGTTCGCTGGCGCAGGCCACCGACAGCATTCCGTCGTTTATCGGCACGGTGCCGCGTACCATTCGCCATTTCCTCAAAGAGTTTCCGATTGAGACGCTGGAGGCGGGTGACGTGCTGATTACCAACGACATCTGGCTCGGCACCGGGCACCTGCCCGACATTACCTGTGCCAAGCCGATTTTCCTGAAGCGCAAGCTCGTCGGCTTCGCGGGCAGCGTAGCGCACGCGCCGGACATCGGCGGCAAAATGCGCTCGGCGGACGCGCGTGAAGTGTTCGAGGAGGGCTTGCAGATTCCGGTGATGAAGGTGATCCGCCGCGGCAAAATCGACGCCACCTTCGAGCGCTTCGTGCGCAAAAACGTGCGCGTGCCCGATCAGGTGATGGGCGACTTGTGGGCGCAATTCACCGCGTTGCACTTGATCGAACACCGCGTGCTGGCGGTGCTGGTCGAACAAAAAATGCAGTCGCTCGAAGCCTTGGCGGATGAAATTCACCGCCGTTCCGAAGCCGCCATGCGTGCGGCGATACGCTTGGCGCCCAACGGCGTCTACCATCACAGCGCGGTGTGCGACGGCTTCGAGGCGCCCATCGAACTCAAGATGGCGATGACGATTGCGGACGACACCATCGCCATAGATTTCGCCGGCTCGGCGGCGCAGGTGCCGCGCTCGATCAACGTATGCCTCGCTTACACCAATGCGTACACGTCGTATGGGGTGAAAGCCGTGCTGTCACCGAATATCCCGAATAACGAAGGCGTGCTGCGGCCCATCACCGTCACCGCGCCGGAAGGCTCGATTCTCAACTCCACGCCGCGGGCGGCGGGCGGCGCGCGCGCGCTGATGGGGCATTTTCTGCCGATGATGGTGATTACCGCGCTGGCGAAAGCGATGCCTGAAAAAGTGGTGGCGACCATCGGCTCGCCGCTGTGGTGCATCAATCTATCGGGCGTGAAGCGCGGCGCGAATAACCAGAGCAAGAGTTTCACCAACCTGTTTTTCATGAACGGCGGCTTCGGTGCCGCGCATGACCGCGACGGCGCGAATGTGCTGAGCTGGCCGAGCAATATTTCATCAACGCCGGTGGAGATGATCGAGCAGTTGTCGCCGCTGCGGGTCAAGCACCGGCGTTTGCGTACCGACACGGGCGGGCAAGGGCAATTTCGCGGCGGCACCGGGCAGGAGATCGCGTTCGAGAATCGCTCGGAGACGGCGATCACGGTGGCGTTTCTGGCCGAACGCACGCGCGCTGAAACCGCGCCATCGGGCATTGCGGGCGGCGAGGCGGGTGCGCCGGGCGAGGTGCTGATTAACGGCATGCGCGCCGATCCCAAGGTGCAACATGTGATTGCGCCGGGCGGCACGATAGAACTGAAAACGCCGGGGGGCGGGGGGTATGGCGCGGTTGCGCTGCGTGATGTGGCGCTCGTAGATAGGGATCGAGAGGATGGTTATGTTAGTGGTTAGCGCCAGTGGCTGTCAGGTCAAGAACCTCCCTCATCCCCAGCCCTTCTCCCGGAGGGAGAAGGGTGAAAATCTCCCTCTCCCCCCGGGAGAGGGTTGGGGTGAGGGAAAAGCAGTTTCCCGGCACAAGCGTTTCATCAGCGTCGGCAGTGTGGGCGTACCCGAACATGGCTAACTACGCCCTCGGCATCGACATCGGCGGCACCTTCACCGACCTCGTGGTGTATGACCCCGTGCGCGGCATGTCAGCCGCGCACAAGGAACTCACCACGCCGGACGCGCCGCATCGCGGCGTTATCACTGGCATACGCAGGCTGTTTGACGCTGAAGGCATCGCCTGCCGCGATGTATCGCGCGTAGTCCATGCCACCACGCTGTTCACCAACGCGCTGATCGAGCGCAAGGGCGCGCCCACCGGGCTGATTACCACCGCCGGTTTTCGCGACACGCTGGAAATGCGCCGCGAACACAAGTACGAACTCTACAACCTGTTCATGGAATTGCCGCAGCCGCTAGTGCGCCGCAGTCTGCGGCTGGAAGCGCCGGAACGCATCGGCCCCGATGGCACGATTGAACAGCCGCTCGACGTGGTGGCGTTGCTCGCGCAGGTGGCGAGGTTGAGGGCCGCGGGCATCGAATCCATCGCCATCGCGTTTTTGCATGCGTACGCCAATCCCGCGCATGAAATTCAGGCGTTTAATGCGATCCATGCGCGATACCCCGAACTGCATCTGTCGCTGTCGTGCGAAGTCGCGCCGCAGATACGCGAATACGAGCGCACTTCGACTACCGTCGCCAACGCCTACATCAAGCCGCTCGCCGACAGCTATCTGGATTTGATGAGCCGCGAGATAGCGAACCTCGGCATTCGGGCGCCGCTGTTCATGATGCTCTCCAACGGCGGCTTGACGCACATAAACGAAGCCAAGCGCGTGCCGATTCAATTGCTCGAATCCGGTCCGGCGGCGGGCGCGCTGGCGGGTTCGACCTTCGGCCTGCGCTCGAAAGCGCGCGATGTGCTGGCCTTCGACATGGGCGGCACCACCGCCAAGCTGGCGATGGTGGAAGACGGCAAACCCCTGATCGCCTACCAGTTCGAGGCAGGCCGCCAGCAGCGTTTTATGGCAGGCAGCGGGCTGCCGATCAACATCTCCACCATCGAGCTGATCGAAATCGGCGCGGGCGGCGGCAGCATCGCCACTATTGACGCGCTGGGTTTGCTGAAGGTGGGGCCGGAAAGCGCGGGCGCCGCGCCGGGCCCGGCGTGTTATCGGCGCGGCGGTATTGCGCCGACGGTGACGGATGCGAATCTGGTGCTGGGTTATCTGGATGCGGCCACTTTTGCGGGCGGCACCATGCCCATCGACGCCAAACTCGCGCACGCGGCGATAGCGCCGCTGGCCGCGCAGTCAAAACTCGGCATCGAAGCAGCGGCGTGGGGCATACACTCGGTGGTGAACGAAAACATGGCCGCCGCGGCGCGCGTGCATGTGGCCGAGCGCGGGCGTCATGCGGGCGATTTTGCATTGCTCGCCACCGGTGGCGGCGGGCCGCTGCATGGCTGCGAGGTGGCAAAGCGGCTCGGCATCAGGCGCGTGATTTTCCCGCCGAGCGCGGGCGTTGCATCCGCGCTGGGGTTGCTGATGGCGCCCGCGCGCATCGACCGCGTGGCGACGGTGGCGCGACGGCTCGGTGACATGAACTGGCGCGCGTTGGAAGCCGCCTACGTGAAACTCGAACGCGAAGCCGGCGCGGTGATCGCGAAAACCGCGGCAAAGCAATCCAAAGTCACGGTAGTACGTTCGGCGGACATGCGCTTTGCGGGGCAGGGCTTTGAACTGGTGGTCGCGCTGCCGCGCGGCCCGTATACCGCGCGCGCGTTCGCGGCGTTGCGCGACGCATTCACCGCGGTTTACGAAAAAACCTTCGGCCACGTGCCGCCGGTGGGCGAAATAGAAATCATCAACATCCGCGTCGCCGTGTCGGCGCAAGTCGCACAAGGCGAATTAAAAGTCGCCAGCGGCAAGCGCGGCGCACGAGGGCAAGCGCGCGCGCTGAAAGGCAAGCGCCGCGCGTGGGTGGGCGTGCGCGCAAGGTTTGAAGCGCTGCCGGTGTATGACCGCTATCGTCTTGCGATCGGCGCGGTCGTGCGCGGCCCGGCCATCATCGAAGAAGATTCCACCACGCTGATATTGCCGCCGAAGTCGCGCGCGGTGGTGCAGCGGTCGGGGAATATCGTGGCGGACTTATTGTGAAAAAGTGTTTATAAACAAATAGTTATGTCGTATAGCATTGCCGCTGTCACCGCCGCTCGGCGCGCGGTGTTGGGGTTCACCGGGCGCCGGCGCAATTGTCTCGCTCATGCCTCCCGCGTCAGCACCGCGCCAAAAAAACCATCCGTGCCGTGTTGGTGCGGGGTGAGGCGCAGGTATTTGCCGGTACGCAGTTCGATGCGCTGCTGCGCCAGAACGCTGTCGCAATCGACCACGCTAAAGGCCGGATCGGCGGCGATGAAGGCATCGATAATGGCTTCGTTTTCGTCGTGCAGCAGGCTGCACGTGGCGTAGACCAGCCGGCCGCCGGGTTTAACCATCGCCGCCGCGG
>JANPOH010000033.1:0-8977 GCA_031427895.1 Betaproteobacteria bacterium
GCGGCAGCGTCGGCATCCAGACGCTCGCGCGCGACATGGCCGCAATCACCGTGCGCGGCGCGAACGCGGCACCGGTCGGCGAATCCGGCGTTCTGCTGGACCCGCGTGAACTGTCAAACGCGCCGGAAGCGCGGCTGCTGCTGAGAAACGGCCTCGCGCGCATTGGGCAAAATCTGCAAATCAGCCACGGCGGAAAACCCTGCACCCTTACGCCACGAACCATCCTCGAAGCAGGCGCGGGTTATGAAGTCGTGCGCGTCACGGTAACGCCGCGGTAACCGGCCCGTCCGCCACGCGGGCATTGCCGGCGCCGCCCGCGCCGTTCGGGCTGACGTTATACTTATTACTCATTCCTTACTCCCCGACTATCGCGAGCCGACATGTTGACCTCAACTCACTGGGGCGTTTACGACGTAGCCGTTAAAGACGGCGTGATTACCGGTGTCGCGCCCTTTGACCGCGATCCCGATCCCTCGCCCATCGGCAACGCGCTGCCCGGCGCGGTGCAGGGCCCGCTGCGCGTGCGCCATCCGGCAGTGCGAAAAAGTTATCTCGAGGGTGGCGCGGTCTCGACGCCCGAGTCACGACATAGGCGCGGCGCGGAGGCGTTCGTCAACGTCAGTTGGAATGAAGCGCTGGATATTGTCGCGGCGGAATTAAAGCGCGTCACCACGCAGCACGGCAACAACGCGATTTTCGCCGGCTCGTACGGCTGGTCGAGCGCGGGGCGTTTTCATCACGCACAAAGCCAGGTGCATCGCTTCATGAACTGCATCGGCGGTTACGTCGCGCACCTGGGCACCTACAGCCTGGGCGCGGCGCGCACGCTGCTGCCGCGCATCCTCATGGACATGGACGTGATGCGCTCGCAGCAAACCGCGTGGGTGTCGCTGGAGCAGCACTGCGAATTACTGGTGGCGTTCGGCGGCGTGCCGTCGAAAAACGTGCAGGTGAATTCGGGCGGCATCAGCCAACACGAAGTGCGCCCGATGTTAAAACGTCTTGCTGCCGCGGGCGTGAAATTCGTCAACATCTCGCCGCTGCGCGAGGACATGGATGCGGCACTCGACCGTACGGTCGATGGTAAATCTGGTTCTGAGTGGATACCCGTGCGACCCAACACCGACACGGCTTTTATGCTCGGCCTGGCGCATACGATCATTGCCGACGACAAACACGACAAGGCGTTTCTCGCGCGCTACTGCACCGATTTCGAGCCGTTCCGAAAGTACGTGATGGGCGAAGCCGACGGCATCGCAAAATCCGCGCCATGGGCCGCCGCGATATGCGACGTGCCCGCCGACACTATCACCACCCTCGCCCGCCGCATGGCCCAAAGCCGCACCATGATTAACGTGGCGTGGGCATTGCAGCGCGGCGATCACGGCGAGCAGCCGTACTGGATGGGCATCACGCTGGCCTGCCTGCTCGGCCAGATCGGCACGCCGGGCGGCGGCTTTGCGCTCGCCTACGGCCCTGTGGGCATCGAAGGCGCCAACGCGCGGCCCTTCTCCGGCGCCATATTGCCGCAAGGGCAAAATGGCGTGAAAACGCCGATCCCCGTCGCGCGTATCACCGACATGCTCGAAAACCCCGGCGGCGCCTATGATTTCGACGGCAAGGTTTGCACCTATCCCGACATCCGCTTGATCTACTGGGCCGGTGGCAATCCGTTTCATCACCATCAGGATTTGAACCGCTTGGTGCGCGCGTGGCGCAGCAAGCCCGAAACCATCATCGTCAACGAGCAATACTGGAACCCCAACGCCAAATTCGCCGACATCGTGCTGCCCGCCACCACCATGCTTGAACGCGACGACATCGGCTCATCCAGCCGCGACCGTTTTATCATCGCGATGAAGCGCGCGATTGATCCGGTGGCGGAATCGCGCAACGACTACGACATCTTCAGCGGGTTAGCCGAGCGCCTCGGTGTCAAGGAAACATTCACCGAAGGCCGCAACGAAGCCGCATGGCTGCGCCACCTCTACGAAGCCTCCGCCGTGCGCGCGCGCCTCTTTAACATCGAGCTGCCGTCGTTTGAAGCATTCTGGTCGGAAGGCTTGCTGGAAGTGCCCGCGCCCCTGGAGCCGCCAGTGATGATGAAAAAATTCCGCGAAGACCCGGTGGCGCACAAGCTGCCCACGCCGTCGGGCAAAATCGAAATCACCTCATCCACCATCGCGTCGTTCAACTACGACGATTGCCCCGGCCACCCGGCGTGGTTCGCGCCGGCCGAATGGCTGGGCAGTGCGTTGGCGAAAAAATATCCGCTGCATTTGATATCGCATCAGCCGTCCACGCGCCTGCACAGCCAGTACGATCACGGCAGCGTCAGCGTGGCCGCAAAAATTCAGGGACGCGAAGCGATGACGCTGCACCCGCAAGACGCCGCCGCGCGCGGCCTCAAGGCGGGCGACGTGGTGCGCGTGTTCAACGACCGCGGCGCGTGTCTGGCGGGCGTGAAGATCGACGACGGCGTGCGGCCCGGTGTGGCGGTGCTGCCCACCGGCGCGTGGCTCGACCCGCTCGACCCCACGCAAAACGACTCGCTGGAAAAACACGGCAACCCGAATGTGCTCACCCTCGACAAAGGCACCTCGAAACTCACGCAAGGATGCAGCGCGCACACCGCGCTGGTGGAGGTGGAATTGTTCAAGGGTGAATTGCCGCGCGTGACGGCATTTGATCCACCGCAATTCGTGCAACGTTAGCTCATGAGGATTTCTAATTGAATATTCCCCTGCTTCGCGCCATCCGTTTTCTCGCTGCGATTTCCCTCCTCGCCATGGCACACGGTGCCGCGGCGCAAAGCTGGAAGCCCAACCGCAACGTCGAACTCGTCGCCGCGTCGGCTGCGGGCGGCGGCTCGGACAACCTCGCGCGGCTGGTGCAGAAAATCCTTCAGGAACAAAAAATCATCGACGTGCCGATGACCGTCATCAACAAACCCGCCTCGGGCGGCGTGGTGGCGTGGATGGGTCTGAATCAAAACCCCATGGACGGTCATCACCTGTCGATCAGCACCGCGAACCTCATCACCAACCACATCATCGGACGCAGCACGCTGCACTACGCGGACGTGACCTCGGTGGCGCAGTTGTTCAGCGAAGCGGTGGGCATCGCGGTGCGCGCGGATTCACCGATACGCAACGGTCGTGATCTCGCCGCGCTGCTGAAAGCCGACGCGGGCAACGTCAGTGCGGCCATCGGCACCAGCCTCGGCAATTCCGGGCACATTGCGCTGGCGCTGGTCACGCAAGCCGCCGCGGGCGACGCCAAAAAATTGAAGGCCGTGGTGTTTCAATCGGTGTCGCAGGGCGTGACGGCGCTGATCGGCGGCCATGTCGATGTGGTCAGCACGGCGGCGTCGAATCTGGCCGCGCATCACATCGCCGGGCGCATACGCATCATCGGCCTTACCGCGCCGCGCCGTTACGCCGGCGCGCTGTCGGCCGTGCCCACCTGGCGCGAGCAGGGCGTTGCGGTGGAAGTGGATAATTTGCGCGGCATCATCGGCCCCAAGGCCATGAGCGCGGCCCAGATCGCCTTTTGGGAAGCCGCGCTCGCGCGCATGACAGCCACCGCCGAATGGAAGGCCAATCTGGAGACGAATCAGTGGAGTGATAACTTCGCCGGCGCGCAGGCCAGCCGCAAAATCCTCAGCGATCAGCACGACGAAATGCGCGCCGGTCTGGCGGCGTTGGGCATGGCCAAATAGCCGTATTAAAAAGCGGCGGATACCGCAAACTGGACTCGCCGCCCGGCTGGTGCGCCCCGTTAATTAAATCTTCCCTGTAGAATGATTTGCCAGCGCAGTGCCACGGCCCGGGCTGTCGCCGATCCGCTGTCCGTAATCCGTAATCCTTAGTTCTTAGTCCCGCACCCACCCGCAAGGAGACCCGCATGAACGCACCCATGACCGCCGCCCCCAAAATCGAATGCTCACCCGAAGAATGGGAAGCCCGTGTTGACCTCGCCTGCGCCTACCGCGCGGTATCGCAGATGGGCTGGCACCACAGCATTATTTACAACCACATTTCGTCGCGCGTGCCCGGCACGAAATCCCATTTTCTGCTTAACCCGTTCGGCCTGATGTATCACGAAATCACCGCATCGAATCTTTTGAAAGTCGATATCGACGGCAACAAGCTGATGCCTTCCGAGTACCCCGTGCTGATGGCGGGCTTCGTGGTGCATCGCTCGATTCACATGGCGCGCGAAGACGCGCACAGCGTGATCCACACGCACTCCAAGGCCGGTGTTGCCGTGGCCTGTCAAAAACAAGGCTTGCTGCCGATCAATCTCAGCTCCATGAATCTGTATGACAAGATCGCCTACTATGACGTGCAGGGCGTGACCAACGACGCGGAGGAAAGCGACCAGATCGCCAAGGCGCTGGGCAACAAAAACGTCGCGATCCTGCGTAACCATGGCCTGCTGACCTGCGGCGAAACCATGGGGCACGCCTTTCACCTGATGCGCCGGCTGGAAATGTCGTGCGAAACGCAGGTGCTGGCGCAAGCCGGCGGCGCGGAACTGATTTTCCCGCCGATGGACGTGGTGAAAAAAACCACGCGGCAAACCACGCAGATCGTGCAAAAAAATACCATCGACGCCTCCGACGGCCCGGCAATTTTGTGGGCCGCCGTGCGCCGCTGGATGGCGCAGATCGACCCGAGCTACATGCACTGATGCGCGTCACGCTCCTTGCGCGACTCCTGGCGGCGGCCCTGTTACCGGCAGCCGCTTTTTCGTGGGCGCAAACCAAACCCGCCGGCCTGCCGAACAACTACCCGAACAAACCCATCCGCGTGATCGTGCCCGCCTCGCCCGGCGGGGGCACCGATATCGTGTCGCGCATCGTCGGCCAGCGGCTCGCCGAGCGCTGGGGCACGGCAGTGGTCATTGAAAATCGCGGCTCCGCCGTCGGCGGCGTAGTCGGCATGGATATCGCGGCCAAGGCCACGCCCGACGGCTACACGCTGCTGGCGGTATCGGCCAGCGCGGTGCTCAACGCGGCGCTGGTGAACAAGACTGCCGTCGATCAGCGCGTGGCCTTCGTGCCCATTGTGCAACTCACCACGCAACCGTATTTGCTGGCGATTCCGTCATCGGTGCCGGCGCAATCGGTCGCCGAATTCGTCGCGCTCGCCAAAGCAAAACCGGGCGCGCTCAATTACGGCTCGGCGGGCAACGGTTCGATGTCGCATCTGGGCGGCGAGCTGTTTAACTCGCTCGCCAACGTGAACCTCGCGCACATTCCCTACAAGGGCACCGGCCCCGCGTTGACCGATCTGCTCGGTGCGCAGGTGCAGATGCTGTTCGCCGGCGGTATCTCCGTCACGCCGCAAATCAAATCCGGCCGCTTGCGCGTGCTTGGACAAAGCGCGCTCGCACGTACGCGCCTGCTGCCGCACATACCCACCATCGCGGAATCCGGCCTGCCGGGCTTTGAACTCAACGGCTGGTATGGGTGGCTCGCGCCTACGGGCACGCCGCCCGCGATCGTGCAGGCGCTCAACCGCGAAGTGCAGCAGATCCTGCGCGCGCCCGAGATGCTGGAAAAATTTGCCGGCGACGGCTCAGAGCCCGCGCCCGGCACGGCGGAACAATTGCGCGAATTGTTCAACCGTGACATCGACAAATGGACGCAATTGTTCGCGCGAATGAAAGTTAAGTTGTAACGTAACTGTTCAGGTTCCGGGAAATAGGCACTGCAAGGTAACGCCTTACCCTCGGGGGACTGTGCATCCGTGACGTATCGATACCAGGCCAAGGCGTTCACCCTAACAAGAACCGTTACAAAAAAATCCGCCGCAAAGGCGGGTGTTTAACGTCCACTCCCAGGCAGCGCGCTCATGATGTGCCAAGGCGCTCGTTCCCACCCTGCTTTCATGCCGCCGCTTCACGATATGAGTTCGTGCTACTATTTTTTCTCATCCACACAAAGGGATCGCAATGACCGCTTCACACAGCGCCTCGCCGCAAACACTGGATCGCGACATCGAAATCGCCCCCGGCGACTGGCAAGCCCAGGAGTTTTATTACCTGATGACCGCAATGGTCATCCCCCGGCCCATCGGCTGGATTTCAACCATCTCCGCCAAGGGCGTGAGCAATGTCGCGCCGTATTCGTATTTCAACATGATGGGCAATGACCCGCCTTACGTCGCGTTCGCCTCGACGGGCATCAAGGACACGCTGGCCAATCTGCGCGAGGTGCCGCAGTTCGTGGCCAACATCGTCACCATGCATCTGATCGAAGAAATGAATTTCACCGCCGGCGATTTCCCGCGTGACGAAAGCGAATTCGGCTGGGCAGGGCTGACTGCCGCACCGTCAGCGAAAGTCAAACCGTTTCGTGTGCTGGAGGCGCGCGCGCACATCGAATGCGAGGTCAAACAAATCATCACCGACCACAACACCAACATCGTGCTCGGCCGCATCGTGCATGTGCATGTCAACAAATCCGTTTGGAAAGACGGACGCATTGACCCCAAGCTGCTCGATCCGGTGTGCCGTTTGTCCGGCTCCGGTTACGCAACGTTAGGCGAAGTGCTCAACGTGGCGCGTCCGTACTGGAAAAATGTGCAGGGTTCGCAGGGAAAACAAAAAATGCCGAAAGCGGTGAAGCGCTGATAGTTATGGCGGAAATTATGTAAGTATTTGTTTTTAAACATTATTTACAGAGGTGACTTATGCGTCAGCAGCGAACCCTGTACCACGGCACTGCCCTTGCGGCGCTGTTATTTTGCGGTGCCGCAAGTCACGCCGCCGAACCCTACCCCGCCAAACCGGCGCGACTGATATTGCCCTTCGGCGCGGGCGCCTCCACCGACATCATCGGGCGCATTTTCGCGCAACGTTTCGCCGAAATCTGGGGGCAGCCCGTGGTGATCGATAACCGTCCGGGCGCGGGCGGCATCATCGGCACTGAAATGGCCGCCAAGGCCGCCACCGACGGCTACACGATGTTCACTTACGGCATCAATCAGACCATCACCGCGGGCCTGTACAAAAAACTGCCCTACAACCATCTGACCGACTTCACGCTGATTTCGCTGTACGCCACCATGCCCAACATCCTGTGCGTGACGCCATCGCTGCCCGCCGCCAACGTGAGCGAGTTCATCAAACTCGCCAAGGCCAATGCCGGCAAATTCAAGTTCGCGTCGTCAGGCATAGGCGCATCGCCCCATCTCACCATGGAGTATTTCAAATCGGTGGTGGGCATTGATCTGGTGCACGTGCCTTACAAAAATGCAGCGCAGGGTTACACCGATACCATCAGCGGCCAGGTCCAGGCGTTTTTCTTTAACCTGCCGGGGCCGCTGCCTTTCGTCAAGGCCGGACGCCTGCGCGCGCTGGCCGTCACCTCCGCCAAACGCGCGCCGCAGGTGCCCGACGTGCCCACCCTCATGGAATCCGGCGTGCCCGATTTTGAAGTCACCGTGTGGCAGGGTTATGCCGTGCCCAAAGGCGTGTCGCAAGCGCATGTGCGCACGATCCACGCCGCGATGATGAAAGCCCTCGCCACCCCTGATTTACAGCAGCGCTTTGTCGAAAACGGCGTCGCCGCAGCGCCGCAAACACCGGCGGAATTCGTGAAATTCGCGAAGGACGAAACCGCGAAATGGCACAAGGCAATCACGATTTCGGGCGCGAAGGTCGAGTAGATTGATGGTCAAACCCTACCAACCGGGAACACGCATGCAACCCGTCCAGCGCATCCTTAGTCCGTTACTTGCAGCCACCCTGATCGCCGCCTGCGGCCATATCGCCGCGCAAACCACTTCGACAGGCTCAGGGCAGGCCTACCCCAACAAACCCATCCGCATCATCGTGCCGTTTCCGCCCGGCGGCGCGAACGACATCGCCACGCGCACGCTGAATATCCGTCTGCCCGCGCTGCTCGGACAAAACCTCATTATCGACAACCGCGCCGGCGCGGGCGGCAACGTCGGCGCGGAGATCGCCTCCAAAGCGCCGCCCGACGGCTACACGCTGTTGATGGCCAACAATTCGCTGACGGTCAACGCCAGCCTCTACCGCAAGCTGCCGTACGATCCGTTTCGCGACTTCATTCCCATCTCGATGACCGCGACTTCGCCCAATATGGTGGTGTCGCATCCGCAGTTGCCCGCGCGCAGCGTGAAGGAACTGGTCGCACTCGCCAAGGCGCAGCCCGGACAACTCATCTACGGCTCGCCCGGCCCCGGCACCGGTTCGCATCTGGCGGGTGAACTCTTCAAATCGCGCACCGGCTCCAGCATTGTGCATGTCGCCTACAAAGGCGCCGGGCCGCTGATGGTGGATCAGATCGGCGGCCACATCATGTTGAGCTTCACCGCGCCCATTGTGTCCAAGCCGCACATCGATTCCGGCAAACTGCGCGCCATCGCCGTCACCAGCGAAAAACGCTGGCCCGGATTACCCAACGTGCCGAGCGTGGCCGAATCCGGCTATCCCGGCTTTGACGTGTACGTATGGGTCGCGCTGTTCGCGCCCGCCGGCACGCCGCGCGCGATCATCGAAAGACTCGCGGGCGACGTCACCAAAGCGCTGGAGTCGCGCGAAGTGAAAGAGCGTTACGCCAGCACCAGCATCGACGCCCCCGTGAGCACGCCGGACAGCCTCGCGGCGTTTCTCAAAAAAGACTTCGCGGTGTGGGACAAGCTGATTAAGGATCAGGGGATACGGCTGGAGTGAGGCGGGGTGGTGGGGCCGACGATGACGAGACATTCACTGCGACTGCCGTCTACGTCCGGTATTCGGCCTCAGCAGCCGTTCAACATGCGCCACGCGAGCGACGGCAATGCTGCGTACACCGGTCGCACGATGATCAGGGTAGTCGAACGGCAGGTCTACGATCCGTCGAATTCACACTATCGACCCAAAGGCGACTGTCGTTGTTACGTTTCAAATTGAAGGCAATGCCCGTTAAATTGGCCGGTTGTTCCTGCTGATTTGACTG
>JANPOH010000034.1:0-39603 GCA_031427895.1 Betaproteobacteria bacterium
CGGGTCGGCCAGATCACCCGCGCCGGAATCTTCGCCAATCTGGGCTGTTGGAAATTTGCTGGAGCCCGAGTCGGTTGACGATCATCCGCGGAGTTTCGGGTGCGGCGCCCGCCACAACCGTCCACAAGTGCGGGAACACCGTGTCCTTCGCGATTTTATGGGTAATGGCGCCGAGCGCTATCAGATCAATCAGCTCCGCCAACGCTGCCGGCGGAACCGGGCAGGCGGCGAAGTCACGTCCTTCTTCGTTTAGCCGCGCGCTGACCTCGCCGGTCAGCCAGTTGGCGCACAGTTTGGCCTTATCGTTGCCGGCAGCGGCAACGCATGCATCGAAATATTCGGACATCTCGCGCGAGGCCGTGAGGCCGTAGGCATCGTAGGCCGACAAAGCGTATTCGTGCGTGTAGCGCGCGCGTTTTACGCCGGGCAGATCGGGCATGGCTGATTTGACGGCCTCCAGCCAGGGCTCGGAAACTTCCAGCGGCAACAAATCGGGATCGGGGAAGTAGCGATAATCGTGCGCGTCTTCCTTGGACCGCATGGAGCGCGTTTCGTCTTTGTCCGGATCGTAGAGCCGCGTTTCCTGCACGATGCGACCGCCGTCTTCGATCACCTCGATCTGGCGGCGCACCTCGAATTCAATCGCGCGCTCGAGAAAGCGAAACGAGTTCAGGTTCTTGATTTCACAGCGCGTGCCGAGTTTGTCCGAACCCATGGGCCGCACCGACACATTGGCATCGCAGCGAAACGATCCTTCCTGCATATTGCCGTCGCAGATATCGATCCAGCGCACCAGCGCATGCAGCGCCTTGGCGTAGGCGACCGCCTCGGCGGAAGAGCGCATGTCGGGTTCGGTGACAATTTCGAGCAGCGGCGTGCCGGCGCGATTCAGATCGATGCCGGTGGCGCCCTGAAAATCTTCGTGCAGGGATTTGCCCGCGTCTTCTTCGAGGTGGGCGCGCGTTAACTGCACGGTTTTTTCTTGTGCGTTTGCGCCTTCGCCCACGCGGATGGTGAGCGAGCCGCCCTCGACGATGGGCAATTCATACTGGCTGATCTGGTAGCCTTTCGGCAGATCCGGGTAGAAGTAATTCTTGCGCGCGAATATCGAGCGGCGATTGATTTTTGCGCCCACCGCCAGCCCGAAGCGGATCGCGCGCTCGACCGCGCCCTGATTCAGCACCGGCAACACGCCGGGCAGCGCAAGATCAACCGCGCACGCCTGCGTGTTGGGGGCCGCGCCGAATGCCGTGGCCGCGCCCGAAAATATTTTCGACGCCGTGGACAACTGGGCGTGCGTTTCGAGGCCGATGACGACTTCCCATTTCATGATCGTTCCTCCCGTAAGACGTGAGGCGTGAGGGGTAAGGCGTAACCCCGCACTGCGGTCATACTGTCGTTTTTCGTCTCACGCCTCACGCTTCACCCCTCACAGCCAGGCGGCATTCGCTGGTGCCAATCCGTCGCCAACTGATACTGATGCGCCACGTTCAGCATGCGAGCCTCGGAAAAATAGTTACCGATAATCTGCAATCCGACCGGCAGCCCGCCGCCGTCAAACCCGCACGGAATCGACATCCCCGGCAGTCCCGCCAGATTGACCGCGATGGTGTAAATATCGGACAGATACATTTGCACCGGATCGCCGGATTTTTCACCGATTTTGAATGCGGTGGACGGACTGGTCGGCCCCAGGATCACGTCGCACTTTTTGAATGCCTCGGTGAAATCCTGCGCGATTAGCCGCCGCAGCTTTTGCGCGCGGATGTAGTACGCGTCGTAGTAGCCATGCGACAGCACATAGGCGCCGATCAGAATACGCCGTTTGACTTCCGCGCCGAAGCCTTCGGCGCGGGTGTTTTCGTACATTTCGGCGAGACTGCCGTAGTTTTTTGCGCGATAGCCGTAGCGCACGCCGTCAAAGCGCGACAGATTGCTGGAAGCCTCCGCCGGCGCCAGCACGTAATACACCGGCACCGACAGCGCCATATTCGGCAAGCTGACATCAACGATTTCGCAGCCAAGCTTGCGGTAGTCGGCGACCGCGCGCTCGACGGCTTGAATCACGGCGGCGGATGCGCCCGCGGCAAAAAACTCCCGCGGCAGGCCGATACGCAACCCCGCTAGCGGTTTGGCGAGTTCGCTGCCGTAGTCTTGCGGCGCGCGTTGCAGACTGGTGGAGTCGCGCGCGTCGAAACCCGCCATCACGTTCAGCATCAGCCCGAGGTCTTCGGCGGTGCGCGCCATCGGGCCGCCCTGATCGAGACTGGAGGCAAAGGCGATCATGCCGTAGCGCGATACCAGGCCGTAGGTGGGCTTCAAGCCGCAGATGCCGGTGAACGCCGCCGGTTGGCGAATGGAGCCGCCGGTATCGGTGCCGGTGGCCGCGGGCGCGAGACGGGCGGCTACCGCGGCGGCCGAGCCGCCGGAACTGCCGCCGGGCACCCGCTCACGGTCCCAGGGGTTACGCACCGGGCCGTAGAACGAGGTCTCGTTCGACGAACCCATGGCGAACTCGTCCATGTTGGTCTTGCCCAGATTGACCGCGCCGGCGGCATTGAAGCGCTCGATCACATGCGCGTCGTAGGGCGACACGAAATTCGACAGCATTTTCGAGCCGCAAGTGGTGAGCCAGCCCTCGGCGCAGAAAATATCTTTCTGTGCAATGGGCACGCCCGTCAGGGGCTGCGCCTTGCCTGCCGCCCGCTGCGCGTCGGCGGCGCGCGCCTGGGCCAGGCTTTTGTCCGCATCAACGGAAATAAAACTGTTAAGGGAATAATTTAACCCATTGATTCTATTGATAAAAAATTTCGTCACTTCGACGCTGGAGAACTTTCCAGCAGCGAGGCCGTCACACAGTTGTTTGAGAGTGGTATGCAGCATGGCGCGCGGGGCGGATGGTCCGCCGGATCAGAGCGTGATCGGGCAGGGGTTTCCGTTAATCAGCCTTATTCAATGACTCTGGGCACCAGATAGAACCCGGATTCGACTTGCGGCGCCACCGACTGAAAGCGCTGGCGTTGTTCCGGCGCGCTGGATTCGGTGATCGCGTCCGCGCGCAGGCGCTGCACCAAATCCTGCGCGTGCGACATGGGCGCGATGGCGCTCACGTCGATCGCCTCCATTTCGCCGATCATGTCGAAAATACCGGCGAGTTGTGTTTGCGTGGATTGCGCTTCGTCGTCATTGATCGCGATACGCGCGAGGTGCGCGACACGCTTTACATCATCCAGCGTCAGAGCCATGAAAAGTTCCCGGAATTCCAGCAAAAATGAACAAAAAATAAAAGCCACCGCGAGCGTCATAGGGTATCATAATCGGCTATCACAGGCGGCGCAGTGCAGTGCTGATTCGGTACTGATTCGGCGCTGATTTCCGTCATTTGAAATACGCATAATACGAATAGAAAGACGCTATGTTTGGTTTTCTTGGCAGTTACTTTAATGACGATCTGGCGATCGACCTGGGCACGGCAAATACGCTGATATTCATGCGCGGCAAGGGCATCGTACTGGACGAGCCCTCGGTGGTCGCGATCCGCCAGGAAGGCGGCCCGAACGGCAAGAAAGTCATTCAGGATGTCGGCCTCGCGGCGAAGCTGATGCTGGGGCGCACGCCCGGCAACATCACCGCGATCCGTCCGATGAAAGACGGCGTGATCGCCGATTTCACCGTCACCGAACAGATGTTGAAACACTTCATACGCAAAGTGCATCGTTCGCGCTTTTTCCGTCCGAGTCCGCGCATCATCATCTGCGTGCCGTGCGGTTCCACTCAGGTCGAACGCCGTGCGATCCGTGAATCGGCCTTGGGCGCGGGGGCATCGAAGGTCAATCTGATCGAGGAGCCGATGGCGGCCGCGATCGGCGCGGACTTGCCGGTGGGCGAAGCCACCGGCTCGATGGTGGTGGACATCGGCGGCGGCACCACGGAAGTGGGCGTAATCGCGCTGGGCGGGCTGGTCTACAAAGGCTCGATACGCGTCGGCGGCGACAAGTTCGACGAAGCCATCATCAATTACATCCGCCGCAACTACGGCATGCTGATCGGTGAAAGCACCGCCGAGCGGATCAAAAAAGAAATCGGTTCCGCGTTTCCCGGCTCGGAGGTGCGTGAAAAAGAAGTCAAGGGCCGTAATCTCGCCGAAGGCATCCCGCGCAGCTTCACCATCACCAGCAACGAAATTCTCGAAGCATTGACCGATCCGTTGAACAGCATCGTCAGCGCCGTCAAATCCGCGCTCGAACAAACCCCGCCCGAACTGGCTGCGGATATCGCCGAAAAAGGCATGGTGATTACCGGCGGCGGCGCGCTGCTGCGCGACATAGACCGCTTGCTGATGGAGGAAACCGGCTTGCCGGTGATGATCGCCGAAAACCCGCTGACCTGTGTCGCGCGCGGGTCGGGCAAGGCGCTCGAAGAGCGCTACGACTCCATCTTCACCTACGATGAATAAATGCGTGTGCGCCGTCCCCTGGGGCGTGATGATGCACGCGTAACCGCGCCGCACGGCTGAGTGATGGAACACACACCACCGCCGTTCTTCAAAACCGGCCCCAGCCCGCTGGCCCGTCTGGTGACCTTTGCCTTGTTGTCGCTGGCGCTGCTGGCGTCGGATGCGAATTACAAATACCTGGAGACACTGCGGCAGATTGCCGCAGTGATTATTTATCCGCTGCAACGCATCGCCGCCACCCCGGCGAGCCTGCTGCGGCGAGGCGGGGAATTTTTTGTCGCGCACTCGACCCTGCGTGAAGAAAACGCGCAACTGCGGCAGGACAAGCTCGCCGTCGCCGCGCGCGTGCAGCAGGCCGCGACGCTGGAAGCGGAAAACACGCATCTGCGATCACTGCTCGAAGCCCGTCAGCGGTTAAAGGAGCGCACCACGCTGGCGGAGGTGTTGTACGCGGCGCGGGACCCGTTTACGCGGCGCTTTGTCATCGACAAAGGTGCGCAGCACGAGGTGCGCGCGGGATTCCCCGTGGTGGACGCCGCCGGCGTGGTGGGGCAGGTGACGCGCGCGTATCCGTTGCTGGCGGAAGTCACGCTGATTACCGACAAGGGGCATCTGGTGCCGGTGCTGAATGTACGCAGCGGCCTGCGCTCGGTATTGGCGGGCACCGGCGTGCAGGGCACGCTGGAGTTGCAGTTTTCGCCGTTGAACGCCGATGTGCAAAAAGGCGATCAGTTGGTGACGTCGGGCATCGACGGCATCTATCCCGCGGGATTGCCGGTCGCCGAAGTGGTTGCGATCGAACACAACCCGGCACAAATGTTCGCCAAAGTCACCTGCCGGCCATTGGGCAATGTGGGCAGTCATACCCGTGTGTTTGTGGTGCATGCCGCGCCGGCGCTGCTGCCGCGCCCGGCGGAAGATGCAGAAAAGTCGCCGCGCGGTCGCAAGGCCGCCAAGGGCGCTAAAGGCGGATAAGCGCGGATGACCCTGCCATGATTAATTTATATCCCGGCACCCCGCAGGAAATTCTGCGGCCCGCCAAAACCGGATTTATCGTTGCCACGCTGCTTGCCGCGCTGCTGTTGAACCTGCTGCCGTGGTCCGGCTGGGGGCTGTGGGTGCGCCCGGATTTCGTGGCGCTGGTGCTGCTCTACTGGTGCATAGACCAGCCGCGCAAGATCGGCTTTGCCATCGCATGGGTGCTAGGGTTATTGATGGACGTGGCGGATGGCAGTCTGTTCGGCCAGCACGCGCTCGCCTACAGCATCGTGGCCTATGCAGGCATCGTGCTGCATCGCCGGGTGCAGGGGTTTTCGATGGCGCCGCAGGCGCTGCATGTGGTGCCCCTGTTGTTGCTGAACGACGGCATCGTGCTGCTGATACGCATGGCGGCGGGCAGCGATTATCCCGGCCACTGGTATTTTTTAGGCAGTGTGATCGGCGGCCTGTTGTGGCCCGCGCTGTCGTATTTTCTCAAGCTGCCGCAGCGGCCGCGGTTTGACCCGGATCAGGTCTGACATGCTGTTTAACCCCGGCATTGAAATTCGCGACGCGCAACGCGAAGCGTATCAATTCAAACTGCGGCTGGCGATCACGTCGGGATTCGTGCTGGTTATGTTCGCCCTGTTGCTGACACGATTCGCCTACCTGCAGGTCATTCAGCACGCGCACTATCACACGCTGGCCGAGGCCAATCGTATCTCGGTGGCGCCCGTCGTGCCCGGCCGCGGGGTGATTTTTGACCGCAACGGGGTGCGGTTGGCCTACAACTACACCGCGCACACGCTGGAAATCACCCCGGCCAAAGTCATGTCGGGCGGGGCGGCGACGGGCAGGATGGCGGATGTCAACAGCACCATCGACCGCCTTTCCGAGATCGTGGAAATCACCCCGCGCGACCGCCGCCGCTTCAAGCAATTGCTCGAAGAAAGCAAGAGCTTTGAAAGTCTGCCGCTGCGTTCGCGCCTGTCGGATGAGGAGATTGCGCGCTTTGCCGCACACCGGTATCGTTTTCCGGGGGTCGATATCAAGGCGCGGCTGTTCCGCCAATACCCGCAGGGAGAGATGTTTTCCCATGTCATCGGTTATATCGGGCGCGTTAACCAGAAAGACCTCGACCGGCTGGAGACCAGCGGCGAGCTGGCGAACTATCGCGGCACTGACTACGTCGGCAAGGTGGGGATCGAACAGAGCTACGAAAGCGTCCTGCACGGCACCACCGGCGTGGAGCAGGTCGAAATTGACTCCGCCGGGCGCGCGGTGCGCGTGTTGTCGCGCACGCCGCCAACCCCCGGGGCCAACCTGGCGCTCAATCTGGATGCGGGATTGCAGGCGCTGGCGGACAAGGCGTTCGGTGATCGTCGCGGCGCACTGGTGGCCATCGACCCGCGCAACGGCGGCGTGTTGGCGTTTGTCAGCAAGCCCGGCTTTGATCCCAATTTATTCGTGGAAGGCATTGATCCGCAAAGCTGGAGCGAACTGCGCGACTCACCCGATCGCCCGATGTTGAATCGCGCGCTCGCGGGCGGCTATCCGCCGGGCTCCACCTTCAAACCGTTCATGGCGCTGGCGGCGCTGGCAACCGGCAAGCGCACGCCGCAGCAGTCGATCAGTGATCCGGGCTATTTCCAGTTCGGCAATCACCGTTTTCGTGACGACGCGGAGTTCGGCCATGGTTCGGTTGATATGTACAAATCGATCGTGGTGTCGTGCGACACCTATTACTATGTGCTGGCTAACGATATGGGCATCGACGCGATCTCGCAATTCATGGGGCGCCTGGGATTCGGTTCGCGTACCGGGATTGACCTTACCGGCGAATCCGCCGGCATCCTGCCCTCGCGGGAATGGAAGCAGCAGCGTTTCAAGCAAAAATGGATCGCCGGTGAAACCATCAGCATCGGCATCGGTCAGGGCTATAACACCTACACGCCGCTGCAACTGGCGTCGACGATCGCCACCTTGGCCAACGATGGCGTGATGTTCCGCCCGCATCTGGTGGATTACGTCGAGGATGTACGCAGCAAGGTTCGCACCCCGGTCGCGCCCAAACCGCTGCGTAACCTCGAACTGAATCAGGAACATATCGACGTCATCAAAAAAGCCATGGTCGGCGTGAACAAGGAAGGCACCAGCGCCTCGGTGTTCGCCGGCGCCGAATATGTCAGCGCGGGCAAGACCGGCACCTCGCAGGTGATCGCCATCAAGCAGGGCGAAAAATATATCGAAAGCCGGGTGCAGGAGCGCCACCGCGACCACGCGCTGTTCGTGGCGTACGCGCCGGCCGAGAAACCCACCATCGCGCTGGCGGTGATTGTCGAAAACGGTGGCTTCGGCGCGCGCGCCGCTGCGCCGATCGCGCGGCAGGTGTTCGATTACCACTTGCTGGGCAAGCAGCCGCCTGCCGCCAAAAAGGACGGCGAAAAAAAATGATCGCCTGGTATCTGCGGCGCTTCGGACGCGTGCTGACCGCGCATATCGACGGTCCGCTGCTGGCCTCGGTGTTGCTGCTGATGGGCACGGGCATCGTGGCGCTCTACAGCGCCTCCAACGCAACCTGGCCGCGTGTCACCGGGCAGATGACGAATATGGCGGTTGCGCTGGCGGTCATGTGGATATTCGCCAACATCCCGCCGCATTTTCTGCTGCGGCTGGCGCTGCCGGTGTTCTTGCTGGGGATAGCGCTGCTGATCGGTGTCGCCGTGGCCGGCGACGTGGTCAACGGCGCGCGCCGCTGGCTACACATCGGCATCACACGCATACAACCCTCGGAGCTGATGAAGATCGCCGCGCCGCTGATGCTGGCCTGGTATTTTCATCGTTACGAAGGCACGCTGCGCTTGCGCAATTTCGTGCTGGCGGCGATTTTGTTGATGATTCCGGTGGCACTGATCGCGCGCCAGCCCGATCTGGGCACCGCGATCCTGATCCTGGCCAGCGGCGGCTACGTATTGTTTCTCGCCGGACTCTCGTGGAAGGTGATCGCCGGACTCGGTGTCGCGGGATTGGCGAGCGCGCCGGTGGCCTGGGTGATGATGCACGACTACCAGCGCCAGCGCATCCTGACCCTGATTAATCCGATGGACGATCCGCTGGGCGCGGGTTATCACACCATTCAATCAACCATCGCGGTCGGCTCCGGCGGCGTGACCGGCAAGGGCTGGATGAGCGGCACGCAGACGCATCTGGATTTCATACCCGAGCGCACCACCGACTTTATTTTCGCCGTGTTTTCCGAAGAATTCGGTTTGGTGGGCAACATCGTGTTGCTGATACTTTTTCTGCTGGTGATTTCGCGCGGCTTTGTGATCACGGCGCAGGCATCCAACCTGTTCACGCGCCTGCTGGCGGGGTCGATCACGCTGACGTTTTTCACCTACGCTTTTGTCAACATGGGCATGGTCAGCGGCATCCTCCCGGTGGTGGGCGTGCCGCTGCCGCTGATTAGCTACGGCGGCACGTCGCTGGTGTCGTTGTGCCTGGGGTTCGGTATTTTGATGAGCATCCATACGCATCGTAATTTGGTAAGGACTTGAAAGGCGGGCATGAAGGGGGAGGGATTCACGATGCGAATAAACCATGGCCCGGCCATGTTGCTGAAGATTTTCATTCTGATGACAGTGGTGCTGTCCGGCTGCGGCACGCCGCCCAGACGCGACGCGCCGGCTGTCAAAGCGCCCGCGCCCGCCGCCAACGCCACCAAAGGCGGCGGCTACTATCTCGACGACGGTCCCGCCGCGAATACGCCGGCCAATCTCGACGGCATTCCCGATGCCGTGCCGCGTGTCGAGCCGCTGCATCGCGGCGCGCTGCGGCCCTATACCGTGATGGGCAGAAACTATGCGCCGATGACGGCAGTGGTGCCCTATCGCGCGCGCGGCGCGGCCTCGTGGTACGGGCGGCGTTACCACGGCAAGCAAACGTCTTCCGGTGAAATTTACGATATGTATGCGATGACGGCGGCGCATACCACGTTGCCGATCCCGAGCTATGCGCGGGTGACTAACGTGGCGACAGGGAAATCCATCGTGGTACGGATCAACGATCGTGGGCCGTTTATCGACAATCGCCTGATCGATTTATCCTACACGGCAGCGCATAAACTGGGCGTGCTGGCCGGCGGCAGCGCGATGGTGGAGGTTGAAACCATCCTGCCGGGGGCTGCAGTATCGGTCGCCCCCTCGCCCGACCCTGCGCCCGAACGGCAAATCGCGATGGCCGCGGACGCTGCGGGTAATTACCTGCAACTGGCAGCCTTCGGCTCCAGAGACAACGCCGAGGCCTACGCCGGGCGCTTGCGGGCAGAGCAGGCGTGGCTTGCGCCGCAGGTGCGGGTGTCCCTGCGCGAGGGCTTGTTCCGGGTGCAGGCCGGGCCCTTTGCAAATCAGAGCGAGGCGCGTCAGGCGGCGGATCGCATCAGTCAGGAGATGGGCGTCAAACCGTTGGTGCTCATCAGATAAGCATGAAAAAACAGATGCTTATGAAATAACCCCGGCGCTCAGGCGGGCAGGTTGAAAATCGACGAATGTTATAATTGCGCTGCATCGGGCGCGGCGCCACAAGCGCTGCTGTAAGCTATTACCGCCCGCCGAAAAAGCCCCAAAAAGGTTCCAAAAGGGTATTGCCATGGACATGAACGATCTGAATGCGCCCACGCCTGACGTTGATCCGCAGGAAACCCGCGAGTGGCTGGATGCACTTGATGGCGTAATCGCGAACGAAGGCCCGGTACGCGCCAAGTTTCTGCTCGAACAACTGGTGGCGCGCGCGCGTGGTTCCGGCGCGTACATCCCGTACAACGCGAACACCGCGTACATGAACACCATTCCGCCCGATAGCGAAGAACGCTCGCCGGGCGACCCGGAAATGGAGCATCGCATCCGTTCGCTGGTGCGTTGGAACGCGATGGCTACCGTGGTGCGCGCTAACAAAGAGTCGTCTGAACTCGGCGGTCACATCGCGAGCTTTGCCTCGGCGGCGACCTTGTATGACGTGGCCTTTAATCATTTTTTCCGTGCCGCCAACGATAACTTTCTCGGTGACCTGATCTATTTTCAGGGGCATTCCGCGCCCGGCGTTTATGCGCGCGCGTTTCTCGAAGGGCGCATCACCGAAGACCAGCTCGTGCATTTCCGCCAGGAGGTGGACGGTAAGGGGTTGTCGTCGTATCCGCATCCATGGCTGATGCCGGATTTCTGGCAGTTTCCCACGGTATCGATGGGACTCGGCCCGCTGATGGCGATTTACCAGGCGCGCTTTAAGCGCTATCTCGGCGATCGCGGCATTATCCCCGTGCAAGGCCGCAAAGTGTGGGCGTTCATGGGCGACGGCGAAATGGACGAGCCCGAATCGCTGGGCGCTATTTCGCTGGCGGGCCGCGAAAAACTCGACAATCTGATTTTCGTCGTCAACTGCAATTTGCAGCGGCTTGACGGCCCGGTGCGCGGCAACGGCAAGATCATTCAGGAGCTGGAAGCCGATTTTCGCGGCTCAGGCTGGAACGTCATCAAGGTGGTGTGGGGATCGTACTGGGACGCGCTGTTCCTGAAAGACAAATCCGGCATGCTGCTAAAGCGCATGGAAGAATGCGTGGACGGCGAATACCAGGCGATGAAATCGCAGGACGGCGCGTATGTCCGCAAGCATTTCTTCGGCAAATACCCGGAACTCGCCGCGCTGGTGGCCAACATGTCCGACGATGATATCTGGCGTCTGAATCGCGGCGGCCACGACCCGCACAAAATGTATGCCGCGTATGCCGCCGCCACCAAACATACCGGCCAGCCGACGGTCATACTCGCCAAGACCATCAAGGGCTACGGCATGGGCGAATCCGGCGAGGGGCAAAATATTACCCATCAGCAAAAAAAGATGGGCACCTCGTCGATCAAGGCGTTTCGGGATCGCTTCAGCGTGCCGATTGCCGACGAGCAATTGGAAAAAGTGCCGTTCTACCGCCCGCCGGAAGACGCGCCGGAAATGAAGTATCTCCGCAGCCGCATCGAGGCGATGGGCGGCTCGCTGCCCTCGCGCAAGCGCCGTGCGCCGCCGCTGGAAGTGCTGCCGCTGTCGGCGTTCGAGGCGCAACTGAAAAGCACCGATGAACGCGAGATTTCCACCACCATGGCGTTCGTGCGTATTTTAAACACGGTGATCCGCGACAAAAAAATCGGCAAGTTCGTGGTGCCCATCGTGCCGGACGAATCACGCACCTTCGGCATGGAGGGCATGTTCCGCCAGTTTGGCATTTATTCCAGCGTGGGCCAGCTTTACACGCCGCAGGACGCCGATCAACTGATGTTCTACAAGGAAGACAAAACCGGGCAGATGCTGCAAGAGGGCATCAACGAGGCGGGCGCGATGTCATCGTGGATCGCGGCGGCGACGGCGTACGCCAACCACGGCCAGATGATGATTCCGTTTTACATCTTCTACTCCATGTTCGGCTTTCAGCGTATCGGCGATCTGGCGTGGGCGGCGGGCGACATGCGTGCGCGCGGCTTTTTGCTCGGCGGCACCGCCGGGCGCACTACGCTGAATGGCGAAGGTTTGCAGCACGAAGACGGCCACAGCCATCTGATGGCGGCGACCATACCCAACTGCATCTCGTACGACCCCACCTTCGCCTATGAACTGGCGGTGATTATTCAGGACGGCATGCGGCGCATGTATCAGGAGCAGGAAGACGTCTTCTATTACATCACCGTGATGAACGAGAACTACACCCATCCGGCGATGCCCGACGGCGTGGAAAAAGGCATCCTGCGCGGCATGTATTTGTTTGCCGAGGGCGGCGCCACGAAGGCGGCGAAGAAAAATCAGCCGCGCGTGCAACTGCTGGGCAGCGGCACCATCCTGCGCGAAGTCATCGCCGCCGCCGGCATGCTGGAAAAAGACTACGGCGTGGCCGCCGATATCTGGAGCGTCACCAGCTTTAATGAATTGCGCCGCGACGGTCTCGATGCACAGCGCTGGAACACCCTGCATCCCGAAGCACAACCGCGGTTGTCGTATGTCGAGCAATGTCTCAAGGACCGCGTCGGGCCAGTGGTGGCGGCGACCGATTATATGAAGACCTACGCCGATCAGATACGCGCCTTCATGCCCGCGCAGCACTACACCGTACTCGGCACCGACGGCTTTGGCCGCTCCGATACGCGCCGTGCGTTGCGCCGCTTCTTTGAGGTGGATCGCAACTACGTCACCGTCGCCGCGCTCAAGGCGCTGGCCGATCAGGAAGCGATCCCGCGCGCCAAGGTGGCCGATGCCATCAAGCGCTACGACATTGATCCGGAAAAAGCCAGCCCCACCTCCGTATAGATAATATTGTTTAAAAACAGATATTTAACATAATAAATTTCGTGGCGACGGTAAGCATTCATCATGACAAACGTTATTGAAGTAACTGTTCCCGACATCGGCGACTACAAAAATATTCCGGTGATTGAGGTGTTCGTCAAAGCCGGCGACACGGTCAAGGCCGAAGAATCGCTGATGACGCTGGAGTCCGATAAGGCGACCATGGATGTGCCGTCGCCCGCCGGCGGGGTGGTGAAAGAAATCCTTATCAAGCCCGGCGACAAAGTGTCCAAAGGCGCGCGCCTGCTGATGCTGGAGGTGGCCGATGTGGCTGCGGTGGCGGCGGCTGCTCCGGGAAAAGCGGCGGCCCCCGCGGTTGCGGCCGTGCCGGCCTCGCCGGCGGCACCGATACCGGCGCCCGTGGTCGTGGCGCGGGCGCCCGCGCCAAGCGCTGCACCGCCGGCGCAACCAATAGACGACACGCAACACCGCGCGGCGCACGCCAGCCCATCGGTGCGGCAGTTTGCGCGGGAACTCGGCGTCGATCTGTCGCACGTCAACGGCAGCGGCCCCCAAAGCCGTATCCTGCGCGAAGACGTGCAGGCCTATGTGAAAACAGCGTTGGCGCAGCCGCGCGACGCGGCGGGCGGCACGGGGCCGGGGTTCAATCTGCCGCCGATGCCGCAAATCGATTTCGCCAAATTCGGCGGCGTTGAAATCAAACCGTTGTCGCGCATCCGCAAATTGTCGGGCGGATTCCTGCATCGTAACTGGGTGAGCATTCCGCACGTCACGCAGCACGACGAAGCCGATATCACCGACCTTGAAGCCTTCCGCAAGGCGCAAAGCGACGAAGCCAAGCGCAGAAACGTCAAGCTCACCATGCTCTGTTTCATATTGAAGGCCTCGGTGGCCGCGTTAAAACATTTCCCCGAATTCAACTCAGCGCTGTCCGCCGACGGTGAAAGCCTGGTGCTGAAACAGTATTTTCATATCGGTGTCGCGGTCGATACGCCCAACGGGCTGGTGGTGCCGGTGCTGCGTGACATCGACAAAAAAGGCTTGTTTGATATTGCCGCCGAGCTCGGCACGGTCAGCGAGCGCATGCGCGGCGGCAAAATCGCACCGGCGGATGTGCAGGGCGGCTGTTTTTCGATATCCAGTCTCGGCGGCTTGGGCGGTACGATGTTTACGCCGATCATCAACGCGCCGGAAGTCGCCATCCTCGGCGTCGGCCGCGCGTCGATGAAACCGGTGTGGGACGGCAAGGCATTTCAGCCGCGGCTGATGCTGCCGCTGTCGCTGTCGTACGACCATCGCGTGATCGACGGCGCGCAGGGCGCGCGTTTCGTGTCGTTCCTGTCGCAAACGCTGGCTGATATACGCAGACTCGTGCTTTGATGCAGGGGGCGGTCGGCATACTGGGCGGCACCTTTGATCCAGTCCACCTCGGTCATTTGCGGCTGGCGCAGGAAGTCGCCGATGCGCTGGCCCTGGGCGCGGTGCGTTTTATTCCGGGGGGCATGCCGCCGCATCGCGCCACGCCGCAATCGCCGGTGGCGGATCGCGTGGCGATGGTCCGGCTGGCGATCGAGGGCAACCCGCTGTTTGCGCTGGATGAGCGAGAAACGCTGCGTACCGGCAAGTCCTATACGGTTGATACCTTGAGCGAACTGCGCGCGGAACTGGGCGCCGCTTGCCCGCTGGTATTGATCCTCGGCGCGGATGCGTTTTTGGGTCTGACCACATGGCAGCGCTGGCAGGAGATTTTTACGCTCGCGCATATCGCGGTTGCCCATCGGCCCGGTTCGGCGTTGGACGAGCTGCCGGCGGCGCTGGCCAGTGAGTTTGCACGGCGGCGAAATAATGATCCGCAGGCGGTGCATCGCGCCGCGGCAGGGAGTATTGTAGAAGTGCCCATAACGGCGCTGGATATATCGGCCACCAAAGTGCGGGAACTGGTGCGTGCGCGGCGCAGCGCGCGTTACCTGCTGGCGCCGGGCGTGCTGCACTATATCGACAGTAACCATTTGTTTTTAAAGGAAATTTAATATCATGATGCGACTCGATAAAGTGTCCCGGATAGCGGTAGACGCACTGGAAGACGTCAAGGCGCGTGACATCGTGGTGTTCGACGTGAAAAAAATGACCGCTTATTTCGATAAAGTCATCGTCGCCACCGGCGATTCCAACCGTCATTGCCGCGCGCTGGCCAATAACGTGCAGGAAAAAGTCAAAGCCGCCGGCGGCAAGATTTACGGTATGGAAGGCGAAAAAACCGGCGAGTGGCTGCTGGTGGATGTCGGCGCGGCCGTGGTGCATATCATGCAGCCCGCGATCCGCCAGTACTACAACCTCGAAGAGTTATGGGCGTCGGCGCCGAAATCCACCAAGGCGCCCGCGGCGGCCAAGCCCGCCAAACTTGCCAAGGCGGCGACAGTTTCCAAAGCCACCAAAGCCACCAGCGGTACAAAACCCGCGCCGCGCAAGGCCACTGCACCGCGCAAGACTAGTGCGTCCGCGAAACCGGCCGCGCCACGCCGCGTCCGCGCAAAATCCGCCTAACACGGTGAAGCTGCGGATTGTCGCGGTTGGGCATCGGATGCCGGACTGGATCAACGCGGGGTTCGACGACTACGCCCGGCGCATGCCGCGCGAGATGCCGCTGGCGCTTACCGAGTTAAAGCCCGAGGCGCGCGGCGACAAGCCCAGCGCCGGCGACATCGCGCGCGTTCTCGAACAAGAGGCGCAACGTATCGAAGCGGCGCTTCCCAAAGGCGGGCGGACCATGGTGCTCGATGAAACCGGCAAAATGGTCACCACGCGGCAACTTGCCGATAACATGACGCGCTGGCGCGACGACGGGCGCGATATCACCTTTGTCATCGGCGGCGCCGACGGCACGGCGGCGCGGTTAAAGCAGCGCGCGGACTGGCTGTGGTCATTGTCACCGCTGACCCTGCCGCATGGTTTGGTGCGCGTGGTGCTGGCCGAGCAGCTCTACCGCGCGGCGTCGATACTAGGCAATCATCCCTATCACCGGGTCTGAGTTTATGGCGATTTCCGATCGAAAGCTGTATCTGGCCTCGCGCAGTCCGCGCCGCCGCGAGCTGCTGCGGCAGATCGGCGTCGGCCACGAATTACTGCTGCTGCGCGAAGATGCGCGCCGCGGCGCGGACGCGGACGAGACGCCGCTGGCGGCGGAACTGCCGCGCGACTATGCGCGGCGCGTGGCCAACGCCAAGGCCGCGGCAGGTTTGCAGATGCTGGCGCGGCGCGCCAGCGGCCTGATTAAGCCGGTGCTCGCCGCCGACACCACCATTGCGCTGGACAATGCCATCATCGGCAAACCGCGGGATGCCGCGGATGCGAAGCGTATCCTGAAAGCCTTGTCGGGCCGCAGCCACACGGTGATTACCGTGGTGGCGATGGCGTTCGCCGATCAAATCGAAACCCGCGTCAGCGAATCGGTGGTGACGATGCGCGACATCGACGATGCGCTGATCCAGCGCTACATCGACAGCGGCGAGCCGATGGACAAGGCCGGCGCCTACGCGGTGCAGGGGCGCGCGGCGGCGTTCATCACGCGCATCGAAGGCAGCTACTCCGGTATCATGGGTTTGCCGCTGGCCGAGACGGTGGAATTGCTCTCGGCGTTTAATATCGACAGCGTGTAGCCACGATTAATGCCCATTCCAATTCATTGGATCAATAGTTCTGTCATTCCATCAACCTTGTGAGAACGGAACCTTGCTTCACTAGAAATGGAAATGGAATAGCACCGGACCCCATCAGGCCATGAGCGAAGAAATCCTCGTCAATGTCACCGCGCAGGAAACCCGCGTCGCCGTGATCGAAAACGGCGTCACGCAGGAGCTGCATATCGAGCGCACCTCCGCGCGCGGCCTGGTCGGCAACGTCTACATGGGGCGCGTGGTACGGGTGTTGCCGGGCATGCAATCGGCGTTTGTCGATATCGCGGGCGACCGCGCGGCGTTTTTGCACGTCGCGGATATCTGGGGCAGCCGCCACGGCCGCCACAATGGTGAAAGCGGGCCGCCGATAGAGCGCCTGCTGTCCGAAGGCGAAAAGCTGATGGCGCAGGTGGTGAAAGACCCGCTCGGCACCAAGGGCGCGCGGCTCACCACGCAGATCAGCATCGCCGGGCGGTTTCTGGTGTACCTGCCGCAGGACGACGCGCATATCGGCATTTCGCAGCGCATTGAAGATCAGGATGAGCGCGCGAATCTGCGCGAGAAGCTCCAGCATATGTTGCCGCCGGAGGAAAAAGGCGGCTTTATCATGCGTACCATGGCCGAAACCGCTTCCGAGGCCGAACTGGCCTCCGATCTGACGTATTTACGCAAGTTATGGGCGGGCATCCAGGAGCGCGCGATGGCCGCCGCGCCGCTGACCTTGCTGTACCAGGATCTGAACCTCGGCATGCGCGTGCTGCGCGATTTCGTGGGCGACGAAACCTCGCGTATCGTGGTCGATGCCGAAGCGGTCTATCGCGCCATGAAAGCGTTCGCGCGCGATTACACCCCGACCAACGTCGAGCGCATCAGTCACTATCAGGGCGAGCGCCCGTTGTTCGAGCTCTACGGCGTCGAAGACGAAATCGAAAAAGCGCTGGCGCGCCGCGTCGATCTGAAATCGGGCGGCTACCTCATCATGGATCAGACCGAGGCGCTGACCACGGTGGATGTGAATACCGGCGGCTTTGTCGGTGGACGCAACCTGGGCGACACCATCTTCAAAACCAATCTGGAAGCGGCGCAGGTGGCGGCGCGTCAACTGCGGCTGCGAAATCTCGGCGGCATTATCATCATCGATTTCATCGATATGGATACCGAAGAGCATCGCAATGCCGTGCTCAATGAGTTCCGCAAGGCGCTGGCGCGCGACCGTACGCGCATGACCATCAACGGCTTCACGCAGCTGGGGCTGGTGGAGATGACGCGCAAGCGCACACGCGAGTCGCTCGCGCACGTGCTGTGCGAGCCGTGCCCGGTATGCCAGGCGCGCGGCGAACTGAAAACCGCGCAGACCGTGTGCTACCAGATACTGCGCGAGCTGGATCGCGAGGCGCGGCAATTCAGCGCGCGCGAATTTCGCATCCTTGCCTCGCAACAGGTGATTGACCTGTTTCTGGACGAAGAATCGCAAAGCCTCGCCTTGCTGTCCGACGCCATCGGCAAACCGGTGTCGCTGCTGGTCGAGAGCCTGTACAACCAGGAACAGTTTGATATTGTGCTTATGTAGTGAGGCGTGAGGCGTAACCTCGGCCGCTCGGCACGCGCTCCCGATACCGGGAAGATTGCGCGCCTGACGCCTAACACCTAACGCCTAACGTCTAACGTCTAACGAAAAGAGGTGACCGTGGCAGGCGATCTGCGCCGCTTTGATCCGCATTCTTCCTCGCCGGTGCGTTTGCTGGCGGAGCAGGCGTTTTCGCGCGCGGCGGGTGCGCCGCTGGTGCCGGGCAATCGCGTGCGGCTGCTGCGCGATGCGGGCGAAAATTATCCGGCGTGGCTGGCCGCCATCGCCGCGGCGCAACGCTTCATCCTGTTTGAAAATTACATTATCCAGAACGATGCCGCAGGGCAACGCTTTGTCGAGGCATTGACCGCGCGTGCGCGCGCGGGCGTGCGGGTGTGCGTGATTTACGATTGGTTTGGCGGGTTGGGTCTGGGCTCGCGGCGCTTGCTGGCGCCCCTGATCGATGCGGGCGCGCAAGTGCGCGTGTTTAATCCGCCCTCCTTCGGCAGTCCGTTCGGCTGGATGCAGCGTGACCACCGCAAGATGATGACGGTCGATGGCGTGGTGGGTTATGTGTCGGGGTTGTGCGTGAGCAGCCGCTGGGAGGGCGATGCCGCGCGCGGCATCGAGCCGTGGCGCGATACGGGTCTTGAAGTCACTGGCCCCGCGGTGGCGGATATCGAGCGCGCTTTCGCGCAAGTGTGGGCGGCGGTGGGCGCGCCGCTGCCGGATGACCTGTTTACCGATGCCGCAGCGATGGCGCGCAGGGGCGATATCGCGCTGCGGGTGCTGGCGAATCAGCCCAATGTGGCGAATTTATACCGGCTCGATCAACTGATCGCGGCGATGGCCACGCACACGTTGTGGCTGACCGATGCGTATTTCATCGGGCTGCCGGCGTATGTGCAGGCGCTGCGCGCCGCCGCGCAGGACGGCGTGGATGTGCGGCTGCTGGTGCCGGGGGCAAGCAACCTGTTCGCGGTATCCACCTTGTCGCGCGCGGGCTATCGCTCGCTGCTGGAAGGCGGCATCCGCGTGTTTGAATGGAATGGACCGATGCTGCACGCGAAAACCGCCGTGGCGGACGGGCGCTGGGCGCGCGTGGGTTCCACCAATCTGAATTTGACCAGTTGGATGGGCAACTATGAACTGGATATTGCCATAGAGGATTCGGGCTTCGCCGGTAAAATGCAGGCGATGTACGAAAGCGACCTTGCCAACGCCACCGAAATCCACCTGTTGCCGCGCAATCGCGTGCGGCCGCGGGTGCGCGCCGCGCGCGCGCGCGGGCGCTTTCGGGGCAGCGCGTCACGCGCGGCGGCGGGTGCGCTGCGTATCGGTAACACGGTGAGCGCGGCGATTACCGATCACCGCGTGCTGGGGCCTGCCGAGGCGGGCATCATGGCGATGGTGAGCGTGGTGATCCTTGTGCTGGTGGCGATAGGGTTGCTGTGGCCGCTGGCGGTGGTGTTGCCGCTCGGCGTGCTCGGCGGTTGGATCGCTGTTTCTCTGCTGGCGCGCGCTTATGTGCTGCGCCGGGAGGGCGCGCGTGGCAAAGCCGCTGATAAAGCGGACGACAGCGCCTCGCGGCCCGGGCCGTCCTGATTATGCGGCGTTTATGCGGCGTTTCAGAGCAGCAACGCGGGCAGCCGTTCCAGATACGCCAGCGGCACCATCAGGATCAGTTGCAGTAGTAGCAGCGCGATCAGCGGCGACAGATCGACCACGCCGATCGGCGGCACCACGCGCTGAATCGGCCGCAGCAGCGGGCGCGTGAGCATATTCACCAGCGAGGACATCGGGCTGGCCGGATTAACCCACGAAATAATCACCAGCAAAATGATGCCGCCTATCGCGAGGTACACCGCCAGCCGCAGCAGCATCACGATGGCGAGCAGCAATACCATGCCCAGGACCGCCCCCGAGGTTAGCGCCAGACCTTTGATGGCGACCGTCAGCGTCGCTTCAATAGCGAGCACGCCCCACGCCAGCACCAGTGACGCCAGATCCATGCCCCGCAATCCGGGAATGACGCGGCGCGCGGGCAGCACCGCGAAGTTGGTCAGCGACTGCACAAACTCAGTCAGCGGATTGCGTATCGGCGCGCGGCACCATTGCATCCAGAAACGCAGCAGCAGTATCCCGGCGAAGAATCCGCTGATCGACTGAATGACAAATAGCAGGGCGTTGCTAATCATAAATGTTGTTTAAAAACAAGTAGTTACGATGTGTCAACGCAATCAACCCCGCCCCAGCTCGTCACCCAGTTCGCGCGAGCGTGCGGCGGCCGCGTTGACGGCGCGCACAATGGCCGCTTTGATCTGGTCGCCCTCCATCGAGGCCAACGCGCGCTCGGTGGTGCCGCCTTTTGACGTCACGCGCGCGCGCAGGGTGGCGATATCTTCCGTGCTTTGCGCCGCGAGTTTGGCCGCGCCGGTAAAGGTGCTGGTGGCGAGTTGGCGCGCGGTTTCCGCGCTCATGCCGAGTTCGCGCGCGGCCTGCTCCAGCGCTTCGATGAAATAAAACACGTACGCCGGGCCGCTGCCGGACACCGCGGTCACGCTGTCGATATCGCTCTCGCGCTCCACCCACACCGTTTCACCCACCGCGCCCATGATGCTGGCGGTGCGTTTGCGGTCATCCGCCGTAACGCCGGGCATGGCGTAGAGGCCGGAGATGCCCGCCAGCACCAGCGCGGGCGTATTGGGCATCACGCGCACGATGCGCTGATGGTTGCCGAGCCAGCGCGACAAATCGGCGCCGCGGATGCCCGCGGCGATGGTGATGACCAGTGCGCCGCCGATCAGCGGCGCGAGTTGCGCGGCGGCGGCACGCATCTGCTGCGGCTTGATCGCCAGCACCACGCAATCGGTTTGCATCGCGCCGGCGTCGATGCCCGCGAATGTTTTGACCTGGTAGGTCTGTTCGAGTTTTTCGCGCGCGGCGGCCACAATCTCGACCACGCGCAACTGATCGGCGCGCCAGTCGCGCTGCAACAGGCCGCCGATGATGGCGGTGGCCATATTGCCGCCGCCGATAAAGGTGATGTTCATGTGGGTAATCGTGAGGAATGAGGAGTGAGAAGTGAGGCGCGAGGCGTGGGACGGAGGGTGACTATGGTAACGCGTTTTATCGCTTTTCCCTGGCGCCGAAAATGGCGGCGCCGACGCGCACTAGCGTCGCGCCCTCGGCGATGGCGTCTTCGAGATCGTCCGACATGCCCATCGACAGCGTATCCAGCGCGTGGCCGCGCGTGATCAGGTGTTGCTGCATGTCGCGCAACCTTGCGTAGCGTCGTCGCCGCAGCGCGCTGTCGGGCGTGGGTTCGGGGATCGCCATCAGCCCGCGCAGACGCAGGCGCGGCAGGTTCGCGATGGCCTCCGCCAGTGCGATTTCCGCGCCCGGCGCGATGCCGGATTTGCTGGCTTCGCCGCTGATATTGACTTGCAGACAGACATTCAGCGGCGGCAGATGCGCAGGGCGTGCTTCGTTCAGGCGTTGCGCGATTTTTTCGCGCTCGACGCCATGCACCCACTGAAAGTGTTCGGCGATGGCGCGGGTTTTGTTGCTTTGAATCGGGCCGATCATGTGCCACTCAATGGCGCCGCCGCCAAGCGCCGCGATCTTATCCAGCGCTTCCTGCACGTAATTCTCGCCGAAGGCGCGCTGGCCGGCGGCATGGCATTCCATGACCTGTGCGGCACCGAAGGTCTTGCTGACCGCCAGCAACATGATCGATTCAGCCGGGCGGTCGGCGGCGCGCGCGGCATGCACTATACGCGCCCGCACCGCTTGCAAGTTGGCGGAGATTGGCGTCATAATTTGCCCGTGTTTTTCATTGTCGGCGCGCCGTTGCTGTTGCCGGATTGGCGTAGAATCAATGCCTTAGTGCATGAGTGGGTTTGGTAAAAACCGGATTCGGGTTAATCAGGGAAATTATAATGGACATCTCCGAACTGCTGGCCTTCGTGGTCAAGAACAAAGCCTCTGACCTGCATTTATCGGCCGGCTTGCCGCCGATGATACGGGTGCATGGCGACGTGCGCCGCATTAACCTGCCGCCGCTGGAGCACAAAGACGTGCATGCCATGGTGTATGACATCATGAACGACGGCCAGCGCAAGTTCTACGAAGAAAATCTCGAATGCGACTTTTCGTTCGAGATTCCCAATCTGGCGCGCTTTCGCGTCAATGCCTTTAACCAGAATCGCGGCGCGGGCGGCGTGTTTCGCACCATTCCGTCCAAGGTGCTGTCGCTGGAAGACTTGAAGGCACCCAAATGCTTCGGCGACATTGCCAATCAACCGCGGGGCATGGTGCTGGTGACCGGCCCGACCGGCTCCGGCAAATCGACGACCCTTGCGGCAATGGTGAACCACCTCAACGAAAACGAATATGGTCACATTCTCACTGTTGAAGACCCCATCGAATTCGTGCATGAATCCAAGAAATGCCTGATGAACCAGCGCGAGGTGGGGCCGCATACGATGTCGTTTGCCAATGCCTTGCGCTCGGCGCTGCGGCAAGACCCCGATATTATTCTGGTGGGTGAGATGCGCGATCTGGAAACCATCCGCCTGGCGATGACTGCCGCCGAGACCGGTCACCTGGTATTCGGCACCCTGCACACCAGTTCGGCTGCCAAGACCATCGACCGTATCATCGACGTGTTCCCGGCGGAAGAGAAGGAAATGATTCGCTCGATGTTGTCGGAGTCGTTGCGCGCGGTGATCTCGCAGACCCTGCTCAAAACCAAGGACGGCGCCAGCCGTGTCGCCGCACACGAAATCATGGTCGGCACACCCGCCATCCGCAACCTGATTCGCGAAGGCAAGGTGGCGCAAATGTATTCGGCGATTCAAACCGGCGCGCAACTCGGCATGCAGACGCTCGATCAGAACCTCCTGGACTTGGTCAAGCGCAACGTGGTGAGCAAGGAAGAGGCGCGCAACAAGGCCACCAACAAAGATAACTTCAACTAAGCCGTAACCGACTGACCAGATTGAACGCGGGAGAAAACAATGGATAGGGATCAAGGCGTCAAATTCATGCACGACCTGTTGCGGGCCATGGTCGCGAAAAAAGCCTCGGACTTGTTTATCACGGCCGGCTTTCCGCCCGCGATCAAGCTCGACGGCAAGATGATGCCGGTCGCCAATCAGCAGCTCACGCCGCAGCATACGGGCGATCTGGCCGCCGCCATGATGAACGACAAGCAGGCGGCGGAGTTCGAATCCACCAAGGAATGCAACTTCGCCATCAGCCCCAGCGGCATCGGACGCTTTCGTGTGAGCGCGTTCGTGCAACAGGGGCGGGTGGGCATGGTGCTGCGGACCATCGTGGCGTCGATCCCGAAATTCGAGGAACTCGGCTTGCCGGGCGTGCTCAAAGACGTGGTGATGCAAAAGCGCGGGCTGGTGATGATGGTGGGCGGCACGGGTTCGGGCAAATCCACTTCGCTCGCGGCGATGATCGGCCATCGCAATGAAAACAGCTATGGCCACATCATCACCATCGAAGACCCGATAGAATTTGTGCATGATCACAAAAACTGCATCATCACCCAGCGCGAAGTGGGCGTGGATACCGACAGTTGGGGGGCGGCGCTGAAGAACACCCTGCGCCAGGCGCCCGATGTGATTTTGATCGGTGAAATTCGCGATCGCGACACCATGGATTACGCCATCGCCTTCGCCGAAACCGGCCACCTGTGCATGGCCACGTTGCACGCCAACAGCGCCAATCAGGCGCTGGATCGCATTATCAACTTCTTCCCCGAGGAGCGCCGGCACCAGTTGCTGATGGACCTGTCGCTGAACCTGCGCGCCATCGTGTCGCAACGCCTGCTGCCCAAGCGCGACGGCAAGGGGCGCGCGGCGGCGGTCGAGATCATGCTCAATTCGCCGTTGATATCCGATTTGATTTTCAAGGGCGACGTGCATGAGATCAAGGAGATCATGAAAAAGTCGCGTGAAATCGGCATGCAGACCTTCGATCAGGCGCTGTTTGATCTGTACGAAGCCGGTCTCGTCAGCTACGAAGATGCGCTACGCAACGCTGATTCATTGAACGAACTGCGGCTGAATATCAAACTTCAGGGCAAGGAAGCGAAGGACAAAGACGTCATGACCGGCATCGATCACCTGCAAATCACCTGATTCGCGCGCGACGCATGCGCAAGGAAACGCCGGTGTACTCACCGGCGTTTTTTTTCAGGACTTGCCGTCTCCGCCACGCGCCTGACTCACGCCAATGATTCTGCCTTTTGATCCGCAAACCTTCGCCATGGCCGCCGTGGTGGTATTTGGCGCGTATATCATTTTTGGCGTGACGGCGTTCGGCGCGGCGCTGTTTACCGTGCCCATTTTGTCGCATTTTCTGCCGCTGGCGTTCGTGCTGCCCACCTGCGTCCTGCTCGACGTGGCGGCGGCGCTGGCAGTGGGCGGGCGCATCACCCGCGAGGCTGACTGGTCCGAGCTGCGCTGGATGATCCCGTTTGCGATTGTCGGCGCGGTGGTCGGCGTGACGCTGCTGGTGAATTTGCCGCAGCACGCGATTCTCATCGCCCTGGGCGCTTTCCTGCTGATCTACGGCAGCTATTCGCTACGCAAGGACGCGGCGGTCGGGCAGGTGAGCCGCGCCTGGGCGCCGGTAACCGGCTTTATCGGCGGCTCGATGGGCACGCTGCTGGGGATCGCCGCGCCGCCCTACGCGATCTACCTGGCGCGGCGCATCGCCGAGCCGCGCGCTTACCGCGCCACGCTGTCGAACATGGTGATTTTTTCGACCACCACGCGCGCGCTGGTGTTTCTGGCCGGCGGCCTGATGCTGGTTGACCGGCTCACGGCGTTCGTGCTGCTGCTGCCCTTCGCGCTGGCCGGCATCTGGGTCGGCACGCGCATCAGCGCCCGCGTGTCGCGCGCGCAATTGTTGCGCGTGGTGAGCGTGCTGCTGATGCTGATCGGTGCATCGTTGCTGCTGCGCGCGGCGGGGTAGCCAATATCCTTAAATGGCCGCGATAAATTGTTTAATCTGACCGATATGTTCTTCATACATTCTATTCTGGTCAAAGAAAAACTCCCCCGCCAGGTTTTTTTGTAGTTCAGATTTTTCAATCCGCGCGTCGAGGCTTGCCGTGACGACAAGCTGGGAGAATTCATTTATCACGAAATAATCCAGCAGACCACGAACAGAGTCATGTCCCTGCGATAATTTGATGAGCTTGATTTTTCCTTCGTTAGAAAGGGAGGTCAGCAGTTGGCTGCCAATAAGGTTATCCGGCGCGCCGGAAAACCCCGCCACATAAACTTCCAAGCCCGCGCTTTCCGAATGGTTTTGAAAAATATTGCTGAACAGTTCAAATATGGACTAAATCGGAATCCAATGAGGAAAAGAAGTAGAGAACGCGATTGCCGCGCTGGTGTCTGTCAGGCAGATTCGCGGCAAGGGCTTCTCCGTAGCGCTGCATGAAAGGTTCGATCAATGTGTAATAGGTTTCATAGACATCCGGGCGCTCAAAATGTTTGGCGAATTTGATGTAGAAGAAATTCTCCCATTTCAATACATCGTTGAATTCTTCTCGCTCCAGGGCGGCGTGAAATTGCTGCGCCATCTCCGCCGATATTTGCTCAACAAAGTCCGGCACTTGATGCAGAATCACGAAGCGTCGTGGAAAAATCAGACTGGCGCGCCGGGTTTCACGCGCCGCATGCTGCCGGACACCAACTTGTATTCAAACAGCCGGCATTCCAGCGCACCGTTAAACAGCGGTGTGCGTTTGGACGCGGAGAGGCCGATGCCCTTGGCCAGTTGCATGTCCGACGACAAAATGTAAGCCGTCCAGCCGCTGAATCTTTTTTTCAGCGCATCGCCGAGTTCGGGATAAAACGCGGCGAGCTGGTCGCGGTCTTCCATGCGTACGCCGTACGGCGGATTGGTGACGATGATGCCGCCGGACATCCCCGGCGGCGCCGGCGGCGGCATTTCAAATATGTTCGCCTGTTTGAGCGTGACGCTTTCGGCAAGGCCCAGCGCGGCAAGGTTGGTGCGCGCTAACTCCAGTGCGTCGCCACGCAGGTCGGAACCATAAATATTTGTTTTTATTGACTTATTTTCTTTTGAGACGGCGTCGGCGCGCATTGCCTGCCAGGCGCGGGCGTCGAAATTCAACAGCTTCTCGAAGCCGAAGGCGCGGTTCACGCCCGGTGCGCGCTGGGCGGCGATCATCGCGGCCTCGCACAGTATCGTGCCGCTGCCGCACATCGGATCGAGCAGCGTTATGTCCGGCGTCCAGCCTGACAACGCCAGCATGCCTGCCGCGAGATTTTCGCGCAGCGGCGCTTCACCGGCCTCGCGCCGGTAACCGCGTTTGAACAGCGGCTCGCCCGAGGTGTCGAGATACAGCGTGAGATCCGCGGCGGTGAGAAAGGCATGCACGCGCACATCGGGCGCGTGGGTGTCGATGCTGGGACGCTTGTCGCGACTGTCACGATGGGCGCGAAACACGTCGCAAATCGCATCCTTGATACGCAGCGTGATGAAGTCGAGGCTCTTCACCGGCGCCTTGATCGCGGACACGTTCACGCGCAATGTGCGCTCGACGGCAAACAGCGCCGGCCAGTCAACCGTTTGTGTTGCCTGGTAAATATCCTGATCGGCGCTGGCGGGGCGATAGCGCGCCTGTCCCACGCGCCACAGCACGCGGCTGGCGACGCGGCTGTGCAGATTGGCGGCGTAGCCCAGCGTCAATGCGCCCGAAAAATGCACGCCGCCGTCCACCGCCTTGACGTTGGATGCGGCAAGAGCGGTGAGCTCTTTCGCCAGCACTTGTTCCAGTCCGCGCGGGCAACTGGCGAAAAAATGGGAGTCGTTATTCATCAATGGGTCACAGGTCTACGTACACTTCAAACAAGATGCGTTGCCACGGATTACGCGCTTCGGTGAGTTTGACTATACGCGCCTTCACCGGTGCGCCGCGATCCATCTGCCGCGCGACATCGGCGTTTTTGCGCCGCGGAATATAACCGAGACGGCTGCCGTTCCATTCGACGCGCACCGCGTTGGCGTCGTGCGGATTATCGCGCTCGCGCACCAGCGTCAGTGCGTCGCCGGGCTTCATGTCGTCCCAGCGCGCCTTGCCGTCGTAGTATTGAAAACCCGCCAGCGGCGACTGCTGCACGATGATGACGGCCTCGGCGTGCGCGACTGCGGGCGCCATCAACGCCATGACAAGCGCGGCAAGGCGCGCGCCCAAAATCAACCGCGACGCAAAGGCGCAAAGACGCAAGGGTGCCGCAAAGTACGGCGTTGTTGAATTTCCTTTGCGGTGAATTCGCACTGGTATTTTATGGACGGACTAAAACGGTTTGACCACGGTAAGCATCACCACCAGCAGCAGGATGACGGTCGGCACTTCGTTGAACCAGCGGTACCACACATGCGAGTGCGTATTGCGCCCTTGCTCGAATTTGGCCACCAGGCGTCCGCAGGCATGGTGATAACCGATCAGCAGAATCACCAGCACGAGTTTCGCGTGCAGCCAGCCGCCGCCGATGCCCGAGTTGAAATACGCCAGCCACAGCCACAGGCCGAAGCCCAACGCGCCAACCGCCAGCAGCGTCATGAAGCGATACAGCTTGCGCGCCATGGTGAGCAGACGCGGGAGTGCCGCCGCGTCGCCCGCATTTTCCAGCGCCAGATTGACCAGCACGCGCGGCAGATAAAACAGCCCTGCGAACCACGCGATGACAAAAAAGATATGCAGCGCTTTAATCCATAACATGTTGTTTTTAAATGCTTTTTACTTAAGGATGCGTTTGCGTAATAAATGCCGCGCGACGGCGTAGCTTACACCGGCGTAGAGCGCCAGCACCAGCAGATGCAGCCCCGCGTGATCGGGCGCGGCGCCGTACATCAGCGGACGCGACAGCGCGACGGCGTGCGTCAGCGGCAGCGCCTGCGCCGCCGCCTGCGCCAGCGCGGGCAATTGATCGAGCGGAAAAAACACGCCCGACAGCAACATCATCGGGGTGATCGCCAGCGTGAAGTAGTACATGAAAAAATCGTAGCTCGGCGACAGCGCGGTGATGATAAGCCCCAATCCGGCGAATACCAGTCCGGTGAGCAGGACGACCGGAATAATCAACAGCGCCGTCGCGGACTGCACCAGCCCCAGCGCGGCGGCAACCAGCAGCACCGCGCAACCGGACAGCACGCTCTTGCTCGCCGCCCACACCCATTCGCCCAGCACCACGTCGTCCAGCGACAGCGGCGCGTTGATGATGGCGTCCCACGTGCGCTGCACGTGCATGCGTGAAAACGCCGAATACATCGCCTCGAAAGACGCGGTGAACATGGTGGACGAACACACCACGCCGCCCGCCAGAAACGCCACGTAACTTACCCCTTGCATTTGCGGCAGCAGCCCGCCCAGGCCATAACCCAGCCCCAGCATATACAGCATCGGGTCCGCCAGATTGCCCAGCATCGAGGGAATGGCGAGCTTGCGCCACACCAGCAGGTTGCGCCGCCATACGTGGATAAAGCGCAGGTTAATCACGCAGTTCTCGCCCGGTGAGCTTAAGGAATACGTCCTCGAGATTCGCGCGCCGGTGCAGGTAACGCACATTGTCGTGACCCGCGCCCGCGAGGCTGGCGACCATCGCATGCGCGTCATGCGTGTAGCAGAACACGGTCTCACCGTGCTGTTCGCAGCGTTCGGCAAGTTTTTTGCCGTTTGCCGCCGCCCATTCCCCGGCGCCATCGCCGTAGACTTCGAGCACTTCCGGCTCGATGTTCGCCGCGATCAATTCGCGCGGCGTGCCGATGGAGATAATGCGGCCGTGATCCATGATCGCAAGGCGGTGGCACAGCCGCTCCGCCTCGTCCATGAAATGCGTGGTGAGCAGCAGGGTTTTGCCGCGCAGCATGAGCTGGCGCAGGCGCTCCCAGATCAGATGCCGCGCCTGCGGGTCAAGACCGGTGGTCGGCTCGTCGAGAAACAGCAATTCCGGATCGTTAATCAGCGCGCGCGCCAGCGTCAGCCGCCGCTTCATGCCGCCCGACAGTGTCTGGATGCGCGAATCGGCGCGCGCGGTCAGCTCCGCATACTCAAGCAAATCGGGAATGCGCCGCTCGGCTTCGTCGCGCGTCATGCCGAAATACCGGCCATACACCAGCAGGTTTTCACGCACGGTGAAGTCAGGGTCGAGATTATCCAGTTGCGGCACCACGCCCACGCGGGCGCGCGCCTCGCGCGCGTGCGTGGCCACGTCGTGATCGAGCAGGGTGATGCCGCCGCTGTCGGGCTGGGTCAGGCCCAGCACCAGGCGCAAGGTGGTGGTTTTACCCGCGCCGTTGGGGCCGAGCAGGCCGAAGCACTCGCCGGGCTTGAGCGAAAAATCAACCCCCGCCACCACCTCGCGACCGTCGTATGACTTGCGTAAGCCGTTGACCGTGAGCAGCGTCATTTGCACCAGCGAGTAACGATTTGCGCCAACAAATGCAGGCGGCCATGAAAAAAATGCTCGCCGCCGGGCACCACCACCACGGGCAGATTCCGCGGGCGCGCCCAATCGAGCACCGCCGCGAGCGGCACTACATCATCCCGCTCGCCGTGAACCACCAGCGTGTTTTCCGGCGCCGACTCGGCGGCATCGTCATGAATGCGATTCACCGCCGGCCCGACCAGCACCATGCGCTCGCACGCGATGCGTTTGGCCACGCGCGTCTGCACGAAACCGCCGAACGAAAAACCCGCCAACAGCAAAGTCTGTGTTTGAAAGCGGGCCTGGGCGTATGCCGCCACCGCGAGCAGGTCATCGGTCTCGCCGATACCCTTGTCGTGTACGCCCTCGCTGGCGCCCACGCCGCGAAAATTCGGGCGCACGGCGACATAACCCAGGCTGGAGAAAGCGCGCGCCAGCGTGGTCACGACCTTGTTATCTTTAGTGCCGCCCTGCACGGGATTGGGGTGTGCAATCAGCGCAACGCCGCGCACGGCGGCGCCGGCATCCGCGAGTGCATGGATGTCGGTTTCAAGATTGCCCGCGGGGCCGGGGATCAGCAGGTGCTCGACGGGGCTTGGGGGCATGGCAAGGTGCGGTGCAGGGTGTGGCGGGTGGTGAGCATGCGCCTAAGGCATCGCGCTTTTCATATCTTGAGCCGTTCCACTACCCGTCCATGAAGCAGATGTTCCTGCACGATTTCGTCCACGTCTTCCTGATCGACGTAGGTGTACCAGACTTCTTCGGGGTAGATCACCATCACCGGACCCTCATCGCAACGGTCGAGGCAGCCGGCCATGTTGACGCGCACCTTGCCTTTGCCGTTGAGCTTAAGCGATTTGACTTTATCCTTGGCGTAGTCGCGAATCTTGTTCGCGCCATGATTGTTGCAGCAGTTCGCGCCAGCGTCGCGCTGGTTGCAGCAAAAGAAAACATGCCGTTCAAAATAACTCACGAGTGTGGCCTTTGTGGTTGACTTGGGATTCCAGCATTGCGGCAATGGCAGGCGCGCATTATAAGCCGATCACGCCACCCCATCCGCGGAGCGGCGGCGGTTGCCGGCGTCTCGTATCAGGGTGACGAGATACGTGAGCGCGAGTAAAGGCCACAGCTCGGACAAGGCGCGCAGCACGGCGGAAAAACTCAGCAAGTGGCTGACCCGGCCGCCGGCCAACCGTGGCGGCATGTTGAAGTACGGGTTATCCGGCGCGAGGTTGATCGCCGCCAGCGCGCATACGATGCAGCCCAGCGCCAGCCATAAGCGGATGCGATAACCAAACGATAGTGCGCCGACCAGCAGCGCCATCACGCCCATGCTAAGGCCGAGCATCACGCCCGGGGTCATCCATGCAAAAGCGCCGCGCGGATACGCCAGCGTGGCGGTGATGAGCATTTTCAATGCCATGGCGGCAATGAGGAATGCGCCGATGATGATGCCGCGGCGGGCGTTATGCCGCAGCAGCGCGGACAGCATCAGCCCCAGTCCGAGCAGATTAAAAAACACCACGGCGGCTTCCGCCGACAGCAGCTTGCCCGGCGTGTGAAAAAAATACACCGGCAGATCGAACGTCGCGCGCAGATTGCCGGTGCCGAAAATCTGTGTCAGCGGGTCCAGTTGCGTGATAACCCACAACGCCGCGATCAACACGCCGGTTTCGGGAAGCGCGCCGGGACGAAATTGCCGCTCGCGCCAGGCGATAAGCCGCGCGCCGATGATTTGCGATGGTGAAAACAGCGGCGCCGCCAGCGCGCCGATCAGGCCGCCGGTGCCGTTGGCGAGCACGTCGACGTTTGACGGGATGCGCGCGGGCAAAAACAACTGCATGCTTTCCATGCCGATGCTGACGGCGGCGGCCAGCAGAGCGCCGAGGATGACCGGCATGACAGGGCCGAAAAATTGCCGCAGCCCCAGCGCCAGCATGAAACCGAGCGGCAGGTACGCGATGACATTGCCCACCACGTCATCCAGCGTGATATAACGCGGCCACGCTGCGGTGAGAAAACCGTAGAGGTCTTCCGACGGAAAACGCCAGCCGCGAAACGGTTGCAGACTGGCATAGATAATAGTGAGCAGGTAAGCTAACGCCAGCGCCAACGCCAGCTTATAGACATGCGGTGTTTCCGAGTTGAAATCCGTTTTTGATACAGACGCCATTGACCAAATATTACGACATTTTTAACGGCGACGCCGACGGCATTTGCGCCTTGCATCAGTTGCGGCTGGATGCGCCGCGTGACGCCGAGCGCATCACCGGCGTCAAGCGCGACGTGACTTTGCTCGATCGCGTCGATGCCAAGGCGGGCGACGACATCACGGTGCTGGATATTTCGCTCAAGAGCAATGCGGCGGCGCTGGCGAACCTGCTTGCTCGCGGCGTGACTTGCCGCTATTTCGATCATCATGCGTCCGGCGTGATTCCCGTGCATCCTGGCCTCACCGCGCATATCGACACCGCTCCCGACATCTGCACCAGTCTGCTGGTGGATCGCTATCTGTCGGGCCGTCATCGCGTGTGGGCGGTGGTGGCGGCGTTTGGCGACAACCTGGTGGCGGCGGCGCTGCGCGCGGCGCAGCCGCTGGCGCTCGATCACATCGACCTCGCGCGCCTGCACGAGCTGGGCGATTGCCTGAACTACAACGCCTACGGCGAAACGGTGGATGATCTGCATTACCCGCCGACCGATTTATACGAAGCCATCATGCCGTACCGCGATCCGCGCGAATTCATGCTCGATGAGCCGGTGTTCGAGGTGCTCAAGGCAGCGTACAAAGAAGACCTGTTTCGCGCCGGCGAGATCACGCCGGAATTTGCCAACGACAGCGCCGCGCTGTACGTGTTGCCGGACGCCGCATGGAGCCGTCGCGTGAACGGCATCTTCGGCAACCGGCTGGCGCAGGAAAACAGCAAACGCGCCCACGCGGTGTTGGTGAGCAAGGCCGGCGGTTACACCGTGAGCGTGCGCGCGCCGTCGTCGAATCCGCACGGCGCGGATGCCTTGTGCTCACGCTTTGCCGGCGGCGGCGGGCGCAAGGGCGCGGCCGGGATTAACCTGCTGCCGCCCGCGGAACTCGATGCATTTATTGTTGCCTTCCGTGCGGATTATTTATAAGTATTTGTTTTTAAACAATAATTTTAGACTCTCCAGCTCGCAGCAGATCGAGTTCCAGCACGCCGAAGGCAGTAAGCCACAGCGCGGCGTCCCACGCATCCATCCATTCGCCGCGTGTCAGCCAGATCACCACCCCCACGCCGAGCGTGGCGTAGAGCAACGCGGCAGCGGTGGTGAACGCAGTGCGATGTGCCGCGACAGCACCCGGTCGCCGCACTTCGATTTCCAGCAACGCGACGACCATCACCCATAGCAACAGATTGGCGGCATCCAGCCATTCGCGCTCGCGCACATACAACACGGCGGACGCGGCAATCGCCAGCGTGGCGAGCAGACGCAAGCCGTGATTCGCGGCCCGCATGCGTGGCGTAAGCCGCGCAGGGCGCCGCCCGGTTTCGAGCAGAAACAAAACCAGCAGCCCATACCATGCCGCGGATTCCAGCGCTTCGCTCAGCCGGCCGGCGGTGACGTAATAAATGGTATTGCAGGCCAGCAGCACGAAGAGGGCTGCCTGCACCCGCGCGTAGGGAGACATTAGGTTTTTTGTTGTGTGTCGTCGCCGCGGGGGTGATCGTGGCTATCGTGATGATGCCCGGTGGCCGGCACGTGATGGGTAAGGCTGGCGGGGTGGGCGTGCGGCGCATGCGCTTCGGGATGCAGCGGCGTGGGGCGGCCCACGACCTGCGGCAGTAGCGAGCCCAAGGCCATGCCCGCGCCCGCGGCGACAAAGCCCACCAGTTGCGGCAGCCATACCTCGTTATCCGTGCCGAAAAACTCCAGCAGCACCCAGGTGAAAAATCCGCAACCGATGCTCGCCAGCGCGCCCTGCGTGGTGGCGCGCTTCCAGTACAGCCCCAGAAACAGCGGCCAGAACGCCGACACCAGCGTGATCTTGTAGGCGTTTTCCACCATCTTGAAAATGCTGGCGGCGGAGTTAAGCGCGAACACGAGCACGATACACGCGAAGCACACCAGCACGATACGCATGGTACGCAGAAACACGCGGTCGCTCATGTTCGGAAACGCATTGCGAATAATGTTTTCCGAAAACGCCACCGACGGCGCCAGCAGCGTGGCGCTGGCGCAACTCATGATCGCCGACAGCAGCGCGCCGAAAAACACCACCTGCGCGAGCAACGGCGTGTGTTGCAGGATCAGCGTGGGCAGTATCAATTGCGAATCCCTCGCCAGCAGTTCGGTGAACACCTTGGGGTCCACCAGCGTCGCCGCATAGGCGAGGAACATCGGCACAAAGGCGAACAGAAAATAGATCGAACCGCCCAGCACCGAGCCGCGCACGGCGGTTTTTTCGTCTTTGGCCGAGGTGATGCGCTGGAATACGTCCTGCTGCGGAATCGAGCCCAGCATCATGGTGATCCACGCGCCGATGAAGGGTATCCATGCGGTCATTTTCGCTTCCGGGAAAAAATCGAGCTTGCCTGCGTCGTGTGCATGCGCCACCACCGCGCCCACGCCGCCGGTCATGCCGGCAATCACGTAACCGATATAGAGCATGCCGCCCATGATGATGGTCATCTGCACAAAGTCGAGAATAGCGACCGAAAACATGCCGCCGAAGGTGGTGTAGGTCAGCACGATGGCAGTCCCCAGCACCATGCCCGCGGGCTGGCTGATCGCGCCGCCGGTAACGACAAAAAACACCAGTCCCAGCGCCTTGATTTGCGCCGCCACCCAGCCGAGATACGAGGCGACGATGGCGAGCGTACACAACACCTCCACCGTGCGGTTGTAGCGCAGCCGGTAATAGTCGCCGATGGTGAGCAGGTTCAGACGGTAGAGCTTGCCGGCGAAAAACAGCCCGGCGAAAATCAGGCACAGGCTGGAGCCGAAGGGGTCGGCGACCACGCCGCGCAGGCCATCCTTGACGAAGGTGGCCGAGATGCCGAGCACCGTTTCCGCGCCGAACCAGGTGGCGAATACCGTCGCCATCACGATCGGCAACGGCAGGCGGCGCCCGGCGACCGCGAAATCCTTGGCGTTATGCACGCGCGTGGCGGCTAACAAGCCGATGGCCAGCGAAATCAATAAATAAATGACGACAAACCAGATCAGCATGGTACGCCCTCCCGGCACGGTAAACGTCGGGATTATAAAGCTAGCGCAGTCCGATGAGCAGTGCGACCAACCCCGTGCTGACGGCAAACAAGGCGGCCAGCAATAGCAGCGTTCGATGCAGTTGCCGCTGTTCATCACGCAGCCGATCCACCTGCTTTTGCAGCGGTGCGACACGATCTTCGCTCAGGACGCGGTGAATCAGCCGGGGTATTTGCGGCAGCGTGGCCGACCAGAATGGCGCTTCTTCCTGCACCTGGCGGATCAGGGCGCGCCAGCCTACTTGCTCTGACATCCAGCGTTCCAGGAACGGCTTCGCGGTGGCCCACAGGTCGAGATCGGGATCGAGATCGCGACCCAGACCTTCAATATTAAGCAGCGTTTTTTGCAGCAGCACCAGTTGCGGCTGAATTTGCATGTTAAAGCGGCGCGAGGTCTGAAACAAGCGCAGCAGAAGCTTGCCGAAGGAAATATCTTTTAGCGGCTTATCGAAAATCGGCTCGCACACCGCGCGTATCGCCGACTCGAAGGCTTCGACGCTGGTGTCGGGCGGCGCCCAGCCGGATTCGATGTGCGCCAGCGCCACGCGGCGGTAATCGCGGCGAAAGAAGGCGAGAAAATTGCGCGCGAGATAATGTTTGTCGGTGGGGGTCAAGGCGCCCATGATGCCGAAATCGAGCGCGATGTACTGTCCGCCGGGCGCGACGAAAATATTCCCCGGATGCATGTCGGCGTGAAAAAAGCCGTCGCGAAACACTTGCGTGAAAAATATTTCCACGCCGTTGCGCGCGAGCTTCGGGATATCCACGCCCTGTGACCGCAGCGCGCCCACCTGCGACACCGGCGTGCCGCGCATGCGCTGCATCACCATCACTTCGGTGGAGCAATGCTCCCAGTAAATTTCGGGTACCGCCAGCAGCGGCGAGCCGGAAAAATTACGTCGCAACTGGCTGGCGTTGGACGCCTCGCGCATCAGATCAAGTTCGTCGTCGAGGTGGCGGGCGAATTCAGCAACGACTTCGTGCGGCTTCAGGCGTTTGCCGTCGGCCCACAGCCACTCCATCAGCGATGCGCCCGCATCCAGCAATTGCAGATCGTTGCGAATCACGCCGGCGATATTGGGGCGCAAAATTTTGACTGCGGCTTCGCGACCATCATTCAGCTCGGCCAGGTGTACCTGCGCGACGGAGGCGCTGGCATGGGCGGTGCGGTCAAACGTGCGGAAAATGTCTTTCAGCGGTTTGCCGTGGGCGCGCTCGATGGCCGCCACTGCCGCGTCGCCCGGAAATGGCGGCACCTGATCCTGCAACCTGGCGAGCTCATCGGCGATGTCGTCCGGCAGCAGATCGCGCCGCGTGGACAAGATCTGCCCGAACTTGACGAAAATCGGCCCCAGCGTTTCGAGCGCGCACCTCAGCCGCACCGCGCGCGGCGCGGACAGATCGCGCCAGAACAGCAGCGCACGCAACAGCGTGGGCAACCCGCCCACGCGCTCGTGGCCGCGCAGAAACTCGTCGAGTCCGAAGCGCAGCGCAACGGAGATGATTTTGATCAGGCGGATGAGGCGCATGAGGGGATTTTAACGGCGTGAGCGAATGAGCGAGTGAACGCGAGGGTTACGCGTTCACTGGTTCACCCGCTCGCGCAATTCAAGCCGTTTTTCCAACCGCGCCAAGTCATCGCGCAGCACATCAACCTCGCGGATGAATTGCTCGACATCGGCGCGGCTGGCGATAAGCGGTTGCTCTTCCGTCCAGTATTCGGCGAAAGATCGCGCCAGATTGTCCGCGCCTTGCCGGCCCCAGGTGTCGAGTTTTCGTCCCGTTTCAACCATACGGTGCGCGGCGATATCGCCGAACACGCGGCTTAAATCTTCTTCAATATCCCACCGGATGTTGCGCGCGATTGTGTTTAACGCCGCGGCCAACCGCGGATCGCCCTCCACCGCGATGTCATTCCACGCGGAAGCATCGTGCGCGGCCAGGCGCAGCATCACGCCGGGCGTCAGTTGAATCGTTACATCCGGCGCCGTGTCCGGCGCGGCTGCCGTTGCATCGCCCGCTTCGCCGATGCCGATCCGCATCATGAGCGGAAAGCAATCCACGCGAACCACTTTTGTCGCGAACGGACGCAGCCGTTCCAGCGCCCAACTGTTCTGCCGCAGCAGCCGGTTGATGGGGACGAGATAAAGCGGCGGCAGCGATGGGGTCATTGCAGACAAAAAAACGCCCGGACTCACCGGGCGTTTTTCAGGGACGAAGTAAGTTACGAAACTTGCTGTATGCCCGACACTCTCCAGCCTGCGCGGCCGACGAGCGGTTTTTCAAGATGCCAGATTTCGTTCAGGTTGCTCAATACGCCGTTCTCGCGGATTTGGCCGGTGAAGCGCACGCTGACAACGTAAAGATCGCCTTCGGTAACGACTTCGAGCACTTCGGACCTGAGGTCAACAGCCTCGGTTTTTTGCGGCGCGCCCCAAGCGGATTTCATTTCGCCTTCGAGTTCGCGATACAGCTCCGGCGTGAGGAAGTCGCGCAGCGTCGATGCGTCGCCTGCGTCGTTGGCGGCTTGCAGGCGCTCGAAATTCATTTTCGCCTGACGCTCGAACTCAGGGGCGTCGAAGTCAGCGGGCCAGCGGCTGGCCGGGGCTGCGTTCAAAGTCGATGCGCCGCCCAGTGTCGCGGCAAGCGAGCCGGGCGCGGCGTTGCCGGTGAACTGTGCCGGTTGCGGTTGCGGCGCGGGCGCGCTGGTGCTGCCGGCGCCGGCGTATCCCAACGGCGCTGTCTGGCCCGACGACTTGTTGCGCGTGAGCATGCGGTAGATGAAATAACCCGCGCCCAGCAGCAGTGCGATCATCAGAATGCTGCCGATCATGCTGCCCAACGCGCCGCCCATGCCCATGCTGCTCAGGAGCGAGGCGATGCCGATACCGGCGGCCAGACCAGCCAGCGGGCCCATCCACTTGCTCATGCCGGAAGGGGCCGGCGCGGGCGTGGGTGCGGCTTGTTGTGCAGGAGCTGTTTTTTGTGCGGGCGCCGCTGAATTGCTGGTTGCGCTGCTGCTTTGGCGACCGGTGTTTTTGCCGCCGCCGACGCGCGCGGCTTCCGACTCCACCGCGACCATCGCGAAACCGAATGTAAGTACAAGAACTGCGAGCAGGGTTTTCATGCGTTCCTCCGTCTTGGGTTAGATTGCGACGCTATTATAGAGCGGGAAAATTACGGGTAAAGCTGGATTTAAATTATCAATAAAAACAAATACTTACGATCAAACTTACGATCAAAGTTTGTAGCCGCGATGCAGCGCAACCACGCCGCCGACCAGATTGAAATATTCGACCCGTTCGAGGCCCGCCTGTTCCATTAATTGTTTTAATGCTTGCTGATCGGGGTGCATGCGAATCGACTCCGCCAGATAGCGGTAGCTGTCCGCGTCTTTGGTAATGACTTCGCCCATTTTCGGCAGCACGTTAAACGAATAGGCATCGTAAGCGCCTTGCAGCGGCTTCCACACGCGGCTGAATTCGAGTACCAGCAAGCGTCCGCCGGGGCGCAACACACGGAACATTTCCGCCAGCGCGGCGTCTTTGTGCGTCATGTTGCGCAAGCCGAAGGCCACGCTGACGCAATCGAAGTGGTTGGATGCGAACGGCAGTTTTTCGGCGTCGCACTGCACGGCGGGCGCGAACACGCCGTCGTCGATCAGGCGGTCGCGGCCGATGCCCAGCATGGCGGCGTTAATGTCGGTGAGCACCACCGAGCCGGCGGGGCCGACGCGCCTGGCGAAGGCGCGCGACAAATCCGCCGTGCCGCCGGCGACATCCAGCACGCGATCGCCCGCGCGCACATAACTTTGGCCGATGGTGAATTTTTTCCACAGCCGGTGCATGCCCGCCGACATCAGATCGTTCATCACGTCGTAGCGGGCCGCCACCGAGGTGAAAACGCCTTCGACCTTGCGCGCTTTTTCGGACTCGGGCACCTGCTGGTAGCCGAAGTGCGTGGTGTCGCCGTTGCCGGAGACGTGGCTCATGCGGGATCCCGGCTTTGGCCCGCGGCCTCAAGCCGCTGCAAATACCCGGCCCACAGTTCGTCCTGCCGCAGGCCGTAGTCGTGGAGAATATCCCACGAATAAAGGCCCGTGTTGTGACCGTCGGAAAACGCCAATTGCACCGCGTAGTTGCCGACCGGCTCGATGGTTTTAATGGCGACGTTTTTTTTGCCTACCTGTAACGTCTCTTGCCCCTTGCCGTGGCCGCGCACCTCGGCAGAGGGCGAATACACGCGCAAAAACTCGCACGGCAAATTAAAGGTGTTGCCGTCGTCGAACGAAATTTCGAGTATGCGCGAGACCTGGTGCAGCTTGATCTCGGTGGGCAGTGGCGAGGCTTTGGATGCGGTCATGGTGATGCGCGTCCGTTGGAGGCAGGACGCGCATCATAACCGAGCGGCGGTGCGCGGGAAAGCGGTTGCAGGTTGCCGCCGCGCCGTTGACCAAGATCGACTAGGACGAAGCGCCTTCCACCATGACGATACTGGCGCGGTCGAAATCCGCGCCGCGCTCGATCAACGCCAGCAGCTTGGCGACCTGCTTTTTTTCGCCCTGCAATTCGATCATGCGCCCGGCCTGAAACCAGCCCGCCGGCAGCACCACGCACATGGGCGTGGCGGGCATCGCCACTTCCGGCAGCAGCAGCGCTTGCTCGAAACCCAGTTTGCCGGGCAGATTAAAGTTTGACGGCCGCACCGAAATGGCTTTCGGCGTGCCCTGAAACATACGCAGGCCGCATTGGCATTCGTTCTGTTCATTGACGCGGATCCACTGCACGGTGCCGAGTCGCGCGGCGCCGTCGGCGCCGCGTTTGACCGCCAGCAACTGATTGTGGCTCATGCGCAGCAG
>JANPOH010000035.1:0-2823 GCA_031427895.1 Betaproteobacteria bacterium
CGGTGACGCTGATCCAGCCGATCGCGATGGAAGAGGGGCTGCGCTTCGCAATACGCGAAGGCGGCAGAACAGTCGGCGCAGGCGTCGTCGCGAAAGTTATCGAGTAATTATCAATGGCCGCTTTAAAAAGTCAGAAAATTCGCATCCGCCTTAAGGCGTTCGACTACCGTTTGATCGATCAGTCGGCGCTGGAAATCGTGGAGACGGCAAAGCGCACTGGCGCAGTGGTCAAAGGCCCCGTGCCCTTGCCGACTCGCAAGGAGCGATTCGATTTGCTGCGCTCGCCGCACGTGAATAAAACCTCACGCGATCAAATGGAAATACGCACGCATTTGCGCTTGATGGATATTATTGATCCGACCGACAAAACGGTGGATGCGCTGATGAAGCTCGATTTGCCTGCCGGTGTGGATGTAGAAATCAAGTTGTAGGCAGTTGCTTAAGAGAATTTAAAGAATTGACGTAGGGCGCATTTCGGTAAGAGGTAATAACCCGCCGGAATGTGTGTGATTGATAACGAGTGGCCGGTCAATTGTAACTGGCGCCTTTATAAAAAAGGTTTAAAAAACATGAACTTAGGACTTGTTGGCCGTAAGGTAGGCATGACCCGCGTTTTTACCGATGACGGCGATACCGTTCCGGTAACCGTGGTTGATGTGTCGAATAATCGTGTTACCCAGCTCAAGACGCCCGAAACCGACGGCTATGCAGCCGTGCAGGTGACGTTCGGCAAGCGTCGCGCAAGCCGCGTGGTCAAAGCGGCAGCAGGTCACTTTGCCAAGGCCGGTGTCGAGGCCGGTTCCGTACTGCGCGAGTTTCGTGTCGCGGCAGACAAGCTTGGCGAACTCAAGTTGGGCGGAGCGGTCGGTGTGAGCGTGTTCCAGGTTGGCCAGATGGTTGATGTCACTGGCATCACATTGGGCAAAGGCTTCCAGGGCGCGATCAAGCGCCACCATTTTTCGTCTAATCGCGCGAGCCATGGTAACTCTCGCTCGCACAATTCCCCGGGTTCTATCGGTATGGCGCAGGATCCTGGCCGGGTGTTTCCCGGCAAGCGAATGGCCGGCCACCTTGGGGCGGACAAACGTACCGCGCAGAGCCTGCAAATCGTGCGTATCGATGAAGCACGGCAACTGTTGCTGATTCGCGGTGCGATACCGGGGTCACGCGGTGGTGACGTGGTGGTTGTTCCTGCCAAGCGCATAAAGAAAGTGGTGGTTAAGAAACCCGCCGCGCCTGCTGCGAACGCTAAGAAGTAAGGGCAAACTGAATCATGGAACTTAATCTGATAGACGATCAAGGCAAGGCGACGGCGAAATTTTCCGCCTCCGACGCCACCTTTGGCCGGGAATTTAACGAAGCGTTGGTACACCAGTTGGTGACCGCATATCTGGCGAATGGCCGCAGCGGAACTCGCGCGCAAAAGGATCGCGGCGAGGTGAAGCACTCGACCAAAAAGCCGTTCCGTCAAAAGGGAACGGGCCGCGCGCGCGCCGGTATGACCTCCAGCCCGCTGTGGCGTGGCGGTGGTCGGATTTTCCCTAACCGCCCGGACGAGAATTTCAGTCAGAAGCTGAACCGAAAAATGTACCGCGCGGGCGTGTGTGCGATTCTGTCGCAGTTGGCGCGTGAAGACCGACTGGTGGTGGTGGATACCTTCCTGTTGAGCGCCCCAAAGACCAAATTGCTTTCGGAAAAATTAAAAGGCATGGGCTTTGACGACGTCCTGATCATTACCGATGTTTTGGACGACAATCTGCGTTTGTCTTCGCGTAATTTGCATAACGTGAGCGTGGCTTCGGTCAGCGAGGCCGATCCGGTGACGCTGATTCGTCATGAAAAAGTAGTGGTGACCAAGAGCGCAATCGCCAAAATCGAGGAGATGCTGGCATGAAAACGCTCGTGAAAGCCTATAGCCAGGAACGCCTGACGCAGATATTGCTCGCGCCTGTCGTTTCGGAAAAAAGCACCTTCGTTGGTGAAAAGAATAATCAGTTCGTGTTCCGCGTTGTTCCTGACGCCACCAAGCCGGAAATCAAGGCGGCCGTGGAACTGCTTTTCAGCCCGAAGGACAAAAAACTTGAAGTCGAAGGCGTGCGTATCGTTAACGTCAAGGGCAAGGAAAAGCGCATGGGTAAGTTTTCCGGTCGCCGAAGTGGTTGGAAAAAAGCCTACGTGTGTCTGAAAGCCGGGCAGGATATCAATTTTGCCGAAGGGGAGAACAAGTAATGCTAGTCAAAGTCAAACCGACTTCTCCCGGACGTCGCGGATTAGTCAAGGTGGTGTCAAAGATCGCGGCTACTTCGATTCCATCTATGTGCGTACGCCGTCCGGCGCAATGTTCGAAGCCACCGTCACCCACGCCGACGGTTTCACCTGTGACGAGCCGCGTGACAAACTCGGTCTGGAAGTAATGCTCGCACCGCAACTCAAGATGAGTCGCGAAGAAATGCTGGCGCAGCTCGGTTATCTCAAGGACTGAGTTGTGTGGCCCGGGCGCATCGCGCGCCCGAGGTCTGGTATTCGATTGGCGCGGCGACGCAGGCCATCCGTCGCCCCACCACGACACCCTGCTGCGTCAGTTCACATTGCCGGTCGGCATTTTTGCGACCGAGGGCCGCAAACCAGGTAATTAGTTTCATTTTCGACCTTGGCAACACGGCGCTCGCCAATGCCGAAAACATCGCCTTGCACTGGGCGATGAGCTGCGCCAACGACACTATCGAAGGTCAGCAGTATGTGCCGGAGCCCGCCAAGCTGGCCCTGATGCTGCCGGCTTTGTTTGCCCTGCGGCGCCGGGTCAAAAATTAGATTCGGACCGTT
>JANPOH010000036.1:0-6374 GCA_031427895.1 Betaproteobacteria bacterium
ACCGCACTGATCCAACCCGCCGTCGATGCGCTGGCACGCCGCCTGGAAAACCCGGCGTAATTCGCAAGGTTGTTAGCGTGCTTGGGATCCGCCTCTAGCGCGCGCTGATACATCGCTTCGGCAGCGGCCATGTCCTTGCGCTCATCACAAAGGAAATTCGCGTAGTTGCCGAGCAGTTCGGCACTGTTTGGGAACTGTTCTAATCCTTCACGATAAATTGCATCTCGTTTTGTTAAGTCTGATTCCGCTTGGGCTTTTAATTGCCATGCCCACCAGTTCTTTTCCTGGGCCAGGCGCTCTACCGCTGCCACAGCGGCTTTGCGTACGGGGGCACGCACGGTTTCTGCCGCAGCGTTTTCTGCGGGCCTATTGAGCGCGGCATTGAGCGACTCAAATTGTTTGCGGTATTGCGCAATTCGTTTGTTGTGTGCGTCTTCTACCTGGGGAAGCAAGTCGGGCAGACCGAGCTTTACGTGGAGTTGCAGCATCAGTTCATCAAAACCGGCGATGGGAACGCGCCGGCCTTTATGGTGGTTGACGACCCGGTGAATTCGGTCGTCCATGGTGCTATCGGCGCGGTGGCACCAGAAAATGCCGCCTTCGATGGGCGCAATTTCCTCTAAAAATCCCATCAGACTGCCATCGTTGCCACCGTAGCCGATGACGATGGGCGTAAAGCGCGAAAAGATTTTCTTGAGTGCGTCGGCCCACTCGTTTGGGAGTTTTTCGATTTCGGCGGGGCTGTTTAGCGGAGCCAGCAGTAAATCCCGATGGATTTTGGCCACCAGTGGGCGGCGCAGATTGGCGCGAATATAGCCGGTGAGGGACTCATGCCCGCACACCAGCGGGAAAATGCGCGTGTAAATGGAGAGCGCGTCGGCAATCAGGTTGTCGAAATTGGTGGTGATCGTCACTTTGTGTGCATAGGTACCCATGATTTGTGCCAGCACGGCGTAACCGTAACTAGGCTCGCAGCGATCCATGGCGGATTCTAAAAACGCATAGCCTTCTTCGGGGTAATCACGATAGCGGCGCTGGTAAATCCAGGGGTAGTAGTTAGCGGCTTTAGCGTAATCAAATCCGGCAATGCCGAGGTTGCCTGCCGTGGCCCATTGCTCGATCGGTAGCGCGGCGAAGTCTTCACGCTTGTGCATTTCGGCGAGCCACTGCAGCGCCAATTTACCGCCCGTGGGTATGCCTGATTGAAACGAAGCGCCTGAGCCGAGTATCCAGCAGAATGGCCGATCACTCATGTGGGTGTGACGGCTCATGAAGTCGTCGAGGAAGCCTTCGGCGGTAATTTGGGGAGAATCGATGATGGCGCTCCGAGTTTATTTAATGGTAACGGCGTCAGCGCGGAATTAAATTGGGAAGGCCGAAACAAGAATGCACCATAATCCAACAAATCTAATTCTACCCCGCCCCTTTTTTACCTGAGTATTGTTGTGATGGGTTGTGATGGGTTGTGATGGGTTGCACCCATCCTGCGGGCGATGTGTGTTGCAAGCGCAGTACTTTGCGCCCTGCCCCCGGCCCCATCGATATGCAGCAAGTGCTGGCGGTGGCTTGCAGCGGATCGCGAAGATAGGCTGAAGGGCATGAAAAAGATCATTGCATCAAAGCGGTATTAGTTCAATTCGCTCCGGCTCCATCTTTATATCGTAACTATTTGTTTTTAAACACTATTTTTAAATAGCGCCCTGCGGCTATCGGCGCGATTGCCTCGCGCGCCCGGTTGGAATAAATTGCCTCATAGCTGCAAACCGCACGCTTACCAATTCAAACTACTTCAAACAAATCAAACCCGCCCGGCTCAACTGGATTAAGGAGACAACCATGATCGCCATGATCGACATGCACGCACACTGGAGACCCGCCGAAGTAGCCGATGCGCTGCGCGCCCGCACCAAAGCGCCGCGCATCCTGCGCACGCCCGAGGGTGTCGAGGTGCTGAAAACCCGCATGGGTGAAGAGCCGCTGGCGAAGGCGTTTGATGACGTGGAATTTCATCTCGCGCGCATGGATCGCCAGAACGTCAGCACCAGCGTGCTATCGTTGCTGGGCTCATTTTGCTGGATTGAAGCGCAGCCGGTTGAGGTGTCGTTGCCGTTGTGCCGCGCGGTCAATGATCGCCTGTCTGCACTGCGCGTGAAACACGAGGGCCGCTTCGCCGCCTATGCTGCGCTGCCGCTGGCGGATATGGCTGTTGCTGCTGCCGAGTTTGAACGCGCGCTCAAGTTACCGGGCATGATCGGCACGCAAATTCCGGGCAACGGTTTTCTCACCGCCAAAGATGCCGAAAAAATGCGCCCGCTGCTGGAAGTGGCCAACCGCGAGCGCGCGATTCTGTTCATTCACCACGGCCCGCGTCCGGGCGATGCCTTCCCCAAGGTAACGGGTGACACCGACAACGCGCGCCGCCGCAACGGCACGCTCGACATGCAGGCCAGCCTGTCGTCGGTGATGGTGACACTGTGCCTCACGGATTTTCTCGCGCCCTACCCCGATGCGATGATTCATGTGCATAACCTCGGCGGCAACATCCCTTATGAAGTCGAGCGCATGGATCACCGCTGCCTGCTCGACACACCGAACGAGGAATTACCCTCCGCGCGCTTTCGCCGCTCGAAGGTGTATGTGGATTGCAATTCGTTTGGCGCAGGCGCGATCGAGGCCGGTGTGCGCTTATACGGCGCAGATCGCATCGTGTGCGGCACCGATGGCAGCGAATTCGGCTGCGACTGGACCAGCAAGGCCATCGCGCAGGCGCAGATCAGCGAAGACGCCAAAGAAAAAATTCTGCACCGCAACGCGGCTGCGATGCTCGCGCGGCGGGCGTCGATTACGCAGCGGGAGAAAGTGGCGGCGTAAGGGGTTGCGGCAGGGGCTGCGTCAGGGGCTATATTTTAAGGTTTAAATTCACACCGCCCCATTTCCGATGGTCTGGCAATTCTGCCAGGTGTGCGTTTAATTCCACGCAGCAGAATCGCCGAACCGGATGTGATCGCCAAACTCGCCTCGCAGGGCGGCGGCCCGGCGGGCGCCTCACCCAAGGTGTTCGACAACTATCTGAAAGACGAAACCGTGAAGTGGCGTACGCCGGCTAAGGAAGTGAATATCACCACCGACTGACGGGAGACGGTTCTGCATGGGCCACCGACGCCGGCAATGGACGCAGCCCATGCCTGTTGTAGCCAACCCGCTCGCCGGCGCGCGGCGGCACGCGCTTGGCGGCGACTTCGCCGGCAATGCCGAGGCGTTCGATGATTTTGACAAAATGCATGCCACTTGCCCCCCGCGCTGTACGACACTGCCCCCGCTGCAAGCAAAACATTCTTCAACTTCTCCGGCGATCTGATGTCCGGCTTGGGTGCGCCTGCCCGTACTGCAAGGCCGGTGCTGGAGCGGGCAAACGCGATGTTCATTGCCTCGTCACTTCACCAACCCTAACTCGGTCATTACCGCCTTCAATTCTTCGGCGTCTGATTTGAGTTCGTCGCGCATGCGCGCGCCACGCAGAAACTCATTGATCACTCCATCGCGTTCGAGCATTTTTTTCCATTCATCCGCCTCGACCACGCGCGCCAGAACGTTTTCCCAATAACTGGTGTGGGCAGGCGGCAAGCCGCGCGGGCCGACCATCGCGCGCCAATTCGAAGTCACCGCATTCGCACCCAACTCTTTCCACACCGGCACGGCGGCAAACGCACCCTCAAGCCGCTTGGGCGCGGTCAGCGCCACAAAGCGCAGCCGCCCCGACTGCACATGGGGCAGCACGCTGGCGGCGGGCGCCACCACCATATCGACATGCCCGCCCAGCGCTGCGGTCAGCGCGTCGGCACCGCTGCTGAACACCACCATTTTGAGTTTTTTTGCGTCCGCCCCCGCCGCGCGCGCCACCATCGACAGGGCGATGTGATTGTGATTTCCCGGCCCGCCGGAGATGGCTGCGCTGAGTGACGACACATCGGCTTTCAGCCGCGCCATGATCTCTTTGCCTGATTTGATCGGCGAATCCGGCTTGACCGCGAACGCCACGTATTCGGTGAACAACTGCGCGATGGGCGTGATGTCCGCGGGGCTGATAGTGCTGCGCCCCGAGACATAATCGCCCAGAAACGTGGAAGAAATAATCGCGATGTGATGACCATCGCCCGCGAATTGATTCAGATACGTCAGCCCCATCACCACGCCCGCGCCGGGTTTGTGGATCACGTTCACCACCGGCTCGATCAACTTCTGCTCCTGCGCGATTTTCAACACCAGGCGCACCAGCCGGTCGTTGCCGCCGCCGGGGGCATTGGGCACGATGACTTCGACGCGCTTGGCAGGCTTCCACTCTGCCGCGTGTACAGACACGCACGCGGCAAGCATTGCCCCGAAGCCCAACGCCAGTAACCTCATGCTCATGTCGGCCTCCATAGACTTATTGACTATCGATTTGATAATAGCACTGCCGCACTCTATACTCATTTCACGATTTTCAGCCTCGGAGAAATGCATGGAAAAACAACTCTGCAAACTGCGCCACATCGCGCTCTCGGTGCCTGATGTCGCCGCAGCACAGAAATTTTTTGAAGACGCCTTTGGCATGACCAAGGCTGGCGACGCGCAAAACGGCGTACACATGACCGATGGCGTCATGAACGTCGCTCTGCTCGCAAAGGGGGGCCAGGTGCCGGGCGTTGAACACCCCTACTACGGCGTAATGCACTTTGGCCTCTGGGTCGATGATCTCGATAAAGCGGCAGCACAAGTCACGGCTGCCGGTGCCACGCATTTTCAGGGGCGCCCGCCCAACACACCGAACAGTTATTACGAAGTGAAGTACCGCGATCCCAGCGGCATCGTGTTTGATATCACCGCCAGCGGCTGGCGTGGTGCGCACAAAAATGTGCGGGCGGTTGATTAACGCAATTTTCCCGCTATGCGATATTCCATATAAAATACTTTAAAAACAAATACTTACGTAACAATGACCTCACTCAACCTACCCGTCCAATCCACCGGCCCGCGCGTATTCATGGATTACGATCAGCCCGCGCTCGACGCCGCTTACAACCAGGCCACCTACGCGCCGCACGCAGGCAATGTGCGCCGGCGCTTTGCACTCGAAAGCGATGCCGTGCGTACGCGCATCGGCGAGCCGCTGCGTGTGGCGTATGGTCCTACGGAAATCGAAAAACTCGATATCTACAAAGCGCAAGCGGCACAAACAGTGAACGCGCCGATTTTTATTTTTGTCCACGGCGGCGCGTGGCATCGCGGTACGGCCAGGGGCAATGCGTTTGCCGCTGAGTTGTTCGTCAAGGCGGGTGTGCATTTCATTGCACCGGATTTCGCCGGCGTAAAAGAAGCGCCCGACAGCTTGCGTACCATGGTCGATCAGGTGCGCCGCTCGGTGGCGTGGGTGTATCAAAACGCGGCGAGCTTCGGCGGCGATGCTGCGCGTATTTATCTGTGCGGCCATTCTTCCGGCGCGCATCTGGCGGGCTGCACGCTGACCACCGAATGGCCTGCGTACGGCGTGCCGATGAACATCATCAAGGCGGGCTTATGTTGCAGCGGCATGTATGAGTTGTTCCCGGTAAGCCTGTCCGCGCGACGCGACTACGTGAAATTCGACAACGCGATGATTGAGCAATTAAGCGCGATACGCCATATCGACAACATCGCCTGTCCGCTGACGCTGGCTTACGGCACGCTGGAGACGCCGGAGTTTCAGCGCCAGACACCCGCGTTTTATGAAGCGGTCAAAAAGGCCGGCAAGCCGGTGAAGCTCATTGTCGGGCAGGAATACAACCACCACGAAATCAAGGAAACCCTCGCCAATCCGTACGGCCTGCTGGGGCGCGCCGCGCTAGAGATGATGGGCATCACCTTGCAGCCTCGGTTGTGAACACGATGGGCATGACCGCGGTCGAAAAGGTGCTGGCCGCCAAAAGCGGCAAGGCGGTCGTACGCCCCGGCGACGTGGTGTTCCCCGACCCGGACTACGTGATGATTCACGACGGCGTGGTGATGGGCGCGAAGCGTGAACTCGATTCGTTGGGCATCAATCGCCTTGCCGCGCCGGATAAAGTGATGATGGTCAGCGATCACGACGTGATTTACGGCAGCGCGCGCGCGGCGGAGCGCGGCGCGTACAACCGCGCGGCGGCAAAAGCGTGGGGCGTGAAAAACTTTTACGACGTGGGGCGCGGCGGTCACGGGCATATTTTCCCGATGGAATCCGGCCTGCTGCTGCCCGGCATGTTTTATTTCGACAACGACCGCCACGCCACCAACGCCGGCGCCATTGGTGCATTCGGCTTTCGCATCGGCGCGGAAATCAGCCGCGTGCTCGCCACCGGCACCAATTGGGTTCTGGTGCC
>JANPOH010000037.1:0-6758 GCA_031427895.1 Betaproteobacteria bacterium
AAAGCGGCTTGAACCGGCTCGAAACCATCTTGACGCGCATGGCCGAAGCCAACCGCCTTGAGCAGGCGGTACGCAATGAAGAACGCGCGCCCTTCGACGCCAAAGCGGTGCTGGCCGGCTGCGTCAGCGGCTACGCCGGCGCGTATAAAAACTGCCGGTTTGAAATCACCATGACCGGCGAACCGGTAACGCTCACTGGCGCACCCGACCTGTTCGCGCAAATGCTCGACAAACTCGCCGCCAACGCCGCTGATTTCGCCACGCCAGGCACGCCGATTTCAGTCAGCCTGCAACGCATCGGCAACGAGGCGGTGGTGCAGTTCAGCAACAGCGGCCCGCCGCTGCCGCCGGAGATTGCCGATCGTTTATTCGACTCCCTGATTTCGGTGCGTAAAGAAGCCAGCGGCGACAACCCGCATCTGGGGCTGGGGCTTTATATCGTGCGGCTGATTGCCGAGTTTCATGGCGGACGGGCGACGGCGCGGAATTGGGAGAATGGAGGTGGGGTGGTATTTGAAATCCGAATGTGACGTGGCGAAGGATTTTAAATTCTTCATTTCGATAGCGACCTAGCGCCGTAACGCACACAAGCCGCAATCCGTAGGGCGCAATCGAAGCGCAGCGCATTGCGCCGTTTGGCGCATCCCAGTAGGCGTAGGGTGCGCATCGCGCACGCGGTACGAGGATGAACGGTGCGCAATGCGCACCCTACTCCACGTCACCCCGGCGGCCACTTGAATGCCCGCCCCGCCAGTATGTGCAGATGCAGATGAAACACGCTCTGCCCCGCATCGGCGCCGTTGTTCACCGCCAGCCGAAACGCGTCGCCCACGCCGAGTTGCAGCGCGATTTTATTGGCGGTCAGCATCAGGTGCCCCAATAACGCCGCATCCTCGGGCTGGGCATCCACCAGCCGCGGAATTGCTTTTTTCGGGATCAGCAGCACATGCGTGGGCGCTTGTGGGTTGACGTCGTGGAACGCCAGGCACAGATCGTCTTCGTAAACGATCTTCGCCGGGATTTCGCGTGCAATGATTTTTGTAAAGATGGTGCTCATGTTCGCCTCCTACTTTTTCAAGCTCTGCGCGGCCCACGCCACCAGTTCTTCCACCGCCGCGTCGCTGGCGGCGGCGAGTGATTGTGCCGCGCCGGGCGCGTTGGGGGCGGCAGGCCGTTCGACACTGAAGCTCTTTTGCGCGTGCAGCGCGCGGGTGGTGAGATCGATCAATGAAGCGCGCAGGCGCACCTGCACCTTGCTCGATTCAGCGGCATCGAACGACTGGCTGAAATCCTCAAGCTCGATACGCAACGCATAATCCGCGCGCGCGCCGTCCTGCGTGCCGACGATGCCGCGCGTTGCCGCGGCAAAGCGCCCGCGCAGGCGCTCGGTGAGCAACAACGCGGGAGACATCGCCCAGCGGTGTTGCGCGTACGCTTCCGGGCGGCCCGCGTCGCGATACGCAAGCCGGTAGACAATGTTCGCGCTGTCGAGCCACGCGCTGGCGTTCACGGCGGGGATCAGCAAAGTGGCGTTGATCGCGGGCGCGACAGCCGGGTAAGTGCGTTGCAGGCCGAGATCAAAAACCGCCGGCGGGTCGCGTTTTTCCGGGCCGAGTGTGCAGCCCGCCCAGAGCATTGAAAAAAATACCAATAAAAACAAATACTTATATTTTTTTATCATCATTTACTCCTTGCGGGTTCGCTGTAGCCCGGCTCGCCGGGGCCAGGGCGCGCCGGGCCGCGCCCGAACACCAGGCCGGCGGGTTGTTCGTTCAACTCGGAAAGCAGCCGGTCGAGGTTGCGCGAGTTGCGCGCGATTTCTTCGAGCAGCACGGTGGCGCGCGGCGCCACGTCGTTGGCCACGGCGCCCGCCGCGCCCTGACTGGCGTGGCTGATTTGTTCTGCGCTTTTGGCGACACGATCGAGCACGTCCGCGCGCTGTGCGTATTCGCGCGCCAGTTTGTCGACGCTGGCGAGCGCGGCCTTGGCTTCCTGCAATGCCGGCGCAAGCTCACGCAGGGCCGCATCGGCGCCCGCCATGGTTTTGCGTGCATCTCCCGCCAGTGCGGGCAGGTTTTTCGCGCCCGGTTCCAGCGCCTTCGCGAGCAGGTCGATGCGCTCGGCCATGCCGCGCACCGAGCCGATGGCGCCGACCAGTTGCACCTGATTCGGCTCGCTCAACAGCGACTCAAGCTGTTTGGCCACCTTGCTCACCTGAAAAAGAATTTCCTGCCCGGAGTTGGCAATCTCGTCAAACAAGGCGCGCTTGACGGCAATGCGGCTGGCTTTGTCGGTGGAGGGCGGCAGAAACTCGGGTTGCCTGCCGTCGTCTTCGAGCATCACGTAGGAGGTGCCGGTAATGCCCTGCGCGCCGAGTTGCGCGAAAGTGCCGCGCGTAATGCGCGAGCTGGCCTTGACCAGAATCGTAATCAGGATCAGCTTCGGGTCTTCGTCGTCAAAATCAATGCTTTGCACCTTGCCGATCTGCACGCCGCGCAATCGCACCGGCGCTTGCGCGTTCAGGCCGGATACCGAGTGCTTGGATTCCAGCACATAGGCGACACGGTCGTAGTTCTCGCGGCTGAACCACAGCGCGGCGAGAATCACGCCTACCCCCAGCAACACGGTGAACAACCCGGCAATGATAGCGTGCGCGCGACTTTCCATGTACTCGTTCTCCTCGGCGACTCAGTTCACTGACCGTGACGGCGCGGGCGGCGCCGACTGCGGCATTTTCAGGCCATCCAGTGCGCGCTTGCCGCGCTCGCCCTGGAAAAAATTAACTATAAACGGATGCGGCACGGCGGCCACCTCGGCCACGCTGCCCAGCGCCGCGATGGTTTGATCGGCCAGCACCGCCACGCGATCGGAAAGCGACACGATGGTATCCAGATCGTGCGTGACCATGACCACGGTCAACCCCAGCTCGCGCTTGAGGTTGGCGATCAGCGTGCAAAAACTCTCGCTGCGATCCGGGTCCAGCCCCGCCGTGGGCTCGTCGAGAAACAGCAGTTCCGGCTCCAGCGACAGCGCGCGCGCCAGCGCGATGCGCTTGACCATGCCGCCGGACAGCAACGAGGGCATCTTGGAAGCGTGGCCTCTTTCAATGCCCACCATATCGAGCTTGAGCATCACCAGATCGTATATCAGCGCGTCATCCAGCGTTTTCAGTTCACGCAGCGGCAACGCCACGTTTTCAAATACCGACAGCGCGGAAAACAGCGCGCCTTCCTGAAACAGCATGCCCCAGCGGTTGCGGATGCGGCGCAATTCGGCGGCGTCGCCGTCGCGCAGCGACACGCCGAACACGCGCACCTCGCCCTGCGTCGGATGCTCCAGCCCCAGCATCTCGCGCAGCAGCGTGCTCTTGCCGCTGCCCGATCCGCCCACCAGCGACAGCACCTCGCCGCGCTGCACGCGCAAATTCAAGTCGCGATGCACCACCTGCGAGCCGAACTGCGTCCACAAATTACGGATTTCAATCAGGCAGTCGTCCATCACCCGATTCCGATGCTTGAAAACAAAATGGCAAAAACCGCATCCACGATAATCACAATGGTGATCGCCGCCACCACGGAGTTGGTGGTGCCGATGCCCAGGCTTTCGGTGTTGGGCTCGATACGCAAGCCAAAGTGGCAGGCGAGCAGCGCAATCAAACCGCCGAACACCAGCCCCTTGCCCAGCCCCAGCCACAGATTGGCCACCGGCACGGCATTGGGCAATTCCGCCACAAAATACGACAAGCTGATGTCGAGCTCGTACTGCGCGACCACCATGCCGCCGAGCAGCGCAATGGCGTTGGTCCACAACACAATCAAGGGCATTGATATCGCCAGCGCGATCACCCGCGGCAGCACCAGGCGCAGCGTATACGGGATGCCCATCACCGACATGGCGTCGATTTCCCCGGTCACGCGCATCACGCCGAGTTGCGCTGTCATTGCCGAGCCGGAACGCCCCGCCACCAGGATCGCGGCCAGCACCGGCCCCAGTTCGCGCACCACTGAAATGCCCAGCAGGTTGACAATAAAAATCCCCGCGCCGTAGGCCTTCAACTGCTGCCCGGACAAATACGACAGCACCACGCCGATCAAAAACCCCACCAGCGCGGTGATGCCCAGCGCCTGCGCGCCGGTGCGATAAATGTTGGCGGAAATCTCGCGCCACGGCATACGCGAGGGGTGACGCAGCGCATCCCAAAACGCAAGGCTGACCGCGCCCAGCAACAGCGTAATCTGAATGATGTGCTGACCCAGCGTGACCACCGCCCGGCCCGCGGCCCACAGCCGCCGCCGCCGTTCCGCTCGTTTCAACGGCAAATCCGCCAGTCTCGGCCCGGCCTCCAGATGCGCGAAAAAGCCCTCGTGTTCGGACAGCAGATGCAGATGCCCGGCGCGTTGCTTGCCCCAGGCATGCCACAGCATCATGGCCCCGGCGTGGTCCAGCCGCGAAATCCCGTTCAAATCCCAGTGCGTGACCGCGGTATGACCCGCCAACTGCTGACGCAGCGCGCGCGCCAGTGGCTGAATCGAGCGCAAATTCCATGCGCCGGCCACCTTAATCAGCGGGTGGCCGTCCGCAGTGCGCTCGACGCTCAGGCACGGGGAATCCGGGTTTGGGACTGCGGAAGACGCCACAGGGCCTTAATCCAAGGATGAGATACAGCCGGCAAAACATCGCCTGGCCATACGATTGAAAAGGGATTCGCGGATGCTATCGGCAAGCCTTAAGGAAGTCAAAATGGGTGAATTACCGGTATTTTGCGGCACCGCACAAATATTATGCGATAACCTATTGACTTCCTGTTCCATGCCCTTATAATTTGAATTGTGCAACGCAGCAATTAAGACTTATGGCTGCGACGAAAAATCGAATAATTTTTTTAACTATCTGTTTTTAAAGGAGATTTTTATGTACCAAGCCAATGACCAATTTGCCGCGATGAACAAAGCCAACCTCGAAACTGCTGCCCACTTCGCCAACGTCGCCTTCGGCGGCGCTCAGCGTCTGGTCGAAATCCAGTTGAAAGCTGTCAAGTCCGCACTGACCGATGGCGTGGACAATGCCAAGACGCTGGCGACGATCAAGGATCTGCAACAGTTCGCCGATGTAAAAGACACCGTAGCGCAACCGGCCTTTGAAAAAGCCACCGACTACATGAAAAGCGTATACGACGTGGCGAGCGAAACACAAGCCGAATTCGGCAAGCTGATCGAACAGCAATTCGCGGATTTCAACAAGCAGTTCTTGGTCGCGCTCGACAAGTTTGCGCAAAACGCGCCCGCCGGTTCGGAAGTCGGCATCTCCGCGTTGAAGTCGGCCATCGTCACTGGCAGCGCCGCCTACGAGAACCTCTCGAAAGCCGCCAAACAGTTTAACGATACCGCCAAGACCAACCTCGAAGCCGTTGCCAAGCGCGCTGCCGCGCCGGTTGCGAAAAAAGCGAAGAAGTAAGACTTTAGCTGTAGCTCGGTTTGTAAAAATGCCCCGCGACTCACGTCGTGGGGCATTTTTTATTTCACTTACTTCGCGCCAAACTGCGGTGCATCCGTCCACGGAAACTGCATCGCGGTTACCCCCTGCTTGAGTTCAGCAATCGCCGCTGCAACGAGCGTGGGATCACCTCGCGCACCCAATTCGATAAAGCGCTCCGGCTGCACGCGCGGCAAACTAAAAATCTTCAACGCCGCGTATTTGCCCTGCACCGCTTTCATCAAATCGATCAGCAGGCTCTCGCCTGCTTCGCGCACGATAATCGCCGCTTCACCGATGCGCCCCGCATCGGCCAAATGCTTGTAGTGCGTATCGAGCACCCAATCGATCATCGGCCATGCCATTTGCGGAAAGCCGGGTACGAAATAGATATTCTTGAAATTAAAACCCGGAATACGGTTGTACGGATTGGGAATAATGCTCGACCCCAGCGGAAACTCGCCCATCGCCAGGCGCTGCGGCGTGACGCCCTTGGGGTCGTCGACAAAACGCGCGCGGATTTCGCTTTCGGCGTCGGGATGTAACGCAAGCCCCACATTAGCCGCATCCGCCGCGCACTGGCGCGTGTGATCATCCGGGGTCGCGCCGATGCCGCCGAAGCTGAACACCACGTCGGGCAGGGTCATCACGCGCTTTAATGTCGCGGTGATCAGCGGCGTGTCGTCGCCCAAATAGTGCGCCCACGCGAGTTCGAGTCCGCGCGACGATAGCGCCGCGATCAGCTTCGCCATGTGTTTGTCTTGACGCTTACCCGACAAAATTTCGTCACCGATGATGATGGCTCCAAACTTCATTTAACGCCCTTTCAATTTACGACACACAAAAAGCCACTCACCTTCGCGCACGAAGGCAAAGCAACATTCCAAGGCTAACCCTTACTACTGGTGGATGTACGACTCCAACTGCTTGATGGTTTCTTCGCGAACCGCGATCACTACTTTCACCAGATCTCCGATTGAAACCACGCCGGCGAGTTTGCCGCCATCCACCACCGGCAAATGGCGGATACGCTTTTCCGTCATCAACGCCATGCAGTCTTCGACGGTTTGCTCCGAGCGCACCGTGCACACCTTTTCGGTCATGATTTCACGTACTGCGGTCGCCTGCGACGAGCGGCCATGCAAAATCACCTTACGCGCGTAATCACGTTCCGACACCACGCCGGCCAAACGCCCATTGTCCAGCACCAGCAGCGCGCCGACGCCTTTTTCCGCCATCAGCTTGATGGCGTCCAGCACACTGGTCTGCGGCGACACCACATGCAC
>JANPOH010000038.1:0-2867 GCA_031427895.1 Betaproteobacteria bacterium
GAGTTCAAGGACGTGAGCAAAGCCTATGGCGACCGGTTGCTGATCGATAAAGCGAATTTTTCGATTCCGGCGGGCGCGATTGTCGGCATCATCGGCCCCAACGGCGCGGGTAAATCGACGATGTTCCGCATGATTACCGGCAAAGAAAAACCCGATAGCGGCGAAGTCGTCATCGGTTCGACGGTACAACTCGCGGTGGTCGATCAGAATCGCGATGCGCTGCCGAATGACAAGACCGCATGGGAGGCCATCTCCGGCGGACTCGACATTATCAACGTCGGCAAGTTTGAAATGCAGTCGCGCGCCTATCTCGGGCGCTTCAACTTCAAAGGCCCCGATCAGCAAAAGCTGGTGGGCAACTTGTCGGGCGGCGAGCGCGGTCGCCTGCACCTGGCGCAAACGCTGCTTACCGGCGCGAACGTATTGCTGCTCGACGAGCCCTCCAACGACCTGGATGTCGAAACCCTGCGTGCGCTCGAAGACGCGCTGCTGGAATTCGCCGGCTGCGTGCTGGTGATCTCGCATGACCGCTGGTTTCTCGACCGCATTGCCACGCATATTCTTGCGTTCGAGGGCGATTCGCAGGTGGTGTTTTTCAACGGCAACTATCAGGAATACGAAGCGGATAAACGCAAACGCTTGGGTGAAGAAGGCGCCCGGCCCAAGCGGCTGCGCTACAAGGCGTTGAAATTGTAGCGGCGTGAGGCGTGAGACGTGAGACATGAGACGTGGGGCGTGAGGCGTGTAACTCGTAACTATTTGTTGTTAAATGGTTTTCCAAGTATTGTTGGCCCCGGTTTAGCCCTGTTTGCAGATTGCGCTTTGATGCGTTAAACAGCCTGCTTAGATTATAAATCTTCGACGCAAAAGCCAATGTCAAAACAATCGAAATGGACGGTGTGGCTGCTGAGCCTTGCCGTGCTGGGCGGTGGCGGCTATTGGGGCTACCAGAAATGGGTTCAAACGCCGGCGGATGCTGCTGCTGATGCCAAGGGCGACACCAAGGACGCGCAGGGAAAAACCGTCAAAGGCAAGGGCAAAGGCGGTCGCCCGGTGGCGCCGGTGGCGGTGGCCACTGCGCGCAGCGGCAATGTCAATGTGTATATCAGTGGCTTGGGCACGGTGACGCCGCTGCGTACCGTGACCGTACGCAGCCGCGTTGACGGGCAGTTGATGCGCGTGCTGTTCAAAGAGGGGCAGGCGGTTAAGGAGGGCGACTTGCTCGCCGAAATCGATTCGCGTTCGTATCAGGCGCAGTTGTTGCAGGCCGAAGGGCAAATGCAGCGCGATCAGGCCTTGCTCGCCAATGCGCGCGTCGATTTGGAGCGTTACCGCTTGTTGCTCAAGCAGGATTCGATCGCCGAGCAGCAGGTCAGCAGCCAGCAGGCGCTGGTGCGCCAGTTCGAAGGCACGGCCAAGGTCAATCAGGGGCAGGTGGATAGCGCGCGGCTGCAACTGAGCTACGCGCGCGTCACCGCGCCGATCTCCGGGCAGTTGGGATTGCGGCAAGTGGATCAGGGCAACATCGTGCGCGCGGGCGACGCCGCGGGTCTGGTGGTGATTACGCAAGTGACGCCGATCACCGTGGTGTTCACTATTCCGCAGGACAGTCTGCAAGCCGTGTTGAAGCGCCTGAAATCCGGCGAAAGAATTCCGGTGGAGGCATACGACCGCGAGCAAAAAGTGCGTCTTGCCATGGGCCGCCTGCTCACTGCGGATAACCAGATCGACACCACCACCGGCACCATCAAGCTGAAGGCGCAGTTCGCCAACGATGAAGGCTTGCTGTTTCCCAATCAGTTCGTCAATGTGCGCATGCTGGTCGATACGCGCGAAGACGCGGTCACCATCCCCGCGTCGGCGATACAGCGCGGCGCGCAGGGTTTGTTTGTGTACGTGGTGAACGAGGATCAAACGGTGTCGCTGCGCCCGGTGAAAACCGGCGTTACCGAGGGCACGCGCATTGAGGTTGAATCGGGCGTGAAGCCGCGCGAGCGCGTGGTGATCGACGGCATGGATCGCCTGCGCGACGGCATGAAGGTTGAAATCGCGGAGCGGCGCGCGCTGGAAGGCAAGGACGGCGAAGGCAAAGGCAAGGGCAAGGGGCGGCGCGGCAAGGGCGGCGAGGGCGCTGATGCAGCGAAAGACGCAGCCAAAGGTGACGTCGCGAAAGACGCCGGCAAGGCCGAAACGGGAAAGGGCGAAGGTGCCAAGGGTGAGAAAGGCGCTGCCAAAGGTGATGGCGCGAGCGCAGACCCCGACCGTCCGCGCCGCAAAAACCCGCCCGCCGACGGCGCGGCCGCGGACGCACCAAAAGACGCAGCAAAAGACGGGGCCACCGACGTGCCCAAGGGCGAAGGCCGCAAGCGCGGCGACGGCGAGTGGCGCAAGAAGAAAGACGCTGACGCGGCCGCGCAATAAATGCCGATGCGCGACATACTGACTACGCGGACCTCACTGGCCCAGTTTGCGGACATGGGTATCTACGCATTTCCAGATAACGGCTCCCTCTCCCGCCTTGGGGCGGGAGAGGGTTGTGAGGGTAGGGGCCGCACGTCGCCCCTCGCTTCGCTCTCCTCGCAAGCGAGGAAGTGAGCCAGATGAACCCCTCCCGCCTGTTCATTCTGCGCCCGGTGGCGACCTCGCTGCTGATGCTGGCGATTCTGCTGTCCGGCGCTATCGCCTACCGGCTGCTGCCGATATCCGCGCTGCCGCAGGTGGATTACCCGACGATACAGGTGGTGACGTTTTATCCGGGCGCGAGTCCCGGGGGGTTGGCCGCGGCGCTAAAACCGCCCCGGGCACGCCCGAGAGGGGCGGTGGCCGGCGGGATTGAGATGTAGGCCCCCACGTCGGGCGGCGCGGGG
>JANPOH010000039.1:0-6166 GCA_031427895.1 Betaproteobacteria bacterium
AGCGCACGCGGCTACGCACGTGACGCGTGCGCGGTGCGCACCCTACAGATCGCTTGCAGAGGTAAGTCATTGATTTTGAGTAAATAATTGTGGGTAAAGATCAGCCTTGAAGGGGGGAATTTACTTTGTGACACAGTACAAATAACTAGTCATATATCTAATCACGTCATGTAGAGACGACTATGAAAACTTGGCCCGTTCAAGATGCGAAAGCGCGCTTCAGCGAGTTCCTCAAAGCGTGTATCAGTGATGGCCCCCAGATCGTAACCAAACGCGGCACGGAAGCTGCCGTGCTGGTGCCTGTAGATGAGTGGCGGCGGCTCAAGGCCACGGCACGTCCCTCAATCAAGCAGTTGCTGCTGTCGGATGATGCGCGCACCGAGTCTTTGACGCCGCCACGGGGAGTCGCGCGCAGACGCAAAGTAACCGCGTTGAGCTAACGAATACGGCGCATGTATCTTCTCGACACCAACGTTGTCTCCGAACTACGCAAGCCCCGTCCCCGCGGCGCTGTTGTCGCGTGGCTGCAATCCACGGCTGATGCCGACCTGCACTTGTCGGCCGTCACCTTGGGTGAAATTCAGGCCGGTATCGAACTCACGCGCGAGCAGGATGCCGCAAAGGCATCCGAGATCGAGGCATGGGCAGATCTTGTCGCTGCGTCATACAACATCCTGCCCATGGACGGCGAGACTTTCCGCGCATGGGCTCGATTGATGCACCGCAAACCGGGCGCGCTCTATGAAGACGCGATGATCGCAGCGACCGCCACGGTTCACAAGCTGACGGTCGTGACTCGTAACGTCAGCGACTTTGCGAGTTTCGATATGGCGCTGCTGAATCCGTTTGATACCACACGGAGTTAAGCCCGGCAGGTTGGGCTGCAAAGCCTAACATCCAAGGTCAGGCGCCACCGCCGTTGGGCTTCTCTACGTCCAGCGCCAACCTACCCGTTACTTCTGCGCCTTACGATCCAGCGAGCGCAAATACTCCAGCTTCTCGCGTATCTTCGCCTCCAGCCCGAACTCGGTAGGCTCATACAACTTCGGCGGCGTCATGCCGTCGGGGAAATAGCTTTCACCCGCCGCATACGCGCCTGCTTCATCATGCGCGTAGCGGTAGTTCGCGCCGTAGCCTAAATCCTTCATCAGTTTGGTCGGCGCGTTGCGTAGATGCTCCGGCACGGGGCGTGATTTGTCTTCGCGCACCAGCGCGCGGGCGACGTTGTAGGCGACGTAGGCGGCGTTGCTTTTGGGTGCTACCGCGAGATAGATCACCACTTCGGCCAGCGCCAGTTCGCCTTCCGGCGAACCCAGCCGTTCATACGTTTCGCAGGCATCGAGCGCCATGCGCAGCGCGCGCGGATCGGCGAGGCCGATGTCTTCTGACGCCATGCGCACGATGCGTCTGCCGAGATACAGCGGATCGGCGCCGCCGTCTAACATGCGCACCATCCAGTAGAGCGCGGCATCGGGCGATGACCCGCGCACGGATTTATGCAGCGCGGAGATTTGATCGTAGAACTGATCGCCGCCTTTATCGAAGCGCCTGAGACTCTGCGTGAGCGTCGCCTTGACGAAGGCTGCGTCGATAGTGCCGCGCCCGGTTTCTTCAGCGGCGTCTGCCAACTGCTCAATCAGGTTCAGCAGGCGGCGCGCGTCGCCATCGGCGTAGCCCACGATGGCGCTTCGCGCCTCGCCTGAAATATCTTTTAAAAACAAATACTTACCGAATGATCGTTGTAACAGACTTGCAAGTTCGTCGTCACTCAACGGTTGCAGCACATACACCGCCGCGCGCGACAGCAGCGCGTTGTTCAATTCAAACGAGGGGTTCTCGGTAGTGGCGCCGATGAAGGTGATTAGGCCGCGTTCGACATACGGCAGAAACGCATCCTGCTGCGCTTTGTTGAAGCGATGCACTTCATCGACGAACAACAGGGTGTGACGCCCGTTTTGTTGCAGCGTGAGTTCGGCGCGGGTTAGCGCATCGCGAATTTCCTTGACGCCGGAAAACACCGCGCTGATGGCGATGAATTCGGCATCGAAGGCATCGGCCATCAGCCGCGCGAGGGTGGTTTTGCCCACGCCCGGCGGGCCCCACAAGATCATCGAATGCGGTTTTTTGGACTCAAACGCGAGGCGCAGCGGTTTGCCCGCGCCCAGCAGATGCGATTGGCCGACGACATCGTCCAGCGTGCGCGGGCGCAGTTGTTCGGCCAGCGGCGCGCGCGGTTCGCGCTTGCCGAAGAGATCGTTCACGAGCCAAGTCCGCTATTCGAGGTAGCAGCAGTACGTAGGAGTTCAACCCCTTCACCGCAAAGGCGCAAAGACGCAAAGAACTGCCGCAAAGAAAAACCTGCGTGCAGTTTACTTTGCGTTTCCTTTGCGCCTTTGCGCCTTTGCGGTGAAGCTTTTTGAATTTGCACTTCGGTAGTCATCACTCACGAATCACATCCGCGCCCTTGGGAATGGCGAACGTAAACGCGTCCGCCGCGAGCTTGGGATTGCGTTCGATATCGGCGAATTTAATCACCGTGACTTGGCCGAACTGATCGCGCAATTCCATCACCTCCAGCCCGCCTTTGCTGAAACCCAGACGCACGCGCTCGAACGCGGTGTCCTTCGACCTGGGAATCGCCTCCAGCCAATCGAGACCTTCCTGATTGCCGATGTTGTTCAGCGTGTAGCTTTTTTCGATTTCGTTGCTGCCGGCGAGCAGCGCCGCCGGACTCGCGCCCAGCGCCTTGTCGAGCTTGCGCTCGATGACCTGGTTCAAATCCTTGTCGTAGATCCACAGCTTCGCGCCATCGCCAACGATGACTTGTTCAAACGGTTTGTGGTACTCCCAGCGGAATTTACCGGGGCGCGAGAACTGCATGGTGCCGGTGGACTCTTGCAGCTTTTTAAGATTTTTGTCGAGCACCATTTGCGCGAAACGGCCCTTTGCGGTGGTGGTCTGGGTGAGCAGCGCTTTGAGCGCTTCGGTGGTTGCGCCAAACGCCATACAAGGAGCAAACAGCGCCAGCAGCAGGGTTTTACGCAGGGCATTACGCATGGGGGATTCGCAGTTTAAAAAGTCTTGCGGGTACGATCAATGTTGGCGACACGTCCGCCGCGCACAGTGACCACGGTGATATACGGATTCGCGATGGTGGGATAGTAATACAACGATTTCACTACGTAATGACGAAAATTTTCAATGCTTTCAAAATCCGGTTTTCCCGCGCGCAGCAGCACCTCGCCTTCGGACATGCCGCGTTGCAGGTAGATGAACGTCGAAAACTCCATGCCGCGCACGGGCACATCCGCCGGGACCGCCGCAACCGGCGGCGGCGGCGCTGCCACGGACGGCGGTCGCGGCGCGGGCTTCGGCGCCTCGACCAGCTTGCCGTCGGCATCCACCGACGCAGCCGCCGGCCTGCCGTCGACCGCCTTGGCCGGGCGGTTGGCGGGCGGCTTTTCGCCGTACTGCGTCACGCCCCGCTCGTCCACCCACCGGTAAATCTCGGCGGCCTGCGGTGTGGGCGCGAACCCCGCCAGCATCAGCATGCCAATCTCAATAATTCCAATGAACCTTTTCATGGCTGTCCTCGCCCCAAATTAATGCCAAGCCGAATTGGACAGCAAAATCGCCCGAAGGTTTAACGTCCATCGGCGTCACCCGCCGGTGCGGGCGCCAGCACCTCGCGATTGCCGTTCGATCCCATGCTGGACACCACGCCGGATCGTTCCATCTGCTCAACCAGCCGCGCGGCACGGTTATAGCCGATACGCAAATGGCGCTGCACCAGCGAGATCGACGGTCGCCGCGTTTTGATGACAATGGCCACTGCCTGATCGTACAACTCATCGGCTTCGCCATTGCCGTTGCCGTTGCCGCCGCCTTCGATCATGTCGCCCGATTCACCCTCGCCGGTCGAGCCGTTCAAGATGTCATCGATGTACTGCGGCTGCGCCAGGCTCTTCAGGTAATCCACCACCTTATGCACTTCATGATCGGAGACAAACGCACCATGCACGCGCTGGGTCAGCCCGGCGCCCGGCGGCAGATACAGCATATCGCCCTGCCCCAGCAACGCCTCGGCCCCCATCTGATCGAGAATGGTGCGTGAATCCACCTTGGCGGCGACTTGAAACGCCACACGCGACGGTATATTGGCCTTAATCAAGCCGGTGATGACATCGACCGACGGTCGCTGCGTCGCCAATACCAGATGGATGCCCGCCGCGCGCGCCTTTTGCGCGATGCGCGCGATCAGCTCTTCGACCTTTTTGCCGACCACCATCAAGAGGTCGGCCAATTCGTCGATCACCACCACGATCAGCGGCATTTCGTGCAGCGGCTCGGGGTCCACCTCGCTCACCAGCAGCGGATTCGGGATCGGCTTTTTGGCTTTTTCCGCGTCGCGTATTTTTTGGTTAAACCCGGCGAGATTACGCACGCCGAGCGCGGACATCAACTTGTAGCGGCGCTCCATCTCGGCCACGCACCAGTTCAGCGCGTGCGCGGCCTGGCGCATATCCGTCACCACGGGCGCCAGCAGATGCGGTATGCCCTCGTAGACCGACAGTTCCAGCATCTTCGGGTCGATCAGGATCAAGCGCACCTGCGTCGGCGGCGCTTTGTAGAGCAGCGACAGAATCATCGCGTTGATCGCCACTGACTTGCCCGAACCGGTGGTGCCGGCCACCAGCACATGCGGCATGCGCGCCAGATCGGCGACCACTGGATTACCGGCGATATCCTTTCCCATCGCCAGCGTCAGCGGCGAGCTCATATCGGCATACACCTGCGAACTTAAAATTTCGGTGAGCTTGACGATCTGACGCTTGGGATTGGGAATTTCCAGACCCATGCAACTTTTGCCGGGGATGGTTTCAACCACGCGAATGCTGATTACCGACAGCGCACGCGCCAGATCGCGCACCAGATTGACGATCTGGCTGCCTTTGACGCCCACCGCAGGTTCGATTTCGTAGCGCGTAATCACCGGGCCGGGATAGGCCGCGACGACTTTCACTTCGACGCCGAAATCGCCGAGCTTCTTTTCGATCAGGCGCGAGGTAAATTCCAGCGTCTCCGGCGACAGGGTTTCGAGATGGCGCTCGGCTTCATCGAGCAGGTGCAGCGGCGGCAGCAGCGAATCCGGCAAATTCTCAAACAGCGGCGCCTGCTTCTCGCGCTCCACCCGCGGCGATTTGGGAATTTCAACGCGCGGCGGCTCGATGCGAACCGGTTCGTGTATTTCAAACTTGCGGCGCGTTTCTTCGACCACCACTTCGCGCTCGATCACCGCCTGCTCGCCCACGCGCCGATCCTGCCGCTCCTGCCAGCGCGTGACAACGCTGTTGAACGCGGCTTCGATGCCGGCGCCGATTTTTTCAATAATCGTCAACCACGACACGCCGGTAAACAGGCTAAGGCCCGCCGCGAACACCAACAACAGCACCAGCGTGCCGCCGGTAAAACCCAGCATTTTCGACGCCGCGCCGCCCGCGATCGAACCGATCATGCCACCGGGCGCCAGCGGCAAATCCGCTTTCAGCGTGTAGAGGCGCAGATATTCGATGCCGGAACTGGCGATCAACAGCACCAGGAAGCCGATGCCCACCACCACATAGGAACGTCGATCGGTCTCGGGGATCACCTCGATACGCCGGAACCCCCACCCCACCAGCGCCGCGCAAAACAGCACCCACCAGTAGGCGGACACGCCGAAAAGGTAAAGCAGCAAATCAGAAAGATACGCGCCGATCACGCCGCCCGAGTTGTGGATCGACGTCGCGCGCACGCTTTGCGACCAGCCCGGATCGCCCTTGTGATAAGTGAACAAAACGAGCAGCAGGAGCAGCGCCACCGCCAGCAACGCAAACCACCAGAACTCGCGCAACAATGCAGCGATCCGCGGAGGCAGCGGATTTCTCGCGGCGCTGCCGTTGAAGGGTTTTTCGTTGCCGGCCACGGGTTTAGATATCTCTCATAACTTGCTGATTATAAGGCAATAGCTCCAGTCGCCGCCAGAAGAAGAACAAACCCCGCTTCGAGGCGGGGTTTGGGGGCACAACACGTTACGGCGCCGCCTTATCGCGAGCTGCCGCGCGTCGGCGCCTTTCGATAGACCCGTCGAGAATCACCATGCTGCGGCGTTCGGCGCGAATCAAAC
>JANPOH010000040.1:0-6801 GCA_031427895.1 Betaproteobacteria bacterium
TGCCGGGCGCAGGTTCGGTCATCACAATCGATGAGCGCACGCGGCCTTCGACGATGGGCATCATCCATTTTTCTTTTTGCGCAGGCGTGCCGACTTTATTCAGCACCATCATGTTGCCGTCGTCCGGCGCGGCGCAGTTGAACACCACCGGGCCGAAGATCGAGTAATTCATTTCTTCGTAACACGCGGCCATGCCGACCACCGGCAAGCCTTGCCCGCCGATGTCTTTCGGCATTTGCGGGCACCACAGGCCCGCCGCCCTGGCCTTGGCGCGCAGCGTGTCGAGCAGATCGAGACGAATGTTTTCGTGATCGTCGAACGAGGCCGGGTCGCGTTCAAGCGGCAGGATGTGCTCGGCGACAAACGCCTTGTAGCGGGCGCGGTAGGCTTCGATTTCCGGGGATAGGGTGAAATCCATATGGGTAAGTATTTGTTATTAAAGGAGTTTTTTTGCTGCTTCGCGCAGTATGAATTTTTGGATTTTGCCGGTTGCGTTCTTGGGCAAGTCGCCGAAGACGACTTTTTGGGGCGCTTTGAAGTGCGCCATGTGTTCGCGCGCGTAGGCGATCAACGCCGGCGCATCGAGAGATTGTCCCGGCTTTAACGTCACGAACGCCACCGGCACTTCGCCCCATTTTTCATCCGGCGCGGCCACCACGGCGGCTTCCAAAACGGCGGCATGCGATGACAGCGTGCGCTCGACTTCCACCGAAGCGATATTTTCACCGCCGGAAATAATGATGTCTTTGGCGCGATCCTTGATTTCGATGTAGTTGTCGGCGTGCATCACCGCGAGATCGCCGGTGCGAAACCAGCCGTCGGGCGCGGCTTTGGCGGTGGCTGCATCGTCGCGGTAATAGCCGAGCATGACGTTGTTGCCGCGCAAGGCGATTTCGCCGAGGGTCGCGCCGTCTTTCGGCACGTCGGCGCCTTGTGCGTCGACCACGCGCAAGGATTCAGCCGCGACATTGCCCACGCCCTGACGCGCCTTGATCTGCGCCTGTTGCGCGGCAGGCCATTGGTTCCAGTCGCGCCGCCATTCGCAGATGACAGCGGGGCCGTAGGTTTCAGTCAGGCCGTAGAGGTGCGTCATGTTCATATTGAGCTCTGCCATGCGCGCGAGCAGCGCGGGCGTGGGCGGCGCGCCGCCGGTGGCGACGTTGACCACGCGCGCCAATGGCTGCGCGGTTTCGTGCCACGCCAGCATGATGAGGATGGTGGGCGCGGCATTGAACTGCGTGACGCCGGAGCCGCGCAGGTGGTTCCACATCAACGCCGGATCGGCCTTGCGTAAACACAAATGCGTGCCGCCCGCGGCCGTAACCGCCCAGGTGAAACACCAGCCGTTGCAATGAAACATCGGCAGCGTCCACAGGAATACGCTGCTTTCGTTCAGCGCGCCGTGCATCGCCATCGCCAGCGCCTGCAGGTAGGCGCCGCGATGGTGATACATCACGCCCTTGGGTTTGCCGGTAGTGCCGCTGGTGTAGTTGATGCTCAACAGGCTGCGCTCGTCGATTACCGGCTCGCTGTAAGGCGCCGCGTCGGCGAGAAATTTTTCGTAGGGATTGTCATCACCATCCCCGCCGCGTAGCAGCTTCAGCGGGTGTTTTGCCTCCGCCGCGATGGCGCGCGCGGTGTCTTCAAACTCCGCATCGTAAATCAGCACGCCCGCGTCACAATGTTCGATGATGTAGCCGTGGTCGGCGGCAGTGAGCCGCACGTTAAGCGCCACCAGCACCGCGCCGGCGTACGGCACGCCGTAATGCGCTTCAAGCAGCACGTGCGTGTTGGGCGCGAGCACGGCCACGCGCGCGCCGGGTTGCACGCCTGCGTTACGCAGCGCGCCCGCAAGGCGCAGGCAGCGCTGGTGCAGTTCGGCGTAGGTCCAGCGTTTTTCGCCGTCGATCACCGCGGTCTTGTCGGGGAACACGCACGCGGACCGGCGCAGAAAAGCAGTCGGCGTGAGCGCCTCGAACGACATCGACGAAGGGGGCATCGACGATAGTTTCATAACTATATGATTTTAAACAATATTATTATTTTTGGGCGGCAGCCCTTTGGGATACGCCGCCGCCAGTTTGGCGCGCGCGGTCGCGGCCAGATGTTGCCGCAGAAGGGCTTCCCGCGCGGGGTTGTCGTCAAACGCGCCGCGACGGATATCCTGGGCGAATTGACGATTGCGCGCGGGCAGGTCTTCGCTGGATGCCGTGTCGCCCCGCAGTGCATTGAGGCCGCAGGTCTCGGCTGCCGCGTCGGCGTCGTGCGATTCGAGTTCGCGCGCGGCAATGCCCAGCGCGTTGGCGATCATACGCAATGCGTAAAGTTGCTCTGGAGCAGCGCCGGGCAAAATATCCTGCGCCAGCGTTTGATGGGCGATGCGTATCAACTCCAGCGCGTTGGGGTGATCGTTCACGGACCCTCCGTCAGTTGCAGAATTTCCCATTCCAGCTCGGCGACGATTTTGCCGGTGAGCGCCAGTTCGAGCGACGGCTCCATGCCGGACAAATGCCGCCGTGCCTGCTGCAGCGCAATGATAGACCAGCGGATATGCGCCATCACCTGCCAGTACCGCAGCGCGTCGCGCGGCACCTTGCGCCCGCTGGCCGACTCATAGGCGGGAATGAAGTCGTCGAGATCCGCCACGCCGCCGACGATGTGGTGTGCATGGCGAAAACACCAGCACTTGGCGCAGATCCAGCCGATGTCCTCGAGCGGATTGCCGAGGGCGGCGAATTCCCAATCCAGCAGCCCCGCGAGCCTGCCGTCATGAACCAGATAGTTGCCGGTGCGAAAATCGCGATGCACGAAGGTGGTTTCTTCTTCACCTTGCGCGGGGGCGCGCCGCTCGCACCAGCGCAGGCCCCATTCGAGCACCGGGTGCGGCTCATCCAGCGTGTCGAGATAGGCGCGGCAGGCCGCGATGACATCGCGCGCGAGCAAGGTTTTGAGAAACGGCAGGGCCGCCAGCGGCGGGCGGATCGCGTGGATGCGCGCGGCCGCGTGCGCGAGCTCGCGCGCGAGGGCGGGGCGATCCAGGTCGAGCCGCACCACTTTATGACCGGCGGCAACGCCCGGCAATTTTTCCATCACAAAAAAAGGCCGGTCGATCACGGCAGAATCATTGCACAGAAACAGCGGCCTCGGCGCGAGCAGGCCGCGGGCGTGCGCGAATTGAATAATCTCGAATTCGCGTTCGCGCGGCAGGCTCGACGCCACGGTGGCCGGCGCATCCGTGCGCAGCACCCACGTGTGCGCGCCGGCGTGTGCGCCGCCGGCAATCGCCACGTTGATCTGCCAGTTTTGCTGAATCGCGCCGCCGGACAGCAGCGTTATCCCGGTGACGTTGACGGCGGTTGCCGCGCAGGCGTCGCGCAAATAGCGCGCGATGGCGGCGCTGTCGGGCGTGTTGGACGTGTTGGACGGCTTCGATGCGGCAGACATGAAAATAGGATGTACTCTGTGAAAGGGTATTGTCCCTGTAATGGCGGCAACTCACAACTACCGCTTGCGATCACGAGTGCTATGATGGCGCAACGAATCACCGCATGGGAGCTGTCATGATTAAAGATTTCGATCACGTGGTGCTGACCACCGCTGATCTGGACAAGTGCCTGGATTTTTATACGCGCGTGCTCGGCATGCGCGTCGAGCGCTTCGGCGCCGGGCGTTACGCACTGCGCTTCGGCGATCGCAAATTGAACGTGCATCCGCCGGGTTTCGACGCAGGGTTAAAGGCCGACAAGCCCACGCCGGGCGCGCTGGATTTGTGTTTTCTCGCGGACAAACCGTTGACCGAGGTGATCGCGCATCTGCAAGCCTGCAACGTGACCATCATCGACGGGCCGGGTAAGCGCACCGGCGCGCGCTTTGATCTGCGCTCGGTGTATGTGCGCGATCCGGATAATAACCTCGTCGAAATTTCCGAGCCTTTTTAACCGACAACCGTAATGATGGAAGCCGTGCCGACCAAAACCTGGCAAGACGTGCTTAACCTCCCGCGCGCGCAATTGAAGCTCGCCGAGGCGGCGCTGGTGATCGCCAACGACGAATATCCGCAACTTGATATCGCGGCGTATGTCGCGCGCCTTGACGAGTTTGCATCGACGTTTCGCCGGCGTTTGCGCGCCGACATCACGCCCGGCGAAAAGCTGGCGTTACTGAGCCGCTACCTGTTCGATGAACTGGGTTTTACGGGGAACAGCGACGACTATTACGACCCGCGCAACAGCTACCTCAACGTGGTCATCGAACGCAGGCAAGGTATACCGATTACGCTGTCGGTGCTGTTGATCGAGGTGGGGCAACGCCTGGATTTGCCGCTTGCCGGCGTGTCGTTTCCCGGTCACTTTCTGGTCAAATGCACGCTGCGCGATGGGGCGGTGATACTGGATGCCTATGCCAAGGGCGCATCGCTCGGCATCAAGGATCTGCAAAAACGCCTGCGCGTGTTAAGCGGCGGCATGGATGTGGCGCCCGAGGCCGTGATGCGCCTGCTCACGGTGGCGCCGCCCGCCGACATCATCGCGCGCATGCTGCGTAATCTGAAAGCCATCCACACCGAGCGCGGCAATCACCTCAAGGCGCTGACTGCCGCCAACCGCGTGCTGGATTTGTGTCCGCACGCGGCGGATGACTATCGCGACCGCGCGCGTCTGCATGAAGACCTCGAATGCTTTCGCGCCGCACTGGCGGATTTTGAAGCCTATCTGCGGCTGGAGCCCGAAGCCGGCGACGCGCACGCCGTGCGTGAAAAAATCGCGGAATTGCGCGTGCGCGCGGCGCGCTTGAATTGATTAATGTAAGTATTTGTTTTTAAATGTTATTATTTAAATGGCGGCAGCGTAAAGGCGTAATCATTAGACGTTGCGGATGTCATTCGATATGCTAATCAAACAACACTAAGCGAGCGGGGAAACGATGAATTCTTATGTCTGGTGGGCGGTGGCGGGGATCGGCCTGATTATCGTGGAAATGATGTCGGGCACATTGATACTGCTGGTGCTGGGGCTGGCGGCGTTTGGCGGCGCGGCGGCGGCGTGGTTCGGTTTTCCGTTTGAAGTGCAGGCGATTGCCGCAGCGGCGTTGGCGATCATCGGCATGATCGTGTTGAGCAGCCTGAAAAAGAAAAAAGCCCCGGGCGACAAAAGCAACGACTCGCTGGATATCGGCCACACCGTGACGCTGGATTCATGGGTCAGCGAGGCCGACGGCGTGGCCAAGGTGCGCTATCGCAACGCGACATGGGATGCCAGGGTGACCGGTGCGCGCACGCCCGGCGGCACCGTGTTCTATATTGTCGCGATGGACGGCAGCACGCTGCATATCGCAAGTAACAAACCGGCGTAACCGGGTTTCGCGCAGAGTTCTGAATTCATCAACCAGGAGAGCAACATGATAGGCAAAGTCTTAGGCGTGGCAATCATCAGCGTGGTGCTTTACGCGGCGGGCATGGGGTCGCTTGCGATACCGTTTTTTCTGATTGGTCTGGTGGTAGTGGCGGGCTGGGAGGCGATGCGCCAGGTGCCGCAACAGCAGGCATGGGTGGTCGAGCGTCTCGGCAAATTCCATAGCGTGCTGGAGCCGGGCCTGAACTGGATTACCCCGTTTCTGGACAAGGTGTCGTATCGCCATTCGCTGAAAGAAACCGCGCACGACGTGCCGGAGCAAGTGTGTATCACCAAAGACAACACCCAACTCGGCGTGGACGGCATCATCTATTACCAGGTGACGGATCCCAAGCTCGCCTCGTACGGCTCATCCAACTATATCGACGCCGTGACGCAACTCGCGCAAACGACGCTGCGCTCCGAGATCGGCAAAATGGAACTCGACAAAACGTTTGAGTCCCGCGACGAGATCAACCGGCAAGTGGTGTCCGTGCTGGACGAGGCGGGCCGCACCTGGGGCGTAAAAGTGTTGCGCTACGAAATCAAAAACCTCACCCCGCCCGAAGCCATTCTGCGCTCCATGCAGGCGCAGATCACCGCAGAGCGCGAAAAGCGCGCATTGATCGCAAAATCCGAAGGCCAGCGGCAGGAAGAAATCAACCTCGCCGAGGGCGTCAAACAGGCGGCAGTGCTCGAATCCGAAGGGCAAAAAATTGCCCAGGTTAACAAAGCGGAAGGCGAAGCCAAGGCCATCACCACCATCGCCGACGCCACCGCCGCGGCAGTGCGTACCGTGGCCGCCGCCATGAGCGAGCCGGGCGGCATGAACGCAGCCAACCTGAAAGTGGCCGAACACTACATCAGCGCATTCGCCAACATGGCAAAAGTCAACAACACCATGATCGTGCCCGGCAACGTGGCTGACGTGGCGACCATGATCGGAACCGCAATGAATACGCTGAATACGATCAAGGCTGGGGGGGCGGCGGCGCCTTCGTCAGGGCAGGGGGTGCGGTCGTAGTTGTAGTTGTATGGGTATGACTGGGGTGTGAGAATATATATGCATATGTTGAGGGGAATCCGATTTCATTTAGCGATCCAACCGGGCTGGATTCGCCAGGTACTTCAGCAATCATGGAGGGCATGAGAAGGTGTATGGAACGATGTGCCGCACGAAATGAGGCTGAGATGCGCCAGTGTCCCCCGACCCCTTCGATAGACTGTCAAAAAGCTTGCGGTATTGCTGGACCTTCACTGATAGATATTCTAACCCGAACGTTGCACAAAAATCCGCCCCCAAGCTTTTGGCATAATGTGGAATTGAAATCGCATCGCGTCAGAACGGCGAGCGCAGTCTACCCTACCCATTAAAGTCAGCAGGCGGCGACGGGTTAGACAGTGAATTGGAGGG
>JANPOH010000041.1:0-13913 GCA_031427895.1 Betaproteobacteria bacterium
GCAAGATCGATTCAGAATGACGGGGGAGTTGAATTGCGTATCTTGATCGCGGAAGATGACAGCGCGCTGTCCGAGGCGCTGCGGTTTACATTGACGCAGGCGGGCTATTCGGTAGACCACGTGGCGCATGGCATGGCCGCCGACGAGGCGCTACGCACGGACGGATTTGCGTTGCTGATTCTGGATCTGGGATTGCCGAGGCTCGACGGCTTGGAGGTGTTGCGCCGCTTGCGCAAGCGCAATACCGCGCTGCCGGTGCTGATCTTGTCAGGCCGCGAGCAGCCGGAAGAAAAAGTCACCGGGCTTGATCTGGGCGCGGACGATTATCTGGTCAAACCGTTCAGCCTGAGCGAATTGCAGGCACGCGTACGAGCGCTGCTGCGGCGTGGCACCGGCATGGCGGCACCGACGCTGCAACATGGTGATTTGAGCTTTGACACGGTGGCGCGTACTGCCAGCGTCGCCAACCGGCCGCTGAGCTTGTCGCTGCATGAAGCCGGCGTGCTGGAAGTGTTGCTACGGCGCTTCGGTCGCGTGGTGAGCAAGGAGCAACTGGTCGAGCAACTCTACAGCTACGACAAAGAAGTGAGCCACAACGCGATCGAGGTGTATATCCATCGCCTGCGCAGGAAACTGCCTGACTCCGGCGTCGAAGTGCGCACGCATTACGGGCGCGGCTATGTGATCGATTACCTGGTGCGCTAGTTCGCTAGTCGTCCGCCGGCGGCGCCAGCAGGCGTTCCACGGTCTCCAGAAAATCCCGCGTGCTGAACGGCTTGGTCATATAGGCATCGGCGCCCAGTTGCAGCCCGGCGCGGATTTCGGTGTCGCGTCCGCGCGCGCTGAGCATCAGCACTTTGGTGGATTGCATGCCATCGCTTGCGCGTATGCGCCTGCAAAGATCGAGGCCGTCTATCGCCGGAAGCATCACATCCAGGATGGCAAGGTCAGGCGCATTTTTCTGAAGCATTTCCCAGGCATGATGGCCGCTGTTCGCGGTCGTCACCGAGTAGCCGGCGTTCTTGAGCAGAAACTCGATTGAAATCAGGATGCTCGGGTCGTCTTCCGCGGCGAGGATATGGCGTCCCATGGGGTCACGCGGCACGCCGCACGTCAGCCTGTAGCAGCGGTGTTACTGAGGTAGTAAAAGCGCGTCATTTTGAGGCGCGTAGTTTTGGGGGTGGATGCGCGGTTTAGCGAACGGACAAGGGAGCGGTGCGCGACGTGTTCGTCACGCGGCGGCCAGCACGATGCGTAACTAAAACGGCGGATCGTTGGGTTCTGGCGTGGGACCGAGATCGCGCTGATCGCTGCGCTTTTCTTGGTGGTAGCGGCGTAACTGTATGAAGTAACGGCTTTCGAGCGCCTCCGTGAGCTCGTAGAGAAACTCGATGAGCTTGGCGGCGGCTTCATCGGACAGATCAACCGGCAGACACAGAGGCAAATCATTGGATTGCGGCATGGCGTCAGGACTTTTTACGCGCCGTTGAATTACGGGTTTTGGCTTTTAGCGCCGTGCGTTCTTTGGCTTCTTTGAGGCGGTAACTCTCCCCCTCCAAACCCACGATCTCGGCGCGGTGCAGCAGCCGGTCGACCAGCGTGCCGACGCAAGTGGCGTTGGGGAAGACCTGATTCCATTCGCCGAAGACTTTGTTGGTGGTGAGTAAAATGGGGCGGTTCGGGCTCTGGTAGCGGCGGGTCACCACCTCGAAGAGCAGATCGGCGTAGCGCGCGTCGTAGGACAGATAGCCGACCTCGTCGATGACCAGGACCGTGGGCGTGGTATAGCGGTGCAAACGGCGTGCCAGCGTGGTGGTGGAATTTTGTGCTGCGAGGTCATGCAGCATGTCGGAGGCGCGGATGAAGCGTGCGGTGTGTCCATGTAATACCGCCTGGTAGGCGAGGTTTTTGAGCAGCATGGTTTTGCCCAGGCCGTTGGTGCCGATGAACACCACGTTGGCCGACTCCTCGATAAAGGCGAGCGAGAACAGTTCCTCGATCAAACCGCGGTCGCACTTGGTGGGCCAGGCCCAGTCGAAGTCGGCCAGGAGCTTGAAGGCGCCCAGGTGGACGTCATCGAGACGGCGTTTCAGAGAGCGGCGTGTGCGCTCGGCCTCTTCGATCTCGATGACGCGTGCAAACCACGGTTCGAGCATCAGCGTTTCGACTTGTGCCAGCAGGCCATAGAGGCCGAGCTGGCGCAGGCGTTGACGGGCCATCTCAAGCGTCAGACTGGTCGTCGTTGGTGAGTTCATTTTGGGTTTCCTTGGCGGTAAGTTGTTCGTAATCGCTTAACGGCTGCGGGCGCACGTTGATCGCCTGCAGGCGCGGGTCGTCGGGCAGCACCACCGCGAGTGGCGGGCGTTGGCCGCGGGCATGGGCGTGGCTATCGATGAAGTGACGCACCGCCCCCAGGTGTGCGGTGTCTTCAGCCAGAGCCGCATTGATAGCCGCCTCCAGCGCGCTGGCGCCATGGCTGTCCAAAAGAGTGATGAGCCCGCGGGTGAGCACGCCCAGGTGTGCGCCACGCTCGGCGGCGCGCAGGAACAGCCGCGTCGCACTGGGTGCAGCGTGATGCAGGCGGTCTTGTGCGCGGTGCCCACGCGCCGCGCGCTTGCGTTTGACCAGTTCCTCAATGTGAGCTTGGATTTCGATCTGCGCCCCGCGATCGAAGCTGCGCACATGGGTGGCGATGAGTTCCTGCCCATCGAGGATACGCACGGTATCGAGGGTGGCCAGCACGGTGAGCGTGCGGCGCACGTGCGTATGGGGTACCGTGTAATCGTTCAGGTCAAAGCGTGCGTAGGGCGTTTTGCTGACACTCACCTCAATGCGCTCTTCAGCCGGGAACGGGTTGTCGGGCAAACTGAGCAGCCGCGGTTTCTCTTCTTCGAACACCGCACGCACGGTGCGGGTGCGGTCTTCTGGACACAAGCGCTCAGCCGCCGGGCCCTTGCACCAGGCGTCGGCCTGCGCATTCAGATCAGCCAGGTCGCGGAAGCTGCGCGCGGCGAAGAAGGCGTCGCGTACGTAGCGAATGGCCCGTTCAACCCGCCCCTTTTCGTTGCCGCGGTATACCGCTACCGGGCGCGGCTCGAAGCGGTAATGAGCCGCCAGTTCCAGCAGCGTGGGATGGAAGCGAATCGCATCGCCCGAACGTTCAAGCACCGCGCTTTTGAGGTTGTCATACAGCAGCACTCTGGGAACGGCGTCAAACGCAGCGAAGGCCTCGACATGGCCGCGGATGAAGTAGTGCATCGCAGCGCCCAGATAAAAGCGCAGGAATAGCTGGCGCGAGTAGGACAGCACCATGACGAAGGCCATCAGCGGACGCACGGCGCGTCCCACGTTTATCTTGGAGAAATGGGCCCAATCGGTCTGTCCCTGCTCTCCGGGCAGGGTGCGCAGCCGCAGGTAGGCTTCTGCGGCGGGGCGCGGCCGCAGTTGTGCAACCAGAGCGCGGAAGTGATCCGCGCCGCCGGGGTAGCCGCGTTCCCGCACCATGGTATGGAGCCGGGAGGCGCGCAGCGTCGGATACTTGGTCAAGGTCTCGACCATGAACGCCCGATAAGGATCAACGATCGAGCGGTGTGGGGTGGTTTGTGCGACCGGCACGCCGGCCTGGGCGAGCACCCGGCTCACGGTGCTGTGATGAATGCGTAATTGCGCGGCGATGGTGCCGACGACCCAATGTTCGATTTGATACAGCCGCAGGATCTCGGTCTCGATCTGGCGCGGGATCATCACGCACCCCCGAGATCACGGGCCACCGCGCAGCGGCCCCCGTCGGGCGAAAGCCGGCAGCGCACATCGACAGAAGCTGCAGCGGTGCGCAAGGGGTGCCATGAAATGGCGATACGTGCGGGTCGGGCTCGCACGCAGCCCCGCCTGCAGCGGGCTGGGCGGTTGTGGGGCTGATTGAATGGATGCAACGTCAACATGGGTTTCCTCGGTTGGGCTCGGGATTGAGCTCGCCGCCACTATGGGCGTGGCGGTGTCAGCAAGGGAACCCTGATGCGTCACTATTTGTGCTGGGCGTAGGCGCCGGCGCTCGCGCAAGGCGCGCTGCCGGTCGGCATGATGACGCGCGCCGCGGTGGCTCAACTGGTAGCGTTCACAGGCGCGGCGCTTTGACTCACGCCGGCAGATCTTGGCGCACTCACCCGCACAATACAGATTGCCGTGGTCACAATTGCGGCAGATGCGCACCTGCGTTGCGCAGTGCCTGCAGGTGTACAACCGAAACGTCTGCTCGCTGTCCCCCATGCGCTCGCGCCGCACTGGACAAAGCCGCGCAGCACTGGCATAAAGGCAAGGCAACCGCGCCTTTAAACGCGCGCGCGCATGTAGAAGGCCCGGGGTTCTGCCAAGAACTTATCCCGGGCCTTCGTTTATCCAGCGTCTGAGAACAGGATACCGCCATCGCCCCCTGGCGCGGGCACGGCATCGGCATCTGTCACTTCGTTATCGCAGCCTCGGCGACTGCGTTTGATTCAATCAGACAAAATCGTCAAACACGTCTAGATCAAACCCAAAACCGGGATTCGCATGCGAAAAGCACGGCGAACCATTCTGAGGGCTTCTCGCGCCAATCCCCAAAATCACGCGTGTTTCAGACTTCGTTCACACGAGGCCGATGACACCGACGGGCGGCCTGCGGACATTGTTGTGTAACTATTTGTTTTTACAGAATATTTTACTGTAACTCGATCTTTGCCGTGCGCACGATTTCGGCGAAGCGTTTGAGATCGGCCTTGAACAGCTTGCTGAATTCCGCCGGGGGTGCGGCGGCAGGTTCGTAGCCGGTGCTGCTGAAGGCGTCGCGCAGTTGCGCGTTGTCGAATGCCTTCTTCACGGCGGCGTGAAGCTGATTCACCAGCGCCGCCGGCAGTTTGGGCGGGCCGAACATGGCGTGCCAGCCGGTGTCGAAATTAAATCCGGGCAGGCCGCTCTCGGCGATGGTGGGTAAATCGGGCAGCGAAGAAATGCGCTTGTCGCCGGTGAAGCCGATGCCGCGCAGTTTGCCGGATTTGATGTGCGGCACGGCCACGCTGGCGCCGGGGAAGTTGATATGCACTTCGCCGCCCAGCACGGCGGTCAACACCGGGCCGCCGCCTTTGTACGGCACATGCAGCATTTCAATGCCGGCTTTTTGCGAGAACAACACGCCGGCCAGATGCTGGCCATTGCCGATGCCCGCCGAGCCGTAGCGCAGCGGCTGTTTTTTGGCGAGCGCGATCAGCTCCTTGGTGTTGTTCGCCGGCACCGAGGGATGCACCGCCATTACGTAACCCAACCCGTTGGCGTAGTTGGTGATGGGGGTGAAATCTTTTTCGCTGTCGTAGGGCAATTTTTTATACATCGCCGGGTTCACCGCGAACGCAATCGAGGTGGCGAGGATGGTGTAGCCGTCGGGCGCGGCTTTCGCCACGATGTCGCAGCCGACGATGCCGTTGGCACCGCCGCGATTGTCGATCACCAGCGGCTGACCGAGGGAGTTTTCCATCTGCCGCGCGAGCTGGCGGATGTAGGTATCGACATTGCCGCCGGCGGGGAAGGGCACCACCACGCGGATCGGGCGCGTGGGAAATTGCTGTGCGTTTGCGGTAGCGAAAGTGACCACGCCTGCAGACAATGTAAGCAGCGAAAGCAAAAAGGTACGCAAGTGAAAATCTCCTCGGGCGGGCGCACGCCGGTCGGGCGCGCCATTCGTGAGAAAATGATAACACGCGATTCGCGAATCTTCGGGACAACAACACGTGACCGCGCCCATTACATTTAAGTTTGGCGGCTATCAAAAGCCCGCTTCCATCCACAATCAGGCGGCGGCGCGTTTTGGCGCATTGCTGCGCGAGCGCCTGGGTTCGCAAATTACGTTCGAGTTGATCGGTGACGTGTTGGCGCTGGGCCGCAAGTCCGGCGATCTGCCGCTGATGGTGGAAAGCGGCGAGCTGTCGTGCTGCTACATATCCACCGTGCGCTTCACGCGCTGGGTGCCGGAGCTGGCGGTGATCGACCTGCCGTTCGTGGTGCGCGATCGCGCCGGCGTGCAGCGTGCCATCAACGGTGAGCTGGGCGCTTTTTTCAAAAAGCGCTTTGCGGAATCCTCGCCGTTCCGGCTGCTGGGCTTGTGGGACAACGGTTTCCGGCAACTCACCAACAAGGTGCGCCCGATACGCACGCCCGCCGATTGCGTGGGACTGAAAATCCGCACGCAGATGAGCGCCTCGCACGGCGAAGCATTGTCCGCGCTGGGCTTTGTGCCGATACCGGCGGATGTGAAAGAGTTTGTCGAGCAGATCGGCGGCGAGCGTTTTGATGCGCAGGATAATCCGCTCACCAACATTTACAATTTTGGCGTGCATCAACATCACCGTTATATCACCATGAGCGGGCATTTTTTCGGCGCCTCCGCGATGATCTGCAACGCGGCGCATTACGCGGCGTGGCCCGAGGACGTGCGCGTAGCGGTGGACGAGGCGGCGGCGATTGCCACGGCCTATCAGCACCAATTGGCGGCGGACGAGGACGCAGTGATACGCGCCAAGCTCAACCCAAGCGACAACGAAATTATCGAGTTGACCCCGGCGGAGCGCGCAGCGTTTGTGACGGCGATGGAACCCGTGCTGGCGAAATGCCGCGGCCGGATCGACGCGCGCTTGTTTGACATGCTGCAAGGCGCCCGATGATTAACGCTGCTATCGTGGGCATCGGCTGGTGGGGCCAAAAAATCGTCACCGCCGTGCAGGGCAAAAGCGCGCGCATGTGTTTTATACGCGGTGTCAGCAAGGAGCCGGATGATGTGCGCGACTTTGTCGCGCGCCACGGCATTTTGCTTTCGACGGAACTGGACGATGTGCTGGCAGACCCGGATGTGCAGGCGGTGGTGCTCGCCACGCCGCATTCGCTGCATACCGAACAGATCGTCGCCTGCGCGCGGGCAGGCAAGGCGGTGTTCTGTGAAAAACCGCTGGCGCTGACCAGGGCCGACGCCATGCGCTCCGTGTCGGCGTGCAAAGAGGCGGGCGTGCTGCTCGGCATCGGCGCCAATAAGCGCTTCTGGCCGTGCATGCGCGAACTGCGGCGCGTGGTCGATAGCGGCGTGCTGGGACGCTTGCTGCATGTCGAAGGCCACTACAGCAACGAGAATACCGGTAAACATTTTTCTTCGTGGCGCACCAATCCCGACGAGGCGCCTGCGGCGGGGCTGACCGGCTCCGGCATTCACGTGCTCGATGCGCTGGTGAGCTACGCTGGCCCTGCGCACCGCGTGCAGGCGCAGGTGGTGTCGCTGCAACCGCAGCCGAAACCGCTGGATACGCTTACCGTGATGTTTGAGTTTGAACGCGCGGGCCAACGTATGAGCGGCACGCTGGCGGCGATACGCTCGACGCCGTTTTATTGGCGCATCCACATTTTTGGCGAAGACGGTTCAGCCGAAGCGCTCGGTGAAACCGAGTTGGTGGTGCGGCTCAAAGGCAAGCCGCCGCAATGCACCACCTACGAGCCGGTGGATACGCTGCTGGCGGAATTTGATGCGTTCGCGGATACGCTCGAAGGACGAGTGCCGTATCCGGTGTCGGCTGCCGAGATGATCGCCACTGCTGCGGCATTCGAGGCGATCGTGGCGTCCGTTAAGACAGGTGCAGCAGTTTTATCGTAAGGTTTTGTTTTTATTCAGTTTTATTTCATCGCTGCGACCACCGCATCACCCATCCCGGTGGTGCTCGCCGTGCCGCCCAAATCACCGGTGAGGTGCTTGCCCTCGGCGATCACGCGCTCCATCGCATCATCCATTAACTTGGCGGCGGCAGTGGCTTTGGCATCGCCGCGTTTGCGGCCCAGCCATTCGAGCAGCATTTTGCCGGACATGATCATCGCGTAGGGGTTGGCGATGTTTTGCCCGGCGATGTCGGGTGCGGAGCCGTGCGTGGCTTGCGCCATCGCCTGCGTGTAGCCCGCGACCAAACCCGGCGCGAGGCCCAGGCCGCCGACGAGGCCCGCGCCTTCGTCGGTGAGAATGTCGCCGAACTGATTGGTGGTGACCACCACGTCGAACATTTGCGGCTTCATCACCAGCTTCATCGCGAAGCCGTCGACCAGCACTTCGTTGAGCGTGACGTCGGGGTATTCGGCTTGCAGCTTGCGGTGCTCCTCGGCGAACATGCCGCACACCAGGCGGTACACCGGCTCTTTGTGTACGCAGGTGACGATTTTTTTCTTGCGCGTGCGCGCGATCTCGAACGCCTCGCGCGCGACGCGGTTGGCGCCCTTGCGCGTGACCACGCGCATGCCGATCGAGATGTCATCGTTGGGGCGAAACTCGCCCGCGCCTGCCAACACGACGCTAGAGGACATCATGCCCTCGGTGGTTTCGCGCAGGAACACGATATCCACATCTTTGTGGATCGACGGCAGATTCGGGTACGACTTCACCGGCTTGATGTTGGCGAACAACTCGAACTTTTTCCGCAGCGCGGGCATCACCCACGTCGGGTCGTTGCGCGGATAGGCGTTGTGGCCGATCGGGCCGCAGATCCAGCCGTCGCAGGATTTTAAGGTTTCGAGGGTGATTTTCGGCGAGGCATCGCCGTGCAGTTCGTGACCGCGCTTGCCGATGGGCAGATCGATCCACTCCGCCTGCATGCCGGTAATCGCTGCGGCCACTTTCATGCATTTGACCGCCTCGGGAACCACTTCGAGTCCGATGTCGTCGCCCAGCAATACGCCAATTTTTAACACTGCGTTCTCCTTGATTGAATCTGTCTGAATTTCGCGGAACCCGAATGATTCCATTTCACGCGCTTTCGCGCAATGCTTGACTGATGCACAATGTAGGCATGACAACACTTAAATTAGCCTGCATTCAGGTAAACACCGGCAACGGCCTTGCCGCAAACCTCGCTACTGTCACCGCCATGGTGCGCGAGGCCGCCGCCAGCGGCGCAAAATTCGTACTCACGCCTGAATACACGCTGATGATGGACGGCAGCGGTCGCGTGATGCGTGAGCAAGCGCTGCCCGCCGATGGTGGTGAGCCGCTCACGCAACTGCGTGCGCTTGCCAAAGAACTGGGCATCTGGCTGCTGCTCGGCTCGCTCACTTTACGCACCGCAGAAGAGCGCATCGCCAACCGTTCATTTTTGATCAACGACGGCGGCGAAGTGGTAGCCACCTACGACAAAATTCACATGTTTGATTGCACCTTGCCCGACGGCAAGGTGATCCGCGAATCATCGGCGTATCGTCCCGGCGACAAAGCGGTAGCGGTGGATACGCCGCTTGGAAAGGTGGGCCTGACGATTTGTTACGACCTGAGATTCCCCGCGCTGTTTCGCGCGCTGGCGCAGGCGGGCGCGCAGATCATCACCGTGCCGTCATCTTTCCAGCGCCAGACCGGCAAGGCGCATTGGCATCCCCTGTTGCAGGCGCGCGCGATTGAAAACGGCTGTTTCATCATCGCGCCCGCGATGTGCGGCGAGCACGCCGGCAATCGGCAGACGTTCGGGCATTCGCTGGTGGTGAATCCGTGGGGCGAGATTGTCGCGGATGGCGGTGAAGCGCCGGGCATTACGTATGCGGAAATCGACATCGCGCGGGTGGCGAAAGTGCGCGGCATGATTCCCTCGCTGACCCATGACCGCGCGTTTGCGACATAACGCCGCCTGTGCATAAGGGCAGGGGTGCGCGGCGGGCAACGACGGCACGTGACACATGAACGCAAGTGCCGCTGCAAGCACGAGCGCGCATCGAAGCGATGCTGAGTTGGGCATGGCTGACTGTTTTGCGTTGGGATGTTGGCGTGCATGATCCCTCGCGCCCGCGAGACCACGTTCCGGCATCGGCCCGTGGCGTGACGCCCGGCGCATTAGCGTGATAAATTGGCGTCTCTGAATTCGCGAGGCACTTCACGAAATATGCTGACTTTTGAGCCGATTACCGACGTGCTGGGCGCGGCCGTGCGGGGGACCAACCTCGCGCAGCCGTTGAGTAGCGCCGATTTTTCCGCCGTGCTGCATGGCCTCGGTCGGCACGGCGTGCTGTGTTTCAGGAAGCAGTCGATCAGCCCGCAAAACCTGCGCGATTTTTCCGCGCGCTTCGGCGGTCTGCAACGCGGCGTGAGCGGCATGCACGAGCCGGGTTTCCCGGAGATCAGCGTGCTGTCGAACGTGATCGAAAACGGCAAGCCCATCGGACTGCCCGATGCCGGGCAGGATTGGCACACCGATATGTCGTATAACGACACCATCGGTTTTGTAAACGTGTTGTATGCGATCAAGGTACCGCAACGCAATGGACGCGCGCTCGGTGACACCTTGTTCGCCAACATGCACGCTGCGTATGCGGGGCTGGATCCCGCATTGAAAACGCAGCTTGCCGATTACACCGTGACGCACGACTTCAATAAATTCTGGGAAGGCATGGTTAAACGCCCCGGCAGCACGCGTAAGCCGCTCACGCCCGAACAGCGCGCCAAGCGTCCGCCGTCGGTGCATCCGATGTTTGTGACGCATCCGATCACCGGGCGCAAGGTGCTGTACTGCAATCCGGGCTACGCCATTCGTATCAATGAAGTGAGCGCGGTCGAGAGCGAGCGCCTGTTGAATCGGTTGTTTGAACACCAGTTGCAGCCGCAATACCAATATCGTCACGCATGGACGGAAGGTGATGTGCTGATGTGGGATCACATCGGCACGCTGCACAATGCGCTGCCCGATTACGCGCCGCACGAACATCGGCTGATGCAGCGCTGTCAGGTGATGGCGGACCGCATATTTGATCCGGCGTTTGTGCGCGGGCATCTTGCGGCGCACTGAATTTTCAGAATCGCACCAGCTCCGCTTGCGGCGTACCCGCGCGATACCGTGCAACATAGGCCGCTGGATCGATTTCAATGCCTGAAATATTTTTCGCGTAAGACTCGGAGCGAAAGTACGCCAGGTAATCCGCCTCGTTCACGAAGTTCGCGGCGGACAGCTCGACCGTATTGCCGTCGGGATCGTGATAATAAAAACTGCTTCCTGGCCCGTGATTGAAGCAGCGCATCGGGGTGATGCCGTTCGCGCGCAGCGCTTCGTAGCGGCTGAACAGGTGATCGAGCCCCGCGTGGCGCAGTTGCATGTGGTGCATGCCGGGCGCGCCTTGCTGGTTGTCGGCGAGGCCGGTGATGGCGGGCGTTTCAAAAATGCCCAGCACTTGCGTATACGGATGAGCGGAAAAAATGCGGATGAACGCGATGTTGTAGGCGCCGGCCCAGGTCGGCTTCGTCGCGTCGCCGCGCACGAAAAACGCCTTCACGTCGGTGACGGTCTCGTGCCAGTCTTTCATCGCGGCGAAGCGCGACGTTTTGAAGATGACTTCGCTGAATTGCGGCGGGGTGAATTTGCCGCTGGTGGTTTTGATTTGATTCATGGCGGTGTTCCCATGATTAAAAAGTATTTAAAAACAAATAGTTACGATATATCAGCGGATCGGCAAAAATACCGCCGTGGCCAGACTCTGCACCACTTTGACGACGGTGCGGTTATAGCGCCCGGCCAACACCCTGGATAATACGTCGAGGCCGGCGATGATTTTGCCGAACTCGCGCTCGAAGCTCAGGTTGGGAACCGGCCCCGCGCTTTCGTTCGACAGCAGCAGAAACTCGCCTTGCGCGTTGCGCGCATTGGAGAGTTTCCATACGGCGATTTCGACGTTGCGCGCGGCGTTGTGCAGCCCTTGCGGCTCCACGTCATCGAGAACGAAAAATTCCGTCTTGTTGTTGAACGCGGTCTGGATCATGCTGGCAAGCCCGACCACGTACGCCAGCACGCGGTCGCCCTGAAAATCTTCGCGAAACGCCAGTTGGATGGCCTGCGTGCCCTGTTGGCGGTTGATGTCCTCGAACCGCCAGCCATGATGGCGGTCGAAAATGCGCGAGACGGCGGTTTCCACGCTGGTCTGCCCGCTTTTTTTGAACTCGCGCGGATTGCGGCGATACAGTTTTTCGGCCAGTGCGCGCAGGCTCGCGAAAAGCGCCTGCTGGTGCGCTTCGGTTACGCGGTCGAGATCGGTCTTGGCAAATTGTGACGAACTGAATCCATCCGTGCCCGGTTTCGGCGGCACGGTGCGATGGCTGACGCACGCCGGCAGCAGCGCCATGCACAGGACGAGAAGCAAACGCAATCGCAATCGCAATCGTAAACGCATGCGTAATGATAGCGCGAAGCGCGCGCGCGGCGGAGTTGTTATAGTGCGTTTTCCGCGAAGGAGCAGAGACATGAATTTGGCGCCTGGCCAACGCCCGTTGATGATTAGCGCAGGGCTTGTGGTGGCAGTGATGACCGGCAGTTGGTTCAGCGATCTGATGTTGGCGCTGATGGCGGGTATGCTGGTCATGGCGTGGCAGGTGCTGCGCCTGCTGTATTACGCGGTGCGCGGGAACACGCCGGGCCTTGGGTTGACGGGCATCCGCTTGCTGCTGTGGCTGGCAGGATCGTTAGGCACGGTGGTTCTGTTCGGGCACTATGACGATCAGGCGCGCGCGCAAGGCGATACCGTGATCGCCGCACTGCAAGCGTATCGTGCGCGAGAGGGGCGTTATCCCGAAAAGCTCGACGCGCTGGCACCGAAGGATATCGCGACGGTACCGATGGTTGCGATGAGTCCGCTGCGCGACAGGCCATTTCGCTACATCAGCGCGGATAATGGCGCAACTTTCATGCTGATGTATGTCATCGGGTTTCGTATGGGGGCCGAGTATCACTCCGGGACGGCAAAATGGATGGCGCTGGATTGACGGTTAGTCCGGCGCGGGATAGATTGCCCCTTCGTTCAATCTGGAGGCTTCATGCATAACCCCAAGTTTTTCGCGCTTGCCGCCGTGATGTCTGCCTGCGTGGCCGCACCCGCCATCGCTGCGGATTTCCCTGAAAAATCCGTGCGCTTCATCGTGCCTTTCCCGCCGGGCGGCGGCACCGACGCGCTGGCGCGCATACTCGCGGGCAAACTCACCGAGAGCTGGGGACAGCAGATCATCATCGACAATCGCGGCGGCGCGCAAGGCGGTCTGGGCACCGCGCTCGGCGCGAAGGCGGCGGCAGACGGCTACACCATTCTGATGGGGCACTCCGGCGCGTTGGTGATTAACCCGCATATGTATAAAAGCCCCGGCTACGACACGCTGAGAGACTTTGCGCCAGTCACGCGCGGCACCGAAATGCCCTACATCCTGGTGCTGCATCCCTCGGTGCCCGCCAAAACCATGAAAGAACTCGCGCAACTGGCGAAGGCCCACCCCGGCAAACTCACCTTTGCCTCCACCTCCGCCGGGCCGCAACTGATGGGCGAACTGTTTCGCCTGATGACCAAAACCGATATGGTGCATGTGCCGTACAAGGGCGCGGGGCCGGCGGTGATTGATCTGCTCGGCGGCCACGTGGGCATCATGTTCTCGGTGCCGACGTCGGTGAACCCGCACATACGCGGCGGCAAGCTGCGCGCGTTGTCGGTGTCGGGCACGAAGCGCGAGGAAAGCCTGCCGGATGTGCCGACCATGACCGAAGCTGGATTCAAGGATTTCGGCGATGCGCGCGAGTGGTACGGCATCGTCGCACCCGCCGGCGTACCGGCGGATGTGATCACACGTTTAAACGCCGCGATGGTGCGCGCATTGAACGCCCCCGATGTGCATAAGCGTTTGCAGCCGCTGGCGCAAAAGCCCGTGCCGGGCACGGCGGCTGAATTCGGCGACTACATCCGCACGCAGTACGCACTGTGGGGAAAAGTAGTGAAATCCACCGGTGCCAAGGCGGAGTGAGATTGTTTGTAAGTATTTGTTTTTATTGAATATTTTATATAATAGGGAGCAGGATCGATGGCACTGGTCGAATACAAAGAAGAAGGCGGCATCGCGTACATCACGTTGAATCGCC
>JANPOH010000042.1:0-2189 GCA_031427895.1 Betaproteobacteria bacterium
GGCCACCGTCGAGGCCGTCACGCCGCAGTTCGACCGCGTGCTGCTCGACACCGGCGCGGGCATCTCCGACGTGGTGCTGTACACCCTCTCGCTGGCCCACGAGTCAGCCTCGCCGAGGCTCGAATCCAAGGCGGCTCCGGCGATCTGCCCCAGAGCATTCCTCAATAAATCAAGACCTTGCCCGTCTTGGGCGCTGATCCAAGCCCGCGTAATCTTACCACATTCGTCGCTGTCAACCTGCGCCGGAAACGTGGTCAAATCGATCTTGTTGTAGACCAGCACCTGCGGGATGGCATCGGCGCCGATTTCCTTCAACACCACATTCACGGCCTCGATCTGGGCATCACGATCCGCGCTGCTGGCATCGACCACATGCAACAGCAAATCCGCGTGGACGGTTTCTTCGAGCGTGGCGCGGAACGCCGCCACCAGCGTGTGCGGCAGCCGCCGGATAAAGCCCACGGTGTCCGACAGCACGACGCCTGCCGCGGCCGCGCCGGTGTGCGCGGCGCCGGTGTGCAGCTTGCGCGTGGTGGTATCCAGTGTCGCGAACAATTGATCGGCGGCGTAAACGCCTGCCCGTGTGAGGGTATTGAACAATGTGGATTTGCCGGCATTGGTATAGCCGACCAGCGACACCGACATCACATGCGCGCGATTGCGCGAGCGACGCTGCACCGCGCGTTGCGATTCCACTTTAACCAGCTTCTCCTTGAGCGCATTGACGCGCTTGGCGAGCAGGCGGCGGTCGGTTTCAAGCTGGGTTTCGCCGGGACCGCGCATGCCGATGCCGCCCTTTTGCCGCTCCAGGTGCGTCCAGCCTCGCACCAGCCGCGTCGCCAGGTGATCGAGTTGCGCCAATTCAACCTGCAACTTGCCTTCATGGCTGCGCGCGCGTTGCGCGAAAATATCGAGGATCAGACTGGTGCGATCCACTACGCGGCAGTTCAAGCGCTTTTCCAGATTGCGCTCCTGCACCGGCGACAGTTCATGATTAAAGATCACCAGTTGCGCCTGATGGGCGGCGACCGATTCGGCAATCTGATCGACCTTGCCCTTGCCCGCATAAAAAGCCGAATCGGGGCGGTCGCGCTTGCCGCGCACGATGTCCTTGGCCGTCACCCCGGCGCTGGACGCCAGCAACTGGATCTCCGCGAGACTTTCCGCAAAATCGTCGTCGCCAAAATCAAGAGCGACCAGCACGGCATCCGTGCTGGCGGATTGACTTCCGGGACGATCAAACATCCGTCGGCAACATGGGCGGCGCGACTATACGAGTACGGATGCGGGTGCGGAACAACATCAAGCGGCTATTCGCTCTCTTCAACTGAAATCGTGACAGCGCGCGCCGGCACCACGGTCGAAATGGCGTGCTTATAGACCATCTGGGTGACGGTATTCTTGAGAAGCACCACGTACTGATCGAACGACTCCACTTGCCCCTGCAGCTTGATGCCGTTGACCAGGTAAATCGATACGGGAATGTGTTCCTTACGCAGCGTGTTCAGGAACGGGTCTTGTAACAACTGGCCCTTATTGCTCATGATGCCCTCTCTTTTTGTAGTTTTATGCTACTTTACTCTACTGCAAAATCCCGTTTTGCGCCAGCCAGTGACAGTTACATCAGACTTCCCGGCCTTTATTTGCGCTTATTGGTGTATTTTCCGGCGGCGGCGAACTCCGCGCTGCGATACGGATTGCGCTGCCCGCTCTTGAATTCGACCTTCAAGGGCGTACCTTTCAATTTGAACGCATCCCGGAAGGATCGTTCCAGATAGCGGCGGTAGCTATCCGGCACATGCTCCAGCGAATTGCCGTGAATGATAATGCGCGGCGGATTGGAACCGCCCTGATGGGCGTAGCGTAATTTGGGCCGGATGGGGCCGGCGCGCGGCGGCTCCTGTTTGGCCACCGCGGCCTCCAGCGCCCGCGACAAGCGCGGGGTGGACAGCTTGGCCATGGCGGCATCGAACGCACCATCGACCGAGCGCATCACGGCACCGATACCTTGCGCCTTGAGCGCGGAAATAAAGTGCAAGTTGGCGAAGCTCAAAAAATCCAGTTTTCGCAGTAGCCCGTGCTTAATCATTTCGCGGTTGTAGTCGGGCAGATCGTCCCATTTATTCACCGCTACCACCAACGCCCTCCCGGATTCAATAATAAAGCCGCCCAAGTGCGCATCCTGATCC
>JANPOH010000043.1:0-2029 GCA_031427895.1 Betaproteobacteria bacterium
ACGCCGCTGATGATCATTTCGACGTGGCCGCCAATGAGATCGGTTAGCGCCGGCGCGTTGCCTTTGTACGGCACATGATTGAGTTTGATGGCGGCCATGTGCGTGAACAGTTCCCCGGCCATGTGGTTTGAACTGGCGACGCCTGCGGTACCGTAATTCAGTTGCCCCGGCTTGGCTTTCGCCAGCGCGATCAGTTCTTTGAGGTTTTTCGCCGGCAGCGACGGATGGATCGACAGCACGTTCGCGCCTTTCACGCAGAGGATGATGGGCGCCAAATCGCGCTGCAAATCAAACGGCACTTTGGCGAGTGCAGCGACGTTGATCGCGTTGGCCGCGCCGCCCAACAGGATGTTGTAGCCATCGGGCGGCGACTTGACGATCATGTCGGAGCCGATGTTGGTGGAGCCGCCGGGGCGATTGTCCACCAGGAATTGCTGGCCCAGCGCCTCGGTCAATTTGGCGGCGATGGTGCGCGCGGTGAAGTCGGTGTTGCCGCCGGCGGCGAAGGGCACGATGATGCGCACGGATTTCGACGGGTACGTCTGCGCCTGCACCGCAACAGCGCACAGTAACGAAATTAACGTAACTATTTGTTTTAATTGCATTATTTAACTCCAGTACGAAACACTTCATTGGTCAGTGGCGCGTTGTTCTTCCATTGTTCGAGTATCTGCGCAAAGCACTCGAACACGCGCCGCTCGTTGCCGCGCGAGTTGGTCGAATTGTGCGGCGTGACGATCACGTTGGGCAAATCCCACAGCGGCGATGCGGCGGGCAACGGCTCCTGCTCGAACACATCAAGATATGCGCCGGCGAGGTGGCCGCTTTGCAGGGCAGCGATCATCGCGGTCTCGTCGATGACTTCACCGCGCGCGATGTTGAGTACGTGAGCGCCCTGGGGCAGCAGCGCGAGGCGTTGTGCCGTTATCAGTTTGCGTGTTTCGGTGGTAAGCGGACAGGCCAGCATCAGCCAATCCGCGCGCGGCAACAGCGCATCCAGTTGATCGGGCGGGTGCAGTTCGTTCACGGGATCATCCGGTTTGCGTGGGCTGCGCCGCACGCCGATGACGTGCATGCCCAGCGCACGCGCCAGCCGTGCAAATGCCGCGCCGATACCGCCCATGCCGTACACCAGCACGGTTTGCCCCGGCAGATCACACGGCGATTGTTGCAGGCGCACCGGGTCCCAGCGGTGCTCGCGCTGCGCTTTGAGCCAGTGCGGAAAACCGCGCGACAGCATCAGCATGCCGGCCAGCGCGGTTTGTGCGATCGGCAGGGCGGTGGTGCCCGCCGAGGTGGTGATACGCACGCCGCGCTCCAGCATCTCGGTGTAAATCGGATGATCGACGCCGACGTTAAACGCATGCAGCCATTTCAGATTGGGCGCTTTGCGCGCCGCCGAAAAAAATTGCCGCGAATAATCGGGGAAATTATCCTGCGAAAAAAACGCCACTTCGATGCGCGCAAGGTCGGCTTCGGCGGGACGCGCGTCTTTGTCGGCGGGCAGCACAAGTAATTCCAGCGGCAGCTTGAGCCGATCCAGCGTGGCTGCAAGCTCGGCGCCGAACAGGGCTTGGCAGGCGTGTGAAATCAACAGGGCAGGCATGGTTGTCGTGATCGGCGTGGCGATGCGGAAGTTGTGCGGATTTTACCCGCTCTTTGATAAGATTCGCCAAACATCATAGGAGACCTCGCAAGTGGAAATCAATACGCTGGAACTCACCAAGCAGTTAATCGCGCGTAACTCGGTTTCCCCCGAAGACGCGGGCTGCCTTGACGTGCTGATTGCAATACTCGAACCGCTGGGTTTCGCCTGCGAAAAAATCAGCATGGGTGGCGTGGATAACCTGTGGGCGCGGCGCGGCACGGCCAAGCCGTTGGTGTGCTTCGCCGGCCACACCGATGTGGTGCCCACCGGCCCGCTGGATCAATGGAAAAGCGACCCCTTCACGCCCACCATTCGCGACGGCTGGCTCTATGAAAATATCCTACCCCTTGTTGGTTTACATTTTCAATTGGCTTCCAATAG
>JANPOH010000044.1:0-5511 GCA_031427895.1 Betaproteobacteria bacterium
GATCAGGCGACCGACAACCAGTTGCGCCAATGACGCGATGGTGTAGATTGTCGCCAGCAGCAGGCCGATCATGGCGGGGTCTTCGATCACGCCGCGAAAGCCTTCGGCCAGCAATTGCGCGTTGCCGTTGGTGGTGAAGTTAAACAGCACGGTGCTGACCGCGGCGGCGCTGGTCATCACCACGAAGGCTCGCGCGAGCATGGCGGGGGGAAGTGTAACCCGCGCCTTACCGCCTTTGCGTTTGGAGGGCGATTCGGTTTCTTTCGGGCAGGCGATGGCAAACATGATGCCGCACGCGATGGCGACAAGGCCGGGGACGATGAACGCGGCGCGCCAGCCGATCCATTTCACCAGCAGGCCGGTGAGCAGCGCGGCAACGGCAATGCCGAGGTTGCCCACCAAGCCGTTAAGCCCGATCACCGCGCCGGGGTTGGGCACGTTTTGCACCAGCATGGGGATGCCCACCGGATGATAAATCGCGGCGAACGCGCCGAGGAGTGTTAATGCCGCCGCAAGCTGCCATGCGTTTTGAGTTAACGCCACCAGCAGCGCCGACGCGCCCATGCCGAAAAAGAAAATAATCATCATGATGCGGCGGCCCCATAAATCGCCGAGGCGTCCGGCGGGCAGCGAGCCCAGCCCGAACAGCGCGAACGCGCCCACGCTGTAGGGCATGAGATCGGTCCATGTGCTGAAACCAAACTCCAGCGCGATGGCGGCCACCGCCGTGGCGAAGATCAGCAGGAACATGTGATCTATCGCGTGCGCAAGATTCAGCAGCAGATTGACGATGGGCGGAAAGCCGTTGGCGGGCATGGCCGCTGCGATGGCTGGTACGGTTTGCGTTTGCGGGGTCATGGTGTTTGCCTTTTGTTTCGCTACAATAGCCTTGGTTTCGCGGATACACAACCCCGTGCTTTAATGTGGACGCTATGGTCTATCGCTCAACGCTTTTTCGTCGCTGTTTCATCGCCGCCAACACCATGAATTCTTTATCCCGATGTGCTCTTGCCCATGCGGCGCTCGCCGTGACCGTGACCGTCGGCGCATCGTGCGCGCTCGCGCAATCCGCCGCACAGCCCTACCCGAACAAACCGATACGCATGCTGATTCCCTCGCCGCCCGGCGGCGGCACGGATATTTTGGGCCGCCTGTTGCAGCAGGGTATGCTGGACTTATGGGCGCAGCCGGTGGTGGTCGATAATCGCGGCGGCGCCAGCGGGCAGATCGCGGCGGCGGCCACGGCCACGGCCGCGCCCGATGGTTACACGCTATTGTTCACCTACAGCAATGTGCTCACGGTCGGTCTGCCGCTCTACGGCAAACTGCCTTACGACCCGATGCGCGATTTCGCGCCGGTGGCGATGATGGCGCATGTGCCGGGGGTGCTGGTAGCGCATCCGTCGTTCCCCGGCAAAACCGTGGCCGACATTATCAAAATGGCAAAGGCCAAACCCGGCGCGATGAACCACGGCACCGCCAGCATCGGCTCCAGCTCGCATATGAACATGGCGTTGCTCAAGCAGATGGCGGGCATCGATATGTTGCAGGTGTCCTACCCCGGCGATACGCCGTCACTGGTGGCACTGCTGGGCGGGCATGTGCCGTTTGCGTTTAGTCATGTGGTGGCGGCGCTGCCGCACATTCAATCGGGCAAGCTGCGCGCGATGGCGGTGGCCACCGCGCAGCGTGTGCCCAACTTGCCCGATGTGCCTACAGTCGCCGAAAGCGGTTTGCCCGGTTACGAGGGCTTGCTGTTTTATTTGCTCACCGCGCCGGCGAAAACGCCGCCCGCCCTGGTCAACAAACTGCACGAGGCGGTGAAGCAGATCAAACAAACCGCGGCGGTCAAGCAACGCTTCGCGGCGATGGGAGCGGTGTCGTTCGACATGACCCCTGCCGAGATGGGTCCGTATCTGCAAAGCGAACTGGAAAAGTGGACGCGGGTCATCAAGGCTGTCGGCATAAAAACTGAATAAAAACAAATAGTTACATTCACCCATCCGATCAAGGAGCATCATGGATATCGGTACGTTTCTGCTCATGCAATCGCCGTCGGCGCGTTCGTCGCAGGAAATTTACGCGCGCGGGGTTGAGCAGGCGCAAGCCGCCGAAACGCTCGGCTTTCGCAACGTGTGGCTGGGCGAGCATCATTTTTCAACCTACGGCTATTTGTCGCGCCCGGCGCAGTTCGCCACGCACATCGCCGCCAAAACCACCACGCTGCGCGTGGGCACTGCGGTGATCGTGATACCGCTGCATCATCCGTTGATCGTCGCCGAAGAAATCGCCACGCTGGATTTGCTCAGCGGCGGGCGGCTCGATGTCGGTTTCGGGCGCGGCTATCAAAATTACGAATTCGAGCGCTTCGGCCTTGAACTTGAGCAGGCCAAGCATCGCTGGGATGAATCGCTCGACATCATCATTGCCGCGCTCAAGGGCAAGCCGTTCAGCTACGACGGCAAGCATTTCAAAATGCCCGACACGGTGGTGTTTCCGCAGCCGCTGCAAACGCCGCACCCGCCGATCTGGATCGTGGCGCAAAGCCCGTACGCGCTGGAGGCCGCGGTGCGCCGCGGCTTTGATGTGTTGACCGGCGGCTTTGGCGTGACGGTGGATCACTTGGCCGCGTTCGGCAAAATGTTCGAGGAAGTCGTCGCCAGGGTGAATCCGCCGCGCCGGCCGCGCGTGGGCGTGCAACGTGCGGTGTATGTCGCCGAGAACGACGCCGACGCGCGCGACGCCGCCGAACACGCGCTGTGGAACATGCGCGTGACACTCAGCCTGCGCAATCACTACGAGCAAGTGGTGAACGGCAAGGCGATCCCCGTGATGCCGAAATCCGAACCCACTGTCGATGAGCTGATCGAGCGTTATCTCATCATCGGCTCGCCGGAAACCTGCACCCGGCAGATTAAAAAACTGCAATCCGTGATGGGCATCTCGCACTTCAATTGCAGCTTCTGGTTCGGCGACATGGAGCAAAAGCGCGTGCTGCGCTCGATGGAGCGGTTTTCCCAAGAGGTTATGCCGGCGCTGGCGTAGTTGGCGTAGTTGGCGTAGTTGGCATAAGTGGCATAGACATTGGCGCGGGAGTATGGCTTTGGCTATTCGGCATTGGCATTGCGTAGGGTTCTGTCTTCTGCTTGCGGCGAGCATCGCGTCTGCCCAGACCACGCCGGAAACCTATCAACCCATCGCCGGCCAGCCGGGCAAGGATGTGGTGTGGATACCCACGCCCGACGTCACGCTGGAGCAAATGCTCAATATGGCGCAAGTCACGGCGGACGATTATGTGATTGACTTGGGTTCCGGCGACGGGCGCATGGTGATCGCGGCGGCGAAACGCGGCGCGCGCGCGCATGGCGTCGAATACAACCCGGATCTGGTGGCGCTGTCGCAACGCGCCGCCAAAGCGGCGGGCGTCAGCGACAAAGCCACATTCTCGCAGGGCGACATGTTCGAGGCGGACATCTCACAAGCCACGGTGATGCCGCTGTTTTTGCTGCCGAATCATTTGAGCACGCTGGCGCCGAAATTTCTGCGCTTGAAACCCGGCACGCGCATTGTGTCGAATACCTACGAAATCGGCGGCGGTTGGGAGCCGGATGAAACCGTGCGCACCACGCCGTGCAACAGTTGGTGCATCGCGGTGCTGTATGTGGTGCCCGCGCAGGCCGCCGGCGCCTGGCGTTTGCCGGATGGCGCGTGGTTACTGATCGAGCAGCATTTCCAGAAAATCACCGGCGCCTACCAGTTGGAAGGCGTGTCGCTGCCCATCGAAGACGGCAGGTTGCGCGGCGCCGACATCAGCTTCACCGTTAATCAGGTGCGCTACAGTGGGCGCATCCATGGCGACCGGATGCAAGGCGTGGCGCGGGGCCGCGTCACGCGCGACTGGAGCGCGGCGCTGGCGAGCGACCGCTGATGTTGTTCCGCCGGTTGTTCAACCGCGCCGCGACGGACGCTACGGCAACTCCGCGTATATCGCCACCGCCGCGCCGTGTACGCGCAACGGCTGATCCCAATCGGGGTATTTCGCACGGAACTCATTACGCAACGTGACGGCGGTGTCGTCGGCGGACTTGCCCTGCCGTTTCAACTCGGCCACGCGAACGCGCAACGCCGTGAAGTAGCCGCGATAGGCGGCGATGACGGAGGCGTCGCCCATGCCGTAATGCGCGCCGACGACATGCGACGGACGCAGCGCATCGAGCGTGTCAAGGCTGGTGATCCAGTTATCAGCGCGCGACTGCGGCGTTGCAAACGCGGGGAAAGCCTGCTTCATCACCAGATCGCCGGAGAACAGCACGCCATCGCCCTCGACGAAGATCGCCGTGTCGCCGCGCGTGTGCGCGGGCCCCAGCCGGATCAGCCGCACGCGCACGCCACCCAGATCGAGCGTTTTTTCGCGCTCGAAGGTTTCGGCCGGTGCGCGAAAGCCTTTGACGTCGCCCAATAACTCGGCCAATTCAGGCGAGCGGCGGCTGAATTCCGCCACCACCTGAAGCCCCATTTCTTCGATGTCCTGCTGCTGCGCCAACGCGCGGATGATTTTTGCGCCCGGCGGAAACGCCAGTTCTCCCGTGGTGTGTTCGGGATGAAAATGCGTGTTGGCGAGGTAAAGCTCGGTGTTTTTGCTGACCTTCGCCGTTTCGCGCACCACCGCCTGACCGCTCTTCAAGCCCATGCCGGGATCAATCACCAGCGTCGCGCGGCTGCCGACGATGATGCCGACGTTGGGCACCCCGCGCGCACTTTCGTCGGGGATCACGTAGACATGCGGCGAAATCCGGATCGTCGTGCCTTCTTTGACGATCGGCGGGCGGTCGTACGTGCGTTGCGCCTGCGCCGGGGCAATGGTGACGGCGCACAACGCGAATGCGGCGAGAAAAACCCGCTTGGCCGCTGCAATCCCCTTATGGGTCAAGTACGTGAAGCGCGTGAAGCACGTGAAGCACGTCATAACAAGCCTCCCTGAGGTGCCGAACTTGATCTTCGAAAGCCAATGTTAGCATCGACCGATGCCGCTACGGCGCGGGATGTTTTCAGCCGGATTAGAATACGCACAAACCGGCATAACCAGGGGGATACACAATGACCATGAAACGCATGGCAATCGAAATCGGCATGGGCACGGATATCCGCGGCGCGGATTACACCAAGGCGGCGGTGCGCGCGCTGCGTGATGCGCTGTGGCACAACTCACTTAACGTCGCGGACGCGCTGGGCAAACCCACCGATTCGATGGTGGTCGAAGTGCTGATCGGCGTGCCGAAACCTGAGTTGGTGGACAAGGCTGAGGTGCTGAAGGTGCTGCCGCACGGCACCGGCACGGTAAAGGTATTTGAAGGCGGGCTGGAAATTTTTAACGATGCGGGCACCGGCTCAACCGTGCTGGCACATGCGGCGGCGATTGTCCGTCTTGATGTTTAAGGAGCGCGCTGGAGATTGTTCCGTTCGAGGAAGATTTTGATCCCCTCTGAATCGACGATCATCTCGTTGACATCC
>JANPOH010000045.1:0-3978 GCA_031427895.1 Betaproteobacteria bacterium
GCGCGCGATCGGCGCCGTATGCGCGGCGGATTTCACGCTGTCCGGCCATGAAGTTCGCTTCGCGGTTTTTCCCGAGCAAAAGGGCCAGCTTGCGGAATTGCGCAAGGCAGGCGGCTTCACCGTCGAAGGCGATGCGAAGCACCTCATCGCGAAAAAAACCGGCTTCGCCAAACTCGACAGGATTTGTGACACCACCGCCGAGGCGTTGAAGGATGCCGAGGCCGTGCTGATCGAGGTGGACATCCAGCAGCTCGAAAAAAAATTCAGCGCGATGATTGCCGAATTCGCGCGCGGGGCGGTGGTGCATGTGCAAAGCCACGGCTACTGGCCGGCGGCGCGTCTGACGCCGCTGTTGAAAAAGGCCGGGCGCGAAGACGTGCTCGTCACCGACGCACCCGCGCCGACGCACGCCGCGCGGTTCGAAGGCACGGTGGTGACGCCCAAGGGGTTGCGCAAGGGCATACAGATCGCCACGGTACCGGCCTCGCGCTCGGACGAGGCGCTGGCGGCGTTGAAGCCCTTGTTCCCGGATTTCACGGCGGCGTCCTCGGTGCTGCAAACCGGGCTGGAAAATCTCAACCTGATCGTGCATCCGGCGATGCTGTTGCCGAACGTTGGTGCGATGGAGCGCGCGAAGCTCGATGGCCGGAAATTCGGCTTCTATCAGGAGGGCGTGGTGCCCGCGGCGGGCGTGCTCGGCGATGCGCTCGACGCCGAAAGAAAGCGCGTGTGCGAGGCCTATGGCGTGGTGCATACCTCGATGGCGAAGGCGATAGACCAATACTACGGTTTCAAGAGCAACACTTTCTTTGAGGCGATGCATAATCCCGTTTACAAATCGTTCCCGCCTTTTCAACCCGACATCTGGCGCACGTGGGCGGGGGACGACTTGCCCTATGCCATCGTGCCCTGCGTGCAGCTTGCGGAGCAGGCGGGTATTGCCGTGCCGCTGCACCGTGCATTTGCGGAAATTCTCGGCGTGCTGCTCGGCGTCGACACGTGGCAGTATGGGCCGTCGCTGGCCGACATGGACCTCGCCGGCACGCCGGCCGAGGTGAAAAAACGTGTAATGAGTGGAGTCATTCTATGAAACGAGTCCTGGCATTGGCAGCACTTGCATTCACGGCGGCGTGTGCGTTTGGCACCGACTATCCGGTCAAGACGATCCGTATCGTCTCGCCGTTTCCACCGGGCGGCAGCGTCGATCTCGTCGCACGCATCCTGGGCGCGGATTTGGGCAAGGCGCTCGGCCAGCAGATCGTCGTCGACAATCGCAGCGGCGCCACGGGCATGATCGGCACCGAGATTGCGAAGAACTCACCACCCGATGGCTACACGCTGCTCGTCAATACCCTGCCCTTCGTGACCAATCAGTTCGCTTATGCCAAGACGTCGTACGATCCGGTCAACGATTTCGCGCCGGTGTCGCTGCTGGCTTCAGTGGCGTCCGTGCTGGTGGCGCATCCGGCGCTGCCGGTGAATTCGATGAAAGACATGATTGCGCTAGCGCGGACAAAACCCGGCGCAATCACGTACGGCACGGCGGGCGCGGGATCGAATCCCCATATCGCGGGTGAGCTGCTCAATAACCTCGCCAAGATCAAGCTCCTCGCCATTCACTACAAGGGCGGCGGGCCAGCGACGGTCGCGACGTTAAGCGGTGAGACGCAGCTTTATTTCGTCAACGCGATCCCGGAAGCGCTCCCGCATATCCAGGCGAAGCGGCTGAAGGCGCTGGGCATCACCGATACCAAGCGCAACGCCAGCGCACCGCAAATACCAACGATGGCCGAGGCCGGCCTGCCGGGCTACGAGTTCGTGACGTGGCAGATACTCGCGGCACCGAAGGCCACGCCCGGGCCGATCATCGCGACGCTCAACGAGAAGGTGCGGGCCGTGCTGAAAACGCCCGACGCCATGAAGCGCTGGCAGGATCGCGGCTTCGATGTGATCGCGAGCACGCCCGAGGAGATGGCCGCACACCTGACACGGGAAATCAAGAAGTGGGGTGCCGTGTTCAGGGAACAGAGCATCCGGGCTGAGTAGGCTAGCCCTCGGCCTACGCGTGCTTGGCCGCGGATTTGGCGGGATGCGCGCGGCGTATCGTCGGTGACACAACTCGATCCGACACGTGAAAATCCCACACCGCCGCGCCGCCCTTCTTGGAAAACTCCTGCACCAGCTTGGGTAGATCGTCGAGGTTGGTGAAGGTTTTCCCTTCCAGCCCGAAGCCGCGCGCGATGGCGGCGAAATCCGGGCGACCGAATACCGACCCGGTGTCGGGCAAGCCCTCCGAGCGCAGCTTGTGTACCTCGGAGCCATAGGCGCCGTCGTTGATGAGCACGATCAGGATATTCAATCCGTGACGCTTGATGGTTTCAAGTTCCTGGATATGCATAATCAGGCTGCCGTCGCCGTCGAACAGCACCACGGTTTTGTCCGGGCGCGCGGCAGCAACGCCCATGGCAAACGAGATGCCGTTGCCGATCGCGCCGAACTCGCGGATGGTGAGGAAGCGTTCCTGCGGGCGCGACGGCATCTGCGCGAAGAACCACGAGCAGTGGCCGCCGGAGTTCACCAGCTCCCAGTCGGCGGGCAGTGATTTCTCCAGTGTTTCGACCACCTCGCGCGGGTCGAGCAGACCGGGTTCGACCTCGAACACGTGGCTGTCGGCTTGGGTGTCGCGGATGCGCGCGGCCATCGCCTCGGTGCGCCATTTGACTGCGGCGCTGCGCTCCGGCACTGCCGCCGTCAGCGCCTCCACGCCCAGCCGCGCGTCGGCGCGCAGGTGGTTGCGCGCCACTTCCTGACCCTGACTCACCGCGACCGGATCGATGTCGATATGCAGCATCTTCGCCTTGCGCCAGAGCTGGCCGCCGCCGCCGGCATGAAAGGCAAGCGAGCCGCCGACCACGATCACCAGGTCGGCCTGCGCCAGATACTCAAGCCCGACTTCGGTCGAGAAGCTGCCCGAGATGCCGATGCAGTACGGGTCGTCGTGAAACAGTCCTCGCGCGGGCAGTGACGTGGTGAGCAGCGCGCCGGTCTTGGCGGCCAGCGCACGGCACGCAGGCGCCGCCTTGGCTTCAACCGCACCGAGGCCGGCGAAGATCACCACGCGCTCGGCGCCCGCAATCAGTTGCGCGGCCTTCGCCACGTCATCCGGGTGCGCTGGTATCGGCGAGAGGCGGGGCAACAATTCGCGCGAGGGCGTCGGCAGGTTCTCCGGCCCCGTCCAGACGCGCTCCTGCAAATCGAACGGAATGCCAAGCACCACCGGGCGTCGTTCACGGCGCGCCTGCAAAAACGCATCGCGTATCGCCACCGGCATGCGCTCGGGCAAATGCAGCGGATGGTAGGCCGCACCCGTTGCCTCGATGATCGGCCCCTGATTAATCATCTGGTTGTACCAGCCCATCTTGATCGGCGACTCTCCGGCAAACACCACCATCGGCAGATGCGCGCGCACCGCCGCTGGCAGCGCCGTGATCAATTGCGTAACGCCGGGCCCGCAGGTCACGGTTGCAACGCCCACTTCCCCGGTCTTGCGCGCGTAGGCCATCGCGGACGCGGCGGCACAATGCTCGTGCCGGACGTAGATCATGCGGCATCCCTGCAAGGCCAATTTTGACGCCCAGTTCATGTTCGCATCGCCCATCAGCGTAAAACAGGTGTTTACGCCCTCCTGGATGAAGGCCTTGGCAAGAACGTCGTAGACATGCAGTTTGGTTTCAGTGGTCATCGTGGCGCCTTCAAGTGGGTTTGTATGATTTCTGGAGGAGAATGATAATGAGTATACAAGGTAAAATTTCTGTATGAAATTCGTTCAGCTTTCCGCCCACTTTGCTGCGGTGCTCGCGGCAGCCGCCACGTTCGCCGCTACGCCCGCCTTTGCGCGGGACGCTGCCAATTACCCCAACAGGCCCATCCGCCTGATCGTACCGTTCGCGCCCGGCGGCGGGCTCGATATCAGCGCGC
>JANPOH010000046.1:0-8269 GCA_031427895.1 Betaproteobacteria bacterium
GTTCTTCCTGTTTTGAGAAAGCGGACGTTAACGACAACGCTAAACGGCGGCCCGCTTGCGGGCCGCAAGGTGGCGAAAATTCCAACGCCCGGTTTGCTACCCGGCGTTTTCACCACCTTCCGCCGTTTCGCGACATCGCGTTTGAACGGTTCGCGAAAGCGTACGGTCCCCGACACCATCACTCCGCGCGCAGATTCAATTCCCGAATGATGGTTCCCCACTTGGCGTATTCGTCTTTCAGGAAACCGCCGAACTGTTCCGGTGTGTCGGCGACGATTTCCAGACCCATCTTCACGAGTTGCGCGCGGGTAGTGGGCTGCGACAGCCATTGCACGATTTCGGTATTGAGCCGGGTGACGATATCGCGCGGCGTGGCCGCCGGCGCAACGATGCCGGACCAGGTGTTGGTGTCGAAGCCGCGCAATCCCGATTCGGCGACGGTGGGAAATTCCGGCGCCAGCGTCGAGCGGCTGGCGGTGGTGACGGCGATGCCGCGCAGTTTGCCGGCGCGGTGGTAGGGCAGCAGCACCGAGATGCTGGCAGCCAGAAAATGCACGTGCCCGCCGATGGCGTCGACCAGCGCCGAGCCTTCGCCCTTGTAATGAATCGCCATGGTGTCGAGCTTGGCCATGCGCTTGAACAACTCCATCGACAGGTGCGGCGTGGAGCCGATGCCGCCGGTGGCGAAATTCAGTTGCGCCGGTCGCGTTCTTGCGAGCGCGATCAGTTCGCTGACCGATTTGACCGGCAGCGAGGGATGCACCACCACCAGCAGCGGGTTATGCACCATGCGCGTGACGGCGGTGAAATCCCTGATCGGGTCGTAGCCCACCTTGGCATACATATGCGGCGCCACGAGATTGGCCGGCGGGTTGGCCACGAACAGCGTGTGGCCGTCGGGCGCGGCGCGCGCCACCAGCTCGGCGGCGATGGTGCCGGTGGCGCCGGGGCGGTTTTCAACGACAAAGGGCTGCCCCATGCGTTCGGACAGCGCCTGTCCAACCAGGCGTCCCGTGGTGTCGATCAAACCGCCGGGCGAGAACGCCACGATCAGGCGCACCGGCTTGGCGGGATAGGCGGCGCTCTGCGCGCGCGCCATGGCGGGCAGCGCCATGAGTACCAAGGGCAGTGCGCTGATCAGAAGGTTGCGGGTAACGCGGGTCATGGCGCTCTCCAATGTCGGGAACGATTGATGGACGATATTGCGCCGATCAGGCGCGACGCGCAATCCGCTGCGGTCCACGGTTCGCGATGGTCTAAAATGCCGGCTGTGGAACACCTGTTCCGGCATCCGGGATTCATTCAAATTCCCCGCACACCATGGATTTTAATTTAACCGAAGATCAACGCGCGTTTCGCGATTCCGTGGCGGCGTTCGCGCGCAAGGAGCTGGCCGAGGGCGCGGTGGCGCGCGGGCAGGTATCGCAATTTCCGCACGCCATCGCGCGCAAGATGTCGGCGGCGGGGCTGCTCGGTATCACACTGCCCGAAGCCGATGGCGGGGCCGGCGGCACGCTGATGGATGCGGTGCTGGCGATTGAACAAGTGGCGCTGGTGTGTCCGCGCAGCGCGGATGTGATCCAGGAAGGCAACTTCGGCGCCATCCGCGTGCTGGCGCATTTCGCCACGGCGGATCAGAAGCGGCGTTACCTGCAACCCTTGCTTAAAGGCGACGAAGTGATCGCGGTGGCGATGACCGAGCCGGGCGCGGGGTCGGCCACCACCGATTTGCAGACCAGCGCCACACCCGACGGCGCGGGTTTTCGTATCAACGGGCAGAAGGTGTTTCCCAACCCGCACGCGGATCAGTATCTGGTGTACGTGCGCTACGGGCCGGGCGTGGGCGGCATCGGCTCGGTGATGCTGCGGCGCAGTGCGCCGGGGTTCTCCATCGGCAAGCCGGGTAAATTTATGTCGGGCAACGAATGGGCGCCGATATTTTTCGACAATGTGTATGTGCCGCCGGAAGACGTGCTGCTGCCGGCGGGCGGTTTCAAAAAACAGATACAGGGCTTCAACGCCGAGCGCGTGGGCAACGCCTCGCGCTCGCTGGCGTATGGCCGCTATTGCTTCAACCTTGCGCGCGAATACGCGCTCACGCGCAAACAGTTCGGCCGCCCGTTGTGCGAATTACAGGGGCTGCAATGGAAATTCGCCGACATGAAAATGAAGCTGGAGGCCGCGCAACTGCTGCTGTATCGTGCGGCCACCAACGCGGACAAGGGATTTCCCGATGCCGAAGAGACTGCAATTGCCAAGCTGATGTGTAACCAGACGGGCTTTGACGTGGCCAACGAAGCGATGCAGGTCATGGGCGGGCTCGGTTATACGCAGGAGACGCTGGTCGAATACTGTTTGAAACGCTGCCGCGGCTGGATGATCGCCGGCGGCTCGGTGGAAATGCTGAAGAATCGTCTGGCGGAAATTATTTTCAACCGGCGCTTTTCGCAGCGCCCACCGAAGGAAAAATAAAAACCTTTTGACCTTAAAGGAGTACATGCAGTGACTGTTGAATACAAACTGGACGGCAACATCGCGATCGTCACCCTGAATCGCCCGGACAAGTTGAATGCCTTGACCGATGAAATGTACAACCGCTTAACGGAGCTGTTCATCGGCTTTCAAACCGACGACAAGGTGCGCGCAGTCATCGTCACCAGCGCGGGGCGCGCGTTCTGCGCGGGCAGCGATGTGACGACGATGGTCAACACCCACTTGGTGGCGGGTCGTGCGCGCATGCAGACGCGGCACGCGATGATTAACGCCATGGTGAATCTGGAAAAGCCGGTGATCGCGGCAGTGCGCGGCGCGGCGGTGGGCATCGGGTTTTCGCTTGCCATGGCGTGCGACCTGATTGTGGCTTCGGATACCGCGAAATTCTCCCAAGTCTTCAAGAAGATAGGCTTGGTGCCCGACGGCGGCTCGATTTTCTTTCTGGTGCAACGCCTCGGCGTCGCGCGTGCCAAGGAGCTGGTCTACACCGCGCGCATGCTGCCGGCGGAAGAGGCGCGCGAGTGGGGTCTTATCAACCGCGTGGTGCCGGATGCAGAGCTTGAGTCGAACGCGCTGGCGCTGGCGCGGGAGCTGGCGGGATCTGCCACGTTTGCGCTGGCATTGGCGAAAAAAATGTTCCAGTCGATGTACACGCCCAATCTCGAAGCGCACCTGGAGCAGGAGAATTTATGTCAGGCCATCGCCAAGCTCACCGACGATCATCTCGAAGGCGTGGCGGCGTTCAAGGAAAAGCGCGCGGCGGCGTTCAAGGGGCGATAAAACCATGCGACTCGCGCGCGTCACCATTGCCGGTGCGCTGCTGATCGCGGCGGCAGTGGCCGGCGCGCAGCCGTTTCCCGCGAAGCCGCTGAAACTGATCCTGCCGTTTCCGGCGGGCGGCCCCACCGATATCGTGGCGCGGCTGATCGGCCAGCGGTTGTCCGAGGTCTGGGGGCAGAATGTGCTGATCGACAACCGTCCTGGCGGCGGCGGATTGATCGGCGCCACCCTGGCGGCGAAATCGCCCGCCGATGGTTACACCCTGTACCTCGGCGGCATCACGACGATGGTGCTGTCTGTCTACGTTCATAAAAACCTGCCCTACGATCCGCAGCGGGATTTTGCGCCGGTGACACTGGCGACCACGCAGCCGCTGCTGCTGATGACGCATCCCTCGCTGCCGGTAAAAACGTTCAAGGATTTTCTCGCACTCGCGCACGCGCGACCGGGCGAGATCAACTATGCGACGTCGGGACCGGGCGGCTCCGGTCATCTGGCGGCGGAAATGCTGCGGCTTTCGACCAAAATCAACATCGTGCATGTGCCTTATCGCGGCGCGCCGCCCGCCATCAATGATCTGATCGCGGGGCAGGTGCAGTCGATGTTCGGTTCGCCGCTGGCGGTGGTGCCGCACATACGCACCGGCAAGATCAACGCGCTGGCCGTCACCGGACAAAAGCGCTCGCCGGCGGTGCCGAATGTGCCGACGTTCGACGAAGCCGGGCTGCCGGGCTACGACGCCAGCACGTGGAACGGCATTGCCGTGCCCAGCGGCACGCCGCGCGCCGTGATCGACCGTTTGCAAGGCGAGATCGCGAAAATTCTGCGCGCCCCCGCTACGGCTGAACGACTGGCGGTGGATGGTTCGGTGGCCGTCGGCAGTACGCCGGAGGAATTCGCGGCGCACATCAAGGCCGAACATGTGAAGTGGAGCAAGGTGGTGCGCGAGGCGAATATTCGCGTTGAATGAGACGTTAAAATCCACGAGGGGATAACCATGGACACCGCAAGCAACAATCCGCAACAAGCCGCTGGCGCCAGCAAAAGAGTCGCCGAATACGCATCGGCGTTAACCTACGACCAGTTGCCCGCCAACGCGGTGCATGCGTTCAAGCGCGCGCTGCTGGATTATCTGACCTGCGCGATCGCCGGTTCCCGCATGGCGCCGACGAAGATTGTGTTTGACTATGTGTCGAGTTGGGATCAGGCGAAAGAAGCCGCGGTGATGGGCACGCAGGCGCGGCTGTCGTGCCCCAACGCCGCATTTGTCAACGGCACCAGCACGCACGGTCTGGATTTCGACGATGGCTTTACGCGCGGCTCGGTGCATCCGGCGGGCGCGGTATTTCCGGCGCTGCTGGCGATCGCGGAAAAACACAGTTCCAGCGCGAAGGACGTGATCGCCGCGGGCGTCGCCGCGTATGACGTCACCGCGCGCATCGCCGCCACGGTGCATCCCACGTCGGCGCGGCGCGGCTTTCACAATACGCCGACGGCTGGCGTGCTGGGCGCGGCGGCGGGCGTGTCGCGCCTGCTGCATCTGGATGCGAAAACCACGCTCGACGCGATGGGCATCGCGGGCAGCTTTGCATCGGGCCTGCGCGAGTATTTATTTGGCGGCGCGGAAGTCAAACGCATACACCCCGGCAAGGCGGCGCGCGACGGCATCACCTGCGCCGAGCTGGCGAAGCGCGGGCTGACCGGGCCGGAGCAGGTGCTGGAAGGCAAACACGGTTTATTTAATGTGATGGCGGGCGAGGATGCGGCGTGGGGGCGCATGTGCGAGGCGCTGGGTGAGCGGTTTGACATCACCAACATTTATTTCAAGCCCTATCCCGCGTGCCGGCATTTCCATGCGGCGCTGGACGCGGTGCGTGATTTGCGTCATCGGCACGCCATCCAACCGGCGAACGTGGCGCGCATCGATGTCGGCCTGTATGAAGTCGGCGCGCGCGGCCACGATCACCGGCACGCGCACAGCCTGCTCGACGCCCAGATGAGCGCGCCGGTCAGCGCCGCGCTGGCGATGATGTATGGTGAAGTGACGGTGGGCACGTATGACGAGGCGAACATTCAGAGCGCCGAGGTGCAGCGTTTGATAAATGTCACCACCGCGGGCGTGGATGCCGAATGCGAGCGTATCTATCCGGGCTGCCGTTCGGGCGTGGCGAAGGTCACGTTGATGAATGGGCAGTCGTTCGAGCAGCGCGTGTTAAACCCCAAGGGTGAAGTGGAAAACCCGATGACCGACGAAGACCTCGCGCACAAGTTTCGCTCCAACTGCGAACCCATGGTGGGCCGCGCGAAATGCGACCGCGTGCTTGAGTTGGTGTGGTCGATCGAGAAGGCCACGACGTTGGACGAGCTGTATCAGTGGGAGTGTCATAAGTAGCGGCGGGGTTTTAAAGTTTTAAACGTAACTATTTGTTTTATATGAACAATTTACCTGATGAACTGCTGTTGGAGAAGCGTGATGGCCTGCTTTGCATCACGCTGAACCGCGCGCAAAAAGCCAACGCGCTGACGATTGAAATGACGCGCGGTCTGGCCGAGGTGCTGCGCCATGCGCGCGGTGACGCGGCGGTGCGCGGAGTGCTGATTACCGGCGCGGGCGAGCGCGTTTTTTCCGGCGGCGTGGATGTGCGTCAGGCCTCTGCCATGGCAACCATGGCGGCGGACGAATTTCGCCAGGCGCGTTCCGCCGCGTTCTTCGCAGTGCTGATGGCGCTGGTGGATTTTGACAAGCCGGTGGTGGCCGCGGTGAATGGCGTGGCGAGCGGCGGTGGTTTTATGATCGCGGCGCTGGCTGATGTGATCGTGGCGGCGGACTCGGCCTCGTTCGCGCTGCCGGAAATTGATCTTGGCACGCCGCCGCTGGCCGGGCTGGCGATACTGGCGCCGTTGATCGGCGGCGCGTTGGCGTATGACCTGGTGCAAAGCGGGCGGCGCATGAGCGCAGCGGAAGGCGAGCGGCACGGCTTGATTCGTGCGGTCGTGCCGAACGCCGAGGTTGTTGCACAGGCCGAAAAACGGGCGCGTGAGTGGATGACAAAAAATCCGCGGGCGATCGCGGCAAGCAAAGCCTGGCTGCGTAAACCCATGCGCGCCGCGCTGGAACAAGCCGAGCGCGACATGGCGGCGTATCGCGCGGCAGGAGGGGAATGAGATGCACTTTGAACTGACGCCCGAGTTGACGCAGATGCGCGATGCGCTGCGTAAATTCGTCAAGGCGGAACTGGCGCCGCTGGAAAACACCATCGACGCCACGGGCGAGTTGCCGCCGCACGTGCTGCCGTTGCTGGGCAAGCAGGGCTATCTGGCGATGCGGCTGCCGGTGGATGTGGGCGGCGCGGGCATGGGCTTGTTTCCCTATTGCCTGATGCTCGAAGAATTCAGCCGCTCGCACCGCGTTTTTGGGTTGCTGGCGAGCGGCGGCGGCGGATTGACGCCGATCGCGATTGCGCGTCACGGCACGCCGCAACAGCGCGGCAACTACCTGACGGGCTTGATGGATGGCTCCAAGCGCACGGCGTTCGCGCTGACCGAGCCGGCGGGCGGCTCCGACAACTCGGCGATGACGACGCGCGCGGATAAAGTGGACGGCGGCTGGGTTATCAACGGCCGCAAGCATTACATCAACGGCGCGCACGAGGCGGATTTCATTGCCGTGATCGCGATCACCGATCCGGTCAAGCGCACGCGCGGCGGCGTCACTGCGTTTTTGCTGGATCACGGCACGCCGGGTTTTAACATCACGCGCGTGGATACCACCATGGGCTCGGACGTGATCAAGCTCGCCGAAATTGAATTCGACAATTGCCGCGTGCCGGACAGCGCCGTGCTCGGCAAACCGGGCCAAGGGTTCGATCTGGCGAAGGAGTCGCTGCGCGACGGTCGCATGGCGGTATCGTGTTCGTGCATCGGCACGGCGGATCGCCTGCTGGAAATGTCCGCCGCGTATGCGAAAACGCGCGTCACCTTCGGCAAGCCGCTCGCCGAACGGCAGGCGATTCAGTGGATGTTGGCGGATTCCGAAGTGGACATCGTGGCCGCGCGCGCGATGGTGTATGAAACGCTGCGCCAGATTGATGCCGGCAAGGACGTCGGCACGGCGCCCAGCGTGTGCAAGCTCTACTGCTCGGAGATGGTAGGGCGTGTGGCGGATCGCGCGGTGCAGATCCACGGCGGCATGGGGATAGTGCAGGGCTACCCCATCGAACGCATGTATCGGGATGTGCGTCATTACCGCATCGGTGAAGGTTCGTCCGAAGTGCAGCGCATGTTGATTGCGCGCGATGTGTTAAAGCGCAGCCCATGAATTTGGCGGGCGCACGTATCGCCGGCATCGGCGAAAGCCGCGTCGGCAAGGCGCCGGATCGCAGTGCGCTGCAGTTGCAAAGCGATGCGGCGCATGCCGCGCTCGCCGATGCCGGACTCACGCTGGCGGATATCGACGGCCTGATAACCACGCCGGTGCGCGTCGAGCCGTGGAACATGCCGTGCGGCGTGGTGGCGAGTTTTCTCGGCGTGCGGCCCGCTTATTTGTCCACGCTCGATCTGGCGGGTGCGTCGGGCTGCGCGATGATTCACCACGCGGCGATGGCGATTGCGTCCGGCCAATGCCACACCGTGCTGTGCGTGGCGGGGCAGAATCTGCTGACCAACAAAACGCGCGCGTCGGCGGTGCAGACCATGGCTGAATCCGGCGCGGCGCATCCGCAGTTCGAGGCGCCTTACGGCCCGCTGGTGGCGTCGAGCTATGCGCTGATCGCGCAGCGGCACCGACATGAATACGGCACCACCGAAGAACAGATGGCCGAAGTGGCGGTGGCGATACGCGGGCACGCCTTGCTCAACCCCAACGCGCACATGACCCGGCCGCTCACGGTGCGGGACGTGCTCGATTCGCCGATGATTACCTCGCCGCTTAAACGCCTTGACTGCGCGCTGGTGTCGGACGGCGCGGCGGCGGTGATCGTGACCCGTGCCGACCGCG
>JANPOH010000047.1:0-4906 GCA_031427895.1 Betaproteobacteria bacterium
CGGAAAAACGTAGCGCAATACCGTGAAATTTAAACGGGATACCAAAACCCTAAACCCCCAAGTGCTGCTCGACGCAAGCGCTTGGCGGCCGTGGCTGCCATGCCGGATTGCGCCATTGATTGCAGCGATATTCCCAAGCAAAGCGGCGCCGTGCAATGGACAAGACCGGGTGCCTTAGCGCCCGCGGAAAACAAACAGCAGATCACCCTGCGCGTGGACGCGGATGTGTTGAATTTTTTCAAGGCCACCGGCAAGCGCTATCAGAGCCGCATAAACGCCGTCCTTCGTGAGTATGTGAAGGCGCACGCCAAATCCGTATAGACGGGCACCTACAGCGGCAGCTTCGCCCCCAACCCGGTTTCTTTCGCAATCCGCCGCAAATCCGCAACCGTATCTTCCGGCAACAACAATCCCTCGCGCCGCAATGTCGCGTCACTGTTGTTCTCCATCTCGCCCGGATAAAACACTTCGTCAAATCCCTTGGCCGGCGGTACGGCTTTGATTTCGCTGGTGAATGCCTGCATGCGCGCGTGAAATTGTTCCAGCGGCTGAAACTTGCTGATATCCATCGCAATCATCAGGTGGCCGCAGTTGCTTTTTTCGGCGGTTTTGTAGGGGCTGTGTACGGCTGATAAAAAGCCGCTCCCGCTTAATACGCCGGATAGCATGTCCACCATCGCGGCGATGGCGTAGCCTTTATGTTCGGCCATCGGCAGGATGATGCCGTCGATGGCCTCTTGCGGATCGGTGGTGGGCTCACCCGCTTGATTGATTGCCCAACCCAGCGGGATCGGCAGGTTTTTGTTGCGCGCGAGATAAATTTTTCCGCGTGCAACACCGGTGGCGGCCATATCGACCACGAAGGGCGCGAGCGAGTTGTCGGCGCTCACCGGCGCGGCCACCGAAAAGGGATTGGTACCGATGATTTTTTTGCGTCCGCCCCACGGTGCCATCGCCGGGCCGCCGTTGCTGGTGAGCATGGCCGTGCAGCCCGCCGCCGCTACGCGGCGCGTGTAATACATGCAGGTGCCGAAGTGATTGGAGTTGCGCACCGCCACCGCGCCGATACCGTGTTGTTTCGCACGCTGGATGGCTTCGTTGGTCGCCAACATCGTTGCTACGTGGCCTACGCCGTCATGGGCATCGATCACCGCAATCGCGCCGGCATCGACCACGAATTCCGGCGTGGTCACCGGCTTCATTACGCCGTTGCGGATGCGGTCGAGATACCAGCCGAGCCGCAGTACGCCATGCGATTGGTGGCCCCACAGGTCGGCTTGTACCAGCGTGTCGGCGACGAGGCGCGCATCCGCCTCGGGTAAGCCCGCACTGGCGTAGACGGCGGTGCAGAAGTTGATCAGTGCGTCCGCATCAATTCGGCTTTGTAACATATTGTTTTAATTGGGATATTTTAGATGAGCGATGCCACATGTTTGGCAAATGCCTGCGTGCCCAGCGTGCCGCCGATATCCGCCGTGCGGGTTTCCGGTTTTTGCAGCGCGGTGTTGATGGCCGCATCGATGGCTTTGGCGGCGGCATCAAACTCGGCGCGTTTGTGACGGATGCTCAACCAGTCGAGCAGCATGGCGGCGGACAATATCAGCGAGGTGGGGTTGGCTTTGTCCATACCCGCGATGTCGGGCGCGGAGCCGTGCTGGGCTTGCGCGCAGCAGGCGTCGTCGCCCGCCATGGTGGACGCGGCGAGACCCAGGCCGCCGGAAATCTCGGAGGCTTCGTCGGACAAAATATCGCCGAACATATTGCCGGTGACGATGCAGTCGAAGCGGTCGGGGTGGCGCACCAGCAATGCGGCCATGGCATCGACGATTTTTTCGTCGAGTTCGACGTCGGGGTATTCCTTGGCGACTTTGCGTACCTCGCGCAAAAACAAGCCGTCGGAGATGTGAAACACATTGGCCTTATGCACGGCGGTGACTTTTTTTCGGCGCTTGCGCGCCCAGTCGAACGCCACGCGCGTGATGCGCTCGCATTGGCGCGCGGTGACTTTGCGTACGGATAGCGCCATGTCTTCGGTGGGCATGAACTCGCCGCGGCCCATGAACATATTGCGATCGGAATAAAAACCCTCGGTGCATTCACGGAAAATCACCAGGTCAATCGGCTTGCCGGTGAGGCCGACGCCCATGCGCGAAATGGCCGGACGGATGTTGGCGAACAAATCAAGCTTGGTGCGAAACTCGCCCGAAGGATTGATGCCGCCCTGCTCGCGTGGCGGATAAATCAGGTGATCCACCGGGCCGAGGATGATGCCGGGGGCTTGGCGCGCGGCTTCCATCACGTCGTCCGGCAAGGTGGAACCTTTGCTTTTCAGGGCGGCCAGCCCGATGTCGCGCTGATCCCATTCGAGACCAAGTTTGAATTTGGCGTTGGCGCGGTCGAGCACCGTGAGCGTCGCCTGAGTGATTTCAGGGCCGATGCCGTCGCCGGGGAGTACGAGAATCTTCATGGGGGTTCCTTGTGGCCTTGTTAAAATTCGCCCCGACACAATAATCAATGCGCCCCCAACAAGCAATCCAACGGCGAAAGAAAATATGACTTTGATGACCATGGCCGCCGCGACGGCGGAGGATTCCGCGCGTGACCCCACGCGCTGGGGCAGCGCGGAAGTGGCGGCGCATTTTCCCGGCTTTGAGCACGTGGATGTACGCACGCGCGGCGCGGTGATACGCCTGCGCCACGGCGGGAAAATTGGATCGGGTCCGCCGTTACTTTTGGTACACGGCAATCCGCAGAACCATGCCTGCTGGTACAAAATCGCCGCGCGGCTGGCGCAGCATTATCACGTGATCCTGCCGGATTTGCGCGGCTACGGTGACAGCTCGCTGCCGGAGCCGGGCGCGGATCACATGAACTACAGTTTCCGTTCAATGGCGGAATACATCCGCTGCTATACGTTGAAAACCATCACCGGCTCGTGCCGTGATTACCGCGCCACGGCCACCTGCGATTTCGTCATGGACACCGCCGACAAGGACAAAAAGCTGGCGATGCCGCTGATGCTGCTGTGGGGCGCGCGCGGGCACTCGCCGGAGCGGGCGGCCGAGTTTCTGACTATCTGGCGGCAGTATGCGAGCAATATTGTCGCGACCGATGCGATGAACTGCGGGCATTACATGCAGGAAGAAATGCCGGATCGGATGGTTGAGCATTTCAGCCGGTTTTTTGTCTAGCCGGGAGGGCGCGGGACCATGTTGCTGGGCTGCATCGCCGACGATTTCACCGGCGCCACCGATCTCGCCAACAATCTTACGCGCGGCGGCCTGCGTACCGTGCAGACGGTGGGCGTGCCGCGCTCGCCCGTGGGCGGCGAAGTCGATGCCGTGGTGGTGGCGCTGAAGTCGCGCACCATTGCGGCGACGGACGCGGTGGCGCAATCGCTGGCCGCGCTGAAATGGTTGCAACATCATGATTGTAAACAGATTTATTTCAAGATTTGCTCCACCTTTGATTCCACGCCCGCAGGCAACATCGGCCCCGTCACCGAGGCGCTGATGGCGGCGCTGGCCTGTGATTTCGCCCTCGTGTGTCCGGCGTTTCCCGAAGCGGGGCGCACCGTGTTCAAGGGCAACCTGTTTGTCGGCGATGTGCCGCTGCATGAATCGGGCATGCGCGATCACCCGCTGACGCCGATGCGTGACGCGAATCTGCTGCGCGTGTTGCAGGCGCAGATGAAAAGCAAAGTGGGGCTGATCGACTATGCCGAGGTCGCGCGCGGGCCGCACGCGATACGCGCGCGCATGGCGGCGCTCAAGTCGGCGGGCGTGATGGTGGCGATAGCGGATGCAATCAGCAACGATGACCTGATGCGCCTGGGGCAGGCCGTCAGCGGCATGCCGCTGGTCGTCGCGGGGTCGGGCGTGGCGCTGGGCTTGCCGCAAAATTTTGCGCTCACCGGCGCCGGCGCCGCCACGCTGCCGCGTTGCAACGGTTATCGCGCCATCGTCTCCGGCAGTTGTTCACCGGCGACCAACGCGCAGGTGGCGTATTTCATCAAACAGGGCGCCGCCGCGCGTGCGCTGGATGCGATGAGGCTGGCCGCGGGCGGGGCCGAAATCGAACACGCGGTGAATTGGGCAAGGCCGTTGCTGGCCGCGGGGCCGGTGTTGATCTACTCCACGGCGGAACCGGCGGCAGTGCAGGCGATACAGTCGCGATTGGGGGCGAATGCCGCCGGGCAATTGATCGAGGCCGCGCTGGCGAAGATCGCGCGCGGGCTGGTGGATGCGGGCGTCGATCAACTGGTGGTGGCGGGCGGCGAAACGTCGGGCGCGGTGGTGCAGGCGCTGGGCATCGAGGCGTTGCACATCGGCCCGCAGATCGATCCCGGCGTGCCGTGGACCTTGAGCATGGGCGATCAGCCGGTCGCACTGGCGTTGAAATCCGGTAACTTCGGTGCGGAAGATTTTTTTGTGAAGGCTTTTCAGGTGTTGCAATGAGTAGCCGGAAACTACAAATCAAAGTATAAATTCGCGAAAGTCTTCCCCTCGTCATTCCCGCGCAGGCGGGAATCGTGCGCCCGTCTCAAGTGGCACGGTGTTATGGGTACCCGTCCGCGCGGGAACGACGGTGTTGGAGTTGATCGACTTAACCAGAAAACCTATGACCCTCAACCAAAATCAACCGCGCGAGCAGATGGCCGAGCTCGGCAAGTCGCTCTACGACCGGGGCTTGGCGCACGGCAGCGCGGGCAATATCAGCGTCAAACTCGCCGATGGTTATTTGCTGACGCCCACCCATTCGTGCCTCGGACGCCTCGACCCCGCAAGAATCTCGCGGCTGGACAGCAACGGCAAACTCGTGAGCGGCGATGCGCCGTCGAAAGAAGCGTTTCTGCATCTGGGCATGTACGCCGAGCGCCCATCCAGCACGGCGGTGGTGCATCTGC
>JANPOH010000048.1:0-2126 GCA_031427895.1 Betaproteobacteria bacterium
GTGCCGGCGTACGCGACGGGGCTATTTCGCCGCGATGTGCCCGACCACACGGCGGCACTCGTCGCGGAAGCCAAGGGCTACGTCGATGCCGGCTTCAAGGCGATGAAAATGAAAGTGGGCTTCGGCCCCGACTACGACATCAAAAACGTGGCCGCTGTGCGCCGCGCCATTGGCGATGACATCCTGTTCGCGGTGGATGCCAACTGCGCCTATGACCGCGGCTCGGCCATCGCGGTGGGGCAACGGCTGGTGGAAAATAATCTGCTGTGGTTCGAGGAGCCGATCAGTTCCGATGACGTTGAAGGCTACATCGAGATACGCCGCGCCTTGAAGGTGCGAATTTCCGGCGCGGAGCAACTGCGCGGCCATCGCGCGTTTCGCCGCATGGTGCAGGAGCGCGCGCTGGATATTATTCAGCCGGATGTGTGCATCTGCGGCGGCATTACCGAATATCGCAAGATCGCGGCGATGGCGAGCGCCAACCACGTGCGCGTGCTGCCGCATATGTTCGGCACCGCGATACGCTTGGCCGCGACGCTGCACTTGCTGGCGGCGCTGCCGGATTCGCCGCGCGCGCACGAGCCGTTCCCCACGCTGCTTGAATACGACATGAGCGAGAATGCCTTGCGTACCGAGCTGGCGAAGGAGCCGATCACGCACCAGCACGGCATCGTGGTGATACCGCAGGCGCCGGGGTTGGGGATTGAGATTGATCGTGCAGTGCTGGAGCGATACGTGCAGCGGTAATATCAATGTAAGTATTTGTTTTTAAACATTTTTTTAATGGGGTTCGGCATGAAACGAAACCGTGGTGGATTCCGAATTCTCCTCGCACTGGGCGCGTTGCTGTCACTCCCCATGCCGGGCGCACACGCCGCCGATGCCGCTTATCCCGCGCGCCCCATCCGCATGGTCGTGCCCTTTGTCGCCGGCGGCGGTACCGACTTGCTGGCGCGCTTCGTCGCACCGCGCATGAGCGATCTGCTCGGCCAGCAAATCGTGGTCGATAACCGCGGCGGCGCGGGCAGCATCCTCGGCACGCAGATCGTCGCCAAGTCGCCGGCGGACGGCTACACGCTCGGCATGATGGATACTGCGTTTGCCATCAATCCGGGCTTCGCCGACAAGCTGCCGTACGACGCCGACCGCGATTTCACCTTTGTCGCGATCATCGCCACGTCGCCGACGGTGCTGGTCACGCATCCCGGCCTCAAGGTTCGCACGATTCAGGAGCTGATTGCGGCGGCGCGTGCAAACCCCGGCAAGATCAAGGGCGCATCCGCCGGCATAGGATCATCGAGTCACCTCACGATAGCGATGCTCAATACCGCCGCGAAAATCAACCTGCTGCACATACCGTATAAGGGCGCGGGCGCGGCGATACTCGATATCCTCGGCGGGCACACCGATCTCACCTTCGCGGTGCCGGGTTCGGTGTTGCCGCAGATACAGGCGGGGCAAATGATCCCGCTCGCGCTCACCGGCAAGAAACCGTTCGCGCAACTGCCCAACGTGCCCACGTTCGCCGCCATCGGGCTGCCGGAAGTGGACCCCGAAGCGTTTCGTTTCATCGTAGCACCAGCGGGCATTGCGCCCGCGGTCAACAAGCGGCTGACCGATGTGCTCACCAAGGTGATGAACGTGCCGGAATTCCGCACGCGCCTCGTCGATAACGGTTTTGACCCGGAGTTTCAGACGGGCAAGGACGCACGCGAATTCGTCAGCCGTGAAATCACCAAGTGGCGGCAGGCGGTGAAGGATTCGGGGGCGAAGGCGAACTGAGGCGTAGCAGCTTCGTGAGGCCACACGACCCATGCACTGGCATCGAAGAAAGCAATCACCAGGCGCGCTCGGCCTTGAGTCCGGCATCGATCTTTGCTTTGCTGCGCTTACCCGTGGCGGGCTGCGAGAGCAACCACTGAACAGCACTCAATCCCGCGGGCGCCGCAACCTTGCCATGCGTTAACCGCTGATAGTCGTCCTCGGACAACACGACCGCCGCCGCCCGGTTGCGTTTGACGATATGTACTGGCCCGCGGCGCAGACCGTCCTCGATCGCGGCCATGCCGCGGCGTTTAAGTTCAGCAACGGTTAAGGTGTTCATACGCATCGCCGGCTCCGGTCAG
>JANPOH010000049.1:0-7925 GCA_031427895.1 Betaproteobacteria bacterium
GCATTTGATTGCCGTGTACATGGAAGGCATCAACGACGGCCGCCGCTTGCGCGCGCTGGGCCGCCGCGCGCTTGAAATCGGCAAGCCCATCGCGGTGTGGAAAGTCGGCAACACGCGTGCGGGCAGCCGCGCGGCGGTGTCGCACACCGCCAATCTCACCGAGGACTACGATTATTACCGCGATGCATTTCGTGAAGGCGGTTTTGTCGAGATCCGCGAGATTTATGATTTGATCGATTGCGCGCGCGTGTTCCGCTCGCGCAAGCGTCCGCGCGGCAACCGCGCGGCCATCGTCACCACCAGCGGCGGCGCGGGCGTGTTGCTCACCGATGCCTGCGAGCAGGCGAATCTCACGCTGCCCGCGTTGAGCGCGCCGACGCTCGCCGCGTTAAAGCCGCTGCTGCCGGATTTTGCCTCCACCGCCAATCCAATTGATGTCACGGCGGGCATCGCGCAAAAAGAAGCCGAATTCAGCGCCGCCACGCAGGTTGTGCTGGATGATCCGAATGTGGACATGCTGTTTTTGCGCTCGTACCCGGGGCATGATGCGCCGCTGTGGGCGCAACATTTCGCGGCGGCGGCCCACGCAAGCGACAAACCCATCCTGATCAGTTTGACCAGCACTCCGCGTGAGTCGGCGGCATGGCTGCCGACGGTGGAGGCGGCGAACGTACCCTGCTTCGAAGCGCCCGGCCGCTTGGTGTACGCGGCCTCGGCGCTGAATGAATTCACGCGCAAGTGCGAAGGCTTGGCGCAGGGCAAACACGGTCATCCCGATCACGTGAAACTGCCACTGTCGCTGTCGCTGTCGAATACGACAACGCGAACGGCGGCGGACGCGCTCGACGAAGTGCAGAGCAAAGCCTGCCTTGAAGCCTATGGCATTACTACTCCGCGGCGCTGGTTTGTGGCGGCGGGCGACGAAGGCACGTTGGATGCGCTCGATATAGCATTCCCGGTGGCGCTTAAAGTGGTCAGCCCCGACCTTCCACATAAAACCGAAGCAGGCGGGGTTCGCCTCGGTATAGAAAATATTTTTCAATTAAAACAGATACTTAACGATATGCGACAAAGTGTCGCAGACTATGCGCCGAACGCGCGCATACGCGGCTGGCTGATCGAGGTCATGGCGCAGGGCGTCGAGCTGATTGTCGGCGCGCTTAACAATCCCTCGTTCGGCCCGCTGATAATGGTGGGCATGGGAGGCGTGTATGCAGAGTTATTCAGGGACGTGGTGCGCCGTTATGCGCCGTTCGATGCGGCTGCCGCGCGCGAGCTGGTGCTCAGTCTCAAGGGTGCGCGTATGCTGCAAGGGTATCGCGGGCTGCCGGCCTGCGATATCGACGCGCTGGCGGATGCCGTGAGCCGCTTGTCGCGCCTGATCGCCGACCACGCGGATCAACTGGCCGAAGTGGAGATCAATCCGCTGATCGCCGGCGCCGACGCCGCGTGGGCCGTTGATGCGGTGATGCGCGTCCGCCGGCAAACATGATCGCCACCGGCTCTCGGTTGGCGGTTTTCGCGGTGGTCAGCCTGGCCGCCGTGCCGGGTGCGTTGATCGGCGCTGGGCCGAGGCCGCTTTGCTGGCGGTGGTGCTGGCAGCCGCGGTTTATTGGGTGTTCAGTAGCAGCCTCTCGCTGGTCTACCTGACAGTGTTGCCCTTGCTGTGGGTGGGGATGCGCTTCGGACTGTTCGGCATGGCGCTGGCGGTAATGTTGCTGATGGCGATGGCCTGGAACCGTACGCTGGCGGGTGTCGGGCCGTATGTGCCGTATGCGCCGTATGCGCCGGAGCACCACATCCTGCTGATGCAGTTATATCTGATGGCGGTTAGCGTTTGCGGGATGTTGCTCGCAGCCGTTGCCACGCAACACAGGCAGGATCAACGGGCATTGCAGCGCGCGCGCATTGAATTGGAAATCGCGCACTCTGAGTTAGAGCAGCGCTTGTGCACTCTGCTGGACGCCATCCCCGATGAAGTCAGGCTGATCGATGTGCAGGGCCGATACCTCATGCTTAATCGTGCAGCGCAGACGGGGGGATGCGCTGGATGGCCGCTCCGATTTATACAGTCTGGGCATCCTGTTTTATGAAATGCTGGTCAAGCATCGGCCTTTCACGGCCGCCACGCCGATTGCCCTGGTCCACCAGCATATTTACGATGCGCCGCCCCGCTTGGGCGTGGGGCTCGCGCGTTATCAGGAGTTGCTGGACGTACTGCTCGCCAAGCGCCCGGATGACCGATTCGCCAGCGCTGCGCGCCTGCTGGAATATCTCGCGCAGCTTGAAGGCTGACGGCGCCGCGCAGCCGCCTGCCGGGGGCGGCGCTGCCTCCGGGTTATGGTCAGGCGCGCGCCGCGTTTGCGGGCGCCCGCCGCATACGTTAAAGTCCGCCGTTTCCCATGTACAGGAAGGAGCGGCTGATGAATTCGCTGGTCAGATTGGTGATACCGGAGGCGCCGCCGCCGGTCGCGGCGGCGGCGGGCAAACAACGTGATTTCCAGGCGGGCGGCATTCGCCTGGGCATCCTCGACAACAGCAAAGGCAATGCGGATCATTTGCTCAAGTTCATCGTTGAGGGCGTGAAGGCGCAAATGAAAGTGGCGTCGGTGGTGGCGTTGCGTAAACCGTCGCCGTCCCTACCTGCTGAAAAAGCGTTGCTCGATCAATTCACCGCGGAGGCGGACTGCGTCATCAGCGCCATGGCCGATTGAGGCTCCTGCACGTCGTGGAGTGTCCACGACATGTCAGAGTTGCGTAAGCGCGGTCTGGTGACGGCGGTGATCTGCACTGATCCGTTTCTCAAGTTGGGCCGCGCGCAGTCGCGTGTGTTCGGCGTGCCGGACTTGCCGCTGATCGTGATCCCGCATCCGCTGGGCGGCATCTCGCTGGAGAAAGTCGAAGGGCGCGCCGAAGTCGCGATCCCGGAATTCGTGAAACTGATTAAGGAACATGTGCGATGAGTGATGTGAGTGAGCTGTCCGATTTATTAAAAGCGCCCGGCAGCAGTCTGGAGACCAAGGATGACTTCTTCGCTATCAACGAGCTGTATATGGAAAAAGGCTGGGGCGACGGCCTGCCGTTGATTCCGCCCACCGAAGGCCGGGTTGCCGCGATGCTGGAGTATTGCGACCGTCCATGGAACGAGCCGGTGGCCAAAATTGCGCCGCGATACGGCGAAGCCACGCCGTTGCGGCTGGCGGCGAATGCGGTGATGGCGGGTTGCAAGCCGGAATATTTTCCGCTGATCGTGCTGGCGGTCGAGGCGATGTGCGACGAGGCGTTTAATCTCTACGGTTTGCAGGCGACCACGCACCCGTGCGCGCCCTTGATGATTGTTAACGGGCCGGGCGCGATCGAGCTGGGCATGAACAGCGGTCACAACGCATTCGGCCCCGGCACGCACAGCAACGCCACCATCGGGCGCGCGATACGGCTGATCCTGTTGAACATCGGCGGCGCGATTCCGGGGTTGGGCGACATGTCCACCTTCGGCGCGCCGAGCAAATATTCCTATTGCGTGGCGGAAAACGAAGCGGACAATCCGTGGGCGCCGCTGCATGTCGAACGGGGGTTCCCCAAAGACGCCACCTGCGTCACCGTAGTCGGCGCGGAGCCGCCGCACAATGTGAACGATCATGAAAGCATTTCCGGCGCGGGCATCCTCAAGACGATTGCAGGCACGCTGATCTCCACCGGCAGCAACGATGTGTTTTACCCGGATGCCATGCCGCTGATCGTGATGGGCCCCGAACACGCCGCGACTATCGCCAATGACGGCATCGGCAAAAACGAAGCACGAAAATTTATCGCCGAGCACGCGAAGCTGCCGCTGGGCACGTTCTCCAGGGAAAACATCGAGCGGCGGTTTCGCGTGGCCTTTGCCTCGGTCTACAAAAACGCCGGCATGGATGCGCCGGTGCCGATGGTGCATAACCCCGCCAATATTTTGATCGCGGTAATCGGCGGCGCGGGTAAACATTCAGCGATCATTCCCACCTTTGGCGCGACCAAAGCGGTGACCCGGGCGCTGAAACGCAAGGATGGGCAGTACGCGCGGAACATGCAGGAGATGCGGCGCAGGTAGATCATCGGGGGGGGCGCGTCTTCCCCTTTTGGATTAATGGCGGGTATTAAGGCAGTGCATCTGCCGGCGAGTCGGCGTGCGTGCCGTGATGGCTTGACATTCGCGCCAGCGGGTGTATTTTTGCCATTAAAACAGCGGCTTACAATAATTCTGCGCTGCAAAAATCGCGTGCGAGGAAATATGTTTGATGCAATGCATCGTGCCCGGCGTGTCTGCGCCGCCCTAGTGCTGGCAGTATTTTGCACGCCTGCCTTCGCCGCTGATCCCCTGACCCTGTTGTTGTTGCGCCTGTTGCGCGACAAAATTATTTCCGCGGCTATCGAAAGCGCCGTGGAGCGCGCGGTGGAGTCCGCGGCACGCACGCCGGCTGCGGCGCGCTCGCTGCCCGGCGTGCCGTTCGCCGGATTCGACGACGCGCAATTGCGCCGCCTGATCGACGAAGGTTTTGTGCATTTGACCCCAGCGCAGCGCGGCGAAGTTCACGCCAGTGTTCGCAGCATCATTGCCGATCCGAAAAATGCCGCGGCGGTGCCCTCGATCATTGCCGATCTCGCGCTGACGGCTTCAGCGGTGCGGCAGGCGCATGAGCGGCTTAACACGCTGTCGTTCACGCAAAAACGCAGCATCGCTAACGAGGCGCGCGAAGAATACGAAAAAATGCCCATCGACATGCGTGAGCAGATGGCGTCCGTGCTACGTCAGCGGCTGGTGCCCTTGCCCAGTGATCTGACCGATATGATTCTCGGTGAGTTTGATCGCGTGCGTGCAACGCAGCCCCCGCCCGTGCCTCCGGTGGCGGTGGCAACGCCTGCCGCGCCGCCGGAATCCGGCGAGTCGCCGCCGGCCAAAGCCAATTAACAAGCCGCTGACTCGCCGGGTTCTTTAAAGAACTGCGTGCGGTTCTACACCCAACCGAGGCGGCCTGATGCGGACTGAGGCGGACTGAGGCGGCCCTGCCCCGATGCGGTGTCAGGTCAGGTTACTGATGCTTGAGCTTCGCGTTCGATCCCAGAAAGGCGGTGACGCGGTGGATTTTCTCGAACACCCAGTAAATCCCATCGCCCAAGCGGTCGGCGGCGTCCAATGCGGCAACGGCCTCGGCCCGAGCGCTGCTCGTCAGTCCCAGTTCGTCAATTTTTCTATATAACATTGAACTATTCAGCGTTTTAATCGTCTTTTCCATGATAAGTATCCTTTTTGCACAATCAGTAATTGATACACTGTATTAAATATTACAGATTTAATATCAATTACTTACTACACCAATGTAGACTGTATTCTGGTTAAAATGTTGCATTGCATCAAGCTACATCTGTTGATGGATCAAGTTAGATAAACTAAAGATAATAAATCATGCCAGTCCGACTTCCACCGCTTAACTCGCTCAAGGCATTTGAGGCGGCCGCTCGGCATTTAAGCGTCAAAAACGCTGCGCTCGAGCTAAACGTAACCTCGGCGGCGGTCAGCCATCAGATACGCACGCTGGAGGATTACTTGGGCGTGCAGTTGTTTCATCGTTATAACCGTGCGCTGGAATTGACCGACGTGGCCAAGGCCGCGCTGCCCAAGCTTGGTGAAGGCTTCGATTGCCTGGCGCAGGCAGTGGCGCTGCTACGCAAGCAGCAAGGCGGCGGCTCCCTTACCGTCAGTGCGGCGCCGTCGTTTGCGTCGCGCTGGCTGATGCCGCGCCTGCATCGGTTTATTGCCGCGCACCCTGAAATTGACGTGCATATCTCGGCCCGCATGCGCCGCGTCAGCGTCGATGGCAAAGGCGATGTCGCCGAGCGCGCCACGGTGGAAGCCTGGCTCGCGGATTCCGATGTCGCCATCTTCTATGGCCGCGGCCATGTGCCTGATTTCAAGATTGAACGGCTGATCGAGTTAAGTATCACGCCGATTTGCAGCCCCAAGCTGGTTGCGGCGGAGCATCCGCACCCGCTAAAGACGCCGGCGGACCTGAAGCATCACTTGTTGCTGCACGACGATACCGGCGAGCTCTACGACAATGCCGCGTTTTGGCAGGTGTGGCTGGAGGCGGCGGGTGTGGCCGGTGTGGATGCCAACAAGGGGCCGCATTTCAGTCATGCCGTGCTGGCATTCGAGGCGGCGATCGACGCCGTGGGGGTGCTCGCCAGCATGCCGGTGCTGGCGGCGGAGGAGCTCGCCAGCGGCAAGCTGGTGGCGCCGTTTGATCTGATGGTGAAGCTGCCCGATGCCTATTACATGGCGTGCGGCGCGCACGCGGATGAGCGTCCGGCGGTGGCCGCGTTTCGCGGCTGGCTGCGCGATGAAGCGGCGCGACCGGCGGCTTGATCGTCGAGAGCGTCTATCCCGTGTGCCTTTTGCGGCGGGATTTTGAAGTCGTAGCTACTGTCAATCACGCAGCGGCGGTAGCGTTGCGCGGGATCTGCCGCTCGTTCACCGGCAACACCAGCAATGCCGCGACGAAACCGGCGATGATGGTGATCCACCACATCAGCGTGTAGGAGCCGGTGCTGTCGAAGATGCGCCCGCCCAGCCACACGCCGAGAAAACTGCCGAATTGATGAAACATAAAGGCGCAGCCGCTTAAGGTGGACAGGTAGCGCACACCGAAAATCTGCGCGATCAGGGCGCTGGTGATGGGCGCGGTGCCCAGCCACAAAAAACCGATGGCGCTGGAAAACAGATACACGCTGGTCTCCGACAGCGGATTCATGACAAACGCCATCACCACCAGCGCGCGGGTGAAATACAGCGTCGCCAGCAGGTATTTTTTGCTGTGGCGTCCGCCCAGCCAGCCCCACGTGTAACTGCCGAAGGTGTTGAATAAGCCGATCAGCGCCAGCGCGATCATGCCGGTGGCGGGCGTCATTTTCTGATCGATCAGATACGCCGGAAAATGCACCGAGACAAACAGCAGTTGAAACCCGCATACCGTGTAGGCGATGCTCATCAGTATAAAGCCGCGATGGCTGAAGGCCTCGCGTAGCGCCGCCGGTATCGATTGCTTGAACAGGTGCCGCGCCTGCGTTTTTTTATCCTCGACCAGCGCCGCGGATAACGGCAGCAGCAGCAACACGGTTATCGCCAGGATCAGCAAAGCCTGCTGCCAGCCCATATGATTGATGAGCAACTGGCCGTACGGCAGCATCAGAAACTGCCCCATCGACCCCGCCGCCCCGACGATGCCCATGGCGGTGCTGCGTTTTTCGGCGGGCACCACGCGCCCGATCACGCCGTAGACCGTGCTAAAGCCGCAGCAGCCCATGGCCGTACCGATCAATAGACCCGCGCTCAGGTTCAGTTCCATGCCCGTGCTGGAGTGCGACATCAGCACCAGGCCGATGGCGTAGGCGATGGTGCCGGCGGCCATCACGCGCGCCGCGCCGTATTTGTCGGCAATCATGCCGGTCAGCGGCTGCGAGAAGCCATAAAACAGGTTTTGCAGCGCGATGGCGAAGGAAAATACTTCGCGGCTGATGCCCAGATCGAGCGTCATCGGTTGCAGATAAAGGCCGAAGCCGTGCCGCGTGCCGAGCACAATGGTCATCGCCAAGCCGCCGCAGGCAATCACGACGGCGGGCGTGCGCCAGTTTTTCTTTTCGTTCATGGGATCATGGCGTATGCCAAGTAAAACGCCGAGTTTAACGCAACGCACGCTTGCGCCCGGCAGCAAGGCGACAACGGATGGCGAAAATCGGCTAAAATGCACACTCACGAGGAATCGTCAGGGTGTAGCGTAGTCCGGTAGCGCGCCTGCTTTGGGAGCAGGAGGTCGTGAGTTCGAATCTCACCTCCCTGACCATCCTGCCCAAAAACTATTGTTTTTCGGGCCAGATTGTGTGTTTATTCACAA
>JANPOH010000050.1:0-19417 GCA_031427895.1 Betaproteobacteria bacterium
CGGGATAAGCGGCGGGTTGCGCGTGAACGATGCCCGATGCGGCAAGCAAGGCCGCGAGCGTTAATCCTGTCTGCTGCATATTTATCCCCTGGCCAATTCAAATATCACGATTTCGTGATCGGTAAGCGCGGGCACTGTCACTACGCACGCGTCATTGCGCATTTCAAACGACAACAGCGCTTCGTTGCCGGCAAGCCGCGCCGATTTCACCTTTTGCCCTGCCGGCGGTCGCAGCCGCACCACAATATCACGCACGGCAACGAGGTTGCGCCCCGGATGCCGCCAACCGGTATTCAGCGGCTTGTCGAGCGGCAGATTGATCAGATGCACCAGGGCGCGTCCCGGCTGACCCATGTACGTGACATCGACGTAATCGGGCGCATCGACCTCCAGCGTCAGCGGCTCAGCCAGCGCCCAGCGCACGGCGTTTGCCAGCACGCGGCCCAGATCGGGAAACCCGTAGTGGTAATACAGCGCCTCCATGGTGTTGGCGACATACACCACGCGGCCCTTGCCCGCGTTGCCGCGCGTGACCACCGGCGTGGTGGTGGTGGCGCGTATCGCACTGTACTCGGGGATGCTGATGGTCGCGCCATCGTGCGCGATCACCGGCGGGATCAGCGTCAGCGGCACGGCGTGACCCGGTGCGGGCGTGACATCGATCAATGCGCCTTCGTTCGGAATCAGATCGGTGTCGCCGATGTTTTCCAGCAGCGGATCATCGCGTGCTTCGAGTTTGGCGTAGGAGGATTTCAGTCCTTCGCGTTTGCCGGTTCGGGTAATGCCCAGCAGCGCATCCAGCGCCGGCGTCGCGCGCGGATTGCCCTCGGCGTCGAACAAGCCCGCCTCGAAACCCGCGATCAGGCCCCCGCCCGCCTGGGTGTATTCCGCCAGCGCCGCCGCCGCGGCATCCGACAGACAGGCGAGATTCGAGATCACCACCGCGCCGTAGCGCGCCAGCCGTTCCGTTGAAACGAGCTTGTCGGACATCACATCAAACGGGATGTGCGCCTCCTGCAACGCGAGATACCAGCCGCGAATGAAATCGAGGTAACGCGCCTGCGGCTTGTCGCGTCCATGGTTATCCTGCGTGTGGCGCGACAGCACCAGCACCACGCGCGCTTGCGACTGCGCGCGGTCGAGATATTTTTCCCAGCGCGCCAACCGCTGAAACACCGCCTTCATCGGCGCAGCGCCCCGGCGATCAAACAAATCGGAGTAGCCGCCGTTGATATGCAGCCACGGACTCACGCCATTGGCGACCTGCTGCGCGATCCACGGGCGGTTCTCCGCTTCGGGCGCGGCATAGAGCCGCCACCACGGATAAAAATAACTCACGGTCATCCAGCGCGGCTTGTCCGGCGCAAGCGTGGCGAGATACTTCGCCTGGATGCCCGGCCAGAAGGGGGCGGTGTGGCGGCGCTGGCATTCGAAGGTGGGAATGTCCTGATGCTCGAGCCAGTAATCGATGTCCCAGCCGCCGGGGCGGATGGTTTCCAGCGACTCCATCAACTGCACGGCGGCGATGAACACCGCGTCTTTTTTCACCGCGTGAATTTCGCGATGCATCAGCGCCACCCAATCGGCGATGCGCCGATAGCGCCACTCGTTATAGTGCCGCCACAACGGATCGTCCCAGTTTTCTGTTTGCGGAATCGCGTGGCCGAATTCGGCGTTGAACATCGCTTGGCAGGTGTCGCAGTAACACAGGCCGGTTTCCCACGCGGCGAATTTGCCTTGGTTGTTCCAGATGCCGTCGGCGTCGTAGCGTTGCAAAATCTCACGCACGACTTCAACCATGCGTTCACGGTAGTAGCCCGCGTTGGGGCAGGTGACATAATGCTCGCTCACCTCGCAGAAATGACCGTTGCGATCGCGCGTGAACCACTCGGGGTGTTCCGCCGCCAGCGCTTTCGGCGCGCAACTCGGATCGATGCGCGCCAGCACGCGCATGCCTTCGCGATGCGCCACCGGGATCACTTCCGCCAGCAGATCCCGATTGCCCAGGCCATTGGAAATGCGATGCCCGGCAATGCGCGTTTGATAAAACGCGACAATGCCGCCGCCGCTCAGACAAAACGCCGTGGCGCGATATTCTTTTGCCGCGGCAACCAGCGCTTCCGCTTCGACCTTCGGCTCGTCGCCTTCGCGCAAATTCAGCAGCAGCACGCGGTGGGGGCCGTCTGTCCATGCGGGCGGGGGTTTATTGTCAGTCATCAATATTGATAATTATTGTTTTAAAACAAATAGTTACAAATGATTAAGCGACGTGCCGCCGGATAAAATCCAGCACCGCTTTCGCACACTGAAGCGGCGCGGTCGCCGCCACGTGATACGACGCGCCGGGGAGTACCAGCAGTTCGGAGCACGCGATTTTTTCCTGCCACGCGCGCACCACCTCCACCGAGTACAGCGGGTTGTCCTGCGTGGTAATCACTTGCGCCGGGCAGCGGATGTTGGGCAGATCCTGCATGATATCGACCTTGGGCACCGCGCCGATAAAACCCAATTGCGTGGAGCTCGCGGTGCGGCCCATGAAGTTGATCCACCATTCGATGCCCGCCGCCGGAAACGTGCTGCCCAGGCGTTTCGCCATGGTGTCGCGCGCCCAGCCGACTACGCCGGATTTCTCGATCACCTCGACCCAGGCGCGATAACGGTCGCCCCCATGCTCGCCGCGCGTGGGAGAAGACAGCACGGTCACGGTCTTCACGCGCGACGGATGCCGCGCCGCCAGATGCAGCGCCATGGTGCCGCCGACCTTGGCGCCGACCAGATAAAACTTGTCGATCTTCAGGTGATCCATCACTGCAATGAAATCATCAACAATACGATCCAGCGACCACGCGTGATCGCGCGGCATCGGCGTTGAGCGCCCGAAGCCGCGCATATCGGGCCGCACCACGCGGTAGTCGCGCGCCAGCTCCGGCATCCATGCGTAAAAAGCCTCGCCGCTTTCGGCATTGCCGTGCAACAGCAAAATGGTTTCGTGTTCGCGCCACGGCTCGGCAAAGTCGGTGACTTCGTAATACATATTGCAGTCGGGTGTCACTTGTAGCGTGGCCATGGTGGCTCCTGAATAAAAAAATGATTATTCGCCGCGGATGCCCGCGGCCTTGATGACTTTCGCCCACTTCGCGATATCGGCGATCATGATCTGCGTGAATTGCTCGGGCGTGCTGCCCACCGGCACGATGCCTTCGGGCGCAAACTGCTCGGCGAACTGCGGCGCTTTCACGATGCGCACGATCTCGCGATTCAACTGCTCGATGATCGCGCGCGGCGTGCCCGCCGGCGCGAGTATGCCGTTCCAGCCTTGCACTTCGTAGCCCGGCACGGTGTCGGCGATCGGCGGCACCTCGGGCAAAAACGGCATGCGTTCGCGCGTGGCAACGCCCAGCACACGCACGCGGCCCGATTTCAGGTGCGGAAACACCGAGCCCATCGACGCCGCAAAGTAAACCTGAATTTCGCCGCCCACCAGCGCCGTCACCACTTGCGGCGCACCCTTGTAGAACACCTGCGTCACACGGATACCCGCCATCACGCGAAACAGTTCGCCCGACAAATGCGCGAGACTGCCGCTGCCGACCGAACCGAAATTCAGCAAATTAGGTTTTTCTTTGGCGAGCGTAATCAAATCCTGCACGCTGCGCGCAGGCGAGTTCGCGGCCACCACGATCGCCGGCGCCACCACGCTGGTGAGCGACACCGGCGCGAAACTTTTGACGCTGTCGTAAGGCAGCCTCATTACCAGCGTGGGGTTCACCGCGTGCGACGGAAACGCCATCAGCAACGTATGGCCATCGGGCGCGGCAGTGGCGACAATCTGCGAACCCGGCACGCCGCCCGCGCCGGGCCGGTTGTCGATGATGACCTGCTGGCCCAGCCGCTCGCCCAGCCGTTGTGCGATCACGCGCCCCACCACATCGGTGACGCCGCCCGCGCCGGTGGGCACCACGATGCGCACCGGGCGCGTGGGGTAAGTGTCGGCGGCGAGCGCGAGGCTCGACGCCAACAGCGGCAACAGCAAGGCCCAGCGCACCCTGTCACGCATGCCGGTCGCGGCTGTCGGCGGGCGCCTCATCGCGCGCAGTCATGCTGTAATCGCGCATTACCGACGCAACGCGAATACGGTAATCGGCAAAAATGCTGTCGCGTCCCTTGGCCTGTACGATGCGATGCCCCTCGACATTGCGCCACGCGGCCACGGCCGCTTCATCGCGCCAGAACGAAATTGAGACGAACTTGCCGCGCGTGGTGACGCTTTCAAAACGCTCGATGGAAATGAAACCGTCGATGATTGCCAGCGCGGGCCGCAGTGACGCCGCGAGGTCAAAATATTCCGCCGCCTTGCCCTCTGCGGGCTGCACTTCAAATATCACCACGATCATGGGTTGCTTACTCCGCCTTGATGTTCGCCGCCTTGGCAATCTTGCGATTGACTTCGATATCCGCCTTCATGAACGCAAGAAATTGTTCCGGCGTTTCGGAGTACGCGGTCACGCCTTGCGACGCGAGGCGCTTCACCACCTCGGGGTTATCCACCATGCGCTTTATTTCAGTCAACCAGCGCGCGACGATGGGCTTGGGCACGCCCAGCGGCGTCACCAACCCGTACCATTGCGTCATTTCGAGTCCGGGCAATCCCGCCTCGGCGGACGTCGGCAGATCGGGTTGCAGCGGATGGCGCACTTTGGAGGCCATCGCCAGTCCGCGGATGCGGCCCGCCTTGATGTGCGGATCGGCGTTAATCATATTAAGCACCATCATTTGCGTTTCACCGCCCACCAGCGCCACCACCGCCGGGCCGCCGCTTTTGTAGGGCACGTGCGTGACCTTGGTGCCCGCCAGCGAATTGAACAACTCACCGGCAAAGTGCGTGGTGCCCGCGGCGCCGCCGGAGCCGTAGTTGTATTTGCCGGGATTGGCTTTGACCAGCGCGATGAATTCTTTCAGCGATTTTGCCGGCACCGACGGATGCACCACCACCGCGTTATCGACCACGCCCACGCGCATCAGCGGCACAAAATCCTTCAGCACATCGAACGGCATGTGGGTTTTGAGCGCGGCGGTAATCGTATGGTTGTTGCCGAGTATGCCCACGGTGTAGCCGTCGGGGTTGCCGCGCGCGATGATCTCGCCGCCCAACTGGCCGCTGGCGCCGCCGCGATTGTCGGTGACGATCTGCTGTTTCATCTGCTCGCCGATGTAATGCGCCACCACGCGCGCCACCGGATCATACGAGCCGCCCGACTGGAACGGCACCACCAGGCGGATCGGGCGCTCGGGATAAGACGTCGATGCGGGTTGTGCGGATGACGCACCGGCGGTGAGCGCCAGGGTTAAGGTGAGGGCTACATTCAGTACTCGATGCATGAAAGATCCTCCAGAAAATACTGCTTACTTATATTCGCCAAAGCAAGGCATGGCGTGAGGCTCAACATACCACGGCGCACGCGAGCTCCAAAAAATGCTGTTCTCCGGGCGCGGCATGTCCGCCGGCGACTGATCGAGCAGGCCGGCAGGGATCAGCATGTCGTCGCGCCCGCGCACCGGATGCGGCACGCGCGAGCCGCAAGTGCCGCAAAACCACACGGCAAATCGCTGCGCCGGCGCGTGATCGTAACGTTTGACCAGCGGCTCGCCTGCGAGCCACTTGAATTGCGCCGCCGGCACAAACGCATTGGCTGCGTGCGCGCTGCCCGATGCTTTTTGACAGCGCGAGCAATGGCAGTAACGAAACGCCGTGAACGGCGGGGTGACTTCAAATTTCACGCTGCCGCAGAGGCAGCTACCGGCGAGAGGCGTGGATGACATGATGAGCCTCTGGTGTTACAAAAAATCGTTTAAAAACAAATAGTTACATTATTTATATGCGTTACGCCCGCCAGTTTACCCCTAACCGCGGGCACGCCTCGGTGAATGCTGCGCCGACCTTACTGGAAAGTGATCTGCCAGAAACCCACATCCACCCAGCGCTCAAACTTGCGCCCGACCTGCGGGAAAAGCGCGACTTTTACGAAGCCGCACTTTTCGTGAACCGCGACACTGGCATCGTTGGGCAACGCAATGCAACCCACCACCGCATGCACGCCGCGTGATTTGAGTTCGCGCAACAGTTCAAGATACAGCGGCTTGGCGATGCCGCGTCCGGTAAAGTTTTTATCGACATAGATCGTGCTTTCAAGCGCGTGGTCGTACGCCGCGCGCGCGCGCCAGCGCGTGGCGTAGGCATAGGCGACCACCTTGCCCTCCTGCACGGCGACCAGCCACGGATAGTGCGCGGCGGTGTCGCATATGCGTGCCGCCATGTCTTTTTTGGCAACCTGCGTTTGCTCGAACGTGATTACGGTTTCCAGGATGTAGGGGTTGTAGATGGCGCAAATCGCGGCAGCGTCTGATTCGGCGACAGGGCGAATTGCCGGATTGGCGGTCGCGTGCCTGGGATCATCGGCGATCTGGATTTGCTGCTCCGCGCACCATTCCCGCAACGCCTTATCCTGCGCCGCCGCCTCGAACGCGTACCAATGGTCGAGCTGCCCCTTGGCGTCGAGAAAATCCTTGAAGCGGCGGTAAGCCCCTCTGCGCCGGAAGATGCCATCGACGGCATCCTCGTGCTCCGGCATGGCGTGCCGCACAAATTGCGTCACCAGATAACGCCCCAGATCAAGATCTTTCTTGTGCGGCACCAGTACATAACGAACCGAGGTTTCGACATCATCGGGCACGTCGTCTGCGCGATCAAGGTCGGCGGATACCCAGAAAATTTTCCCGGTATCGAGCGACAGATACGCGCTGTTTTCCATCGGCCCGCCTGTGTTGACGAACATAAATGCGGATTCGAGATCAGCGTATTTGACGGTCGCCATGTGCATCGCCTCACCTACGTGTAGCGCAAACGGTTCACGATTCGCCTGTTTTTCGAAATGCGCCTCGCAACTTTATCCCGGCAAACAGTTCGGCAAAGCTTTTCCTGTAACCGGGGCCAAGCCAGACGACCCTGGTTATAACGCCATCGATGACGAAGCGCCCGTGATAGCGCATCAATCCCGTTTCGATCGCGGCGCCGGATTTTCCAAGAACCTCGCGAAGCCCCTGCGTCAATCCGAGCACGCCATAAGCGGCGGCGCCGGAAGGATCGAGAAATATCGAGTGTATCCGCGTATCCTTGAGATATATCCATTGCTTTACCTCGATGCCGCGCACGGCTGATACAACCTCCGGCGGTATCGTGATTGAACGGGCGTGCAATGCCCGCAAGGCTCCATCAAGCAGCGAGGGGTTTGCGAGATATTTCTCACGAGCAATCGCCAATACCTCCACAACCGTCATCTTCTTCTTGGCAGGGCTCGGCCCATGAATCTCTGCCATGATGTGGGTGTAACCACTGATAAAGGCGTCTGCTGCGTCCTTGGCGATAAACATCATTCCGCGCCCGCAAAAAATCAGAAATTAACCAGCTTCGCATCCACCCGCGACGCATGGGCATGCAGATCGTTCATGCCGCCGAAGGTGGCGTTTTTCACCAGCATGGTGTCCTTGATGCCGCGCACTTCGGCGCAGGGCTTGCACACGATGACCTGCGCCTTCGGGTTGGAAAAAATTTCCTCGAAGCGCGACGGCGGGCCGAAGGGAATCATCTTCTGGTGCGCGCCTTCAAGCGCGATGGTCACGGCGTCGTGAAACAGCATAATCATCACCGTGTCACCCGCCTGCAAGGCGGACGCGGCGAACACAAACGGCAGCACGGCGCGCGTGGTGTCGGTGGGGCCCCATGTGGTTGAAATGGCGTAATGCATTTGACCTCCGGCGGTAGTTGAAAGCGGATGAAGAAAACAGAGCGTGTCGAACCGTATGAAGCAGTCCGGCCGCCGCGGGTGATCGGGGTGGGGCGGGGCGACCGGACTGTTACGGCAGCATGTTACGCATCCGGCCGGTTTTCGTATAGCGGTGCGGCGTGCGTTCTCCTTGCCGGGCAACGCGCGTCACAATCCGAGGGCCTCGTCCGTCGCGCCATGACTGTATTTGTCCCTGGGCGGCATGGGACGGTCCTGCCAAGCGGGCTCAAAGGCGAACGATGATCGCCTGCGGCCGGGGAGCAACGCGCCGTTTCCGGCGCCCTTGGCGTAGTCGTAGTACAGCTTGACGATCTGCTCTTTCGTGACCTGCCGCGCCGCCGGGTGCGCGAGACAGGCATCGCGCCACTTTCGCACACGCGCATATGGCTCCTCGACCGGCAACTGGAAATCTTCGTAGTATTCGAGAAACCAGGGAGATAGGGGTCAGTTCTTGACCTTGCATTTCATAGGTGCAAGGTCAAGAACTGACCCATTTGTTTCCCAAGGTAAGCGTTGAATTCGTCTTTGACGAACGGCGGCAAACCGGCACCTCCGCTCGCGCTGTCTACCTCGGCGGCGAAGGTTTCGTAGTGCGCCCGCACCAGCCGGTGGGGCGGCGTTTGTTCGGGGCGGCGGCGTTGGTAATGCGGCGTGGTTGCAGCCGCTTGCAGGCGGGCTGCGCGCATGGATGGATTGGGTAGCGATTGGGGTGGCACAGCCATACTGCCGCACCCCAATTGCAATCACGCACTTTGACATCCGCCCCAACCGCCGGCTTCCATACGCGGTATGCTGCGTTAGCCTGTCATGTGGATCAACCTGCCTCCCTCATCCCAACCCTTCTGCTCCGCTTCCAAATGCCCCGCCACGCCGTCAAAAATGCTTCGCCGCCGCCCGATCTGGCGGAGCTTCGCCCCGGTCAGTCGATTGAATTGCTCAAGGCACTGCACATTCTCACGCGCGACGGGCGCATGAATCAGGACAGCCGGCGCAAGTTAAAGCAGGTGTATCACCTGGTGCAGTTTATCGAGCCGTTGCTGGCGCAGGTGGCGCAGGGCGACGATGGCGTGCGACTGGCGGACATGGGCGCGGGCAAATCGTATTTGGGTTTTATCCTCTACGATTTATTTTTCAAGGCGCGGGATGATGCATCGCGCGTCTATGGCATTGAGGCGCGGGGCGAGCTGGTGCAAAAATCCGTGGTGCTGGCGCAACAACTGCAATTCACGCGCATGACGTTTCTTGATCTGCCGGTGGCCGAGGCGATGGCTTCGGCGCAACTGCCGGAGACGTTGGATATCGTCACCGCGCTGCACGCCTGCGACACCGCCACCGATGACGCGATCCGTTTTGCGCTGCGTAAGCGCGCGCGTTTTATCGTGCTGGCGCCGTGCTGTCAGGCGGAGGTGGCGGCGGTGCTGCGTAAGAACAAGGGCGCCGCGCTGGCCGACTCTCGCAGCGGCGCGTTGACGGAAGCGTGGCGCCACCCGTTGCACACGCGCGAGTTCGGCAGCCACATCACCAATGTGCTGCGCTGTCTGCAACTGGAGGCGCACGGCTATCAGGTGAATGTGACCGAGCTGGTGGGCTGGGAGCACTCGCTGAAAAACGAGTTGCTTATCGCGAGCTTTAAGGATTTGCCGCGTGAGCGCGCGGCGGGGCGGCTGCGGGCGATGCTCGAGACGCTGGGGCTGGAGGAACTGATTACTCGATTTTCTTAGCGTGGATGCGGCCACTTCCCGTTTCTTTCATGTACGGACGACAAGGCATAACACCGTGCCACTTGAAACGCCTTATGGGTTCCCGCCTGCGCGGGAACGACGGTGTTGGTTAGTGTTCCATATGATCCCGAAATTTTGATTCGTCGAAACTCCATGAACAACAACACCCCCACCCTCGCCGTCTTCACCAAGAACCATCTCAACCCCGCCTACGCCGCCGCGCGCATGGGCGCGGATCGCGTGGCGGCGCGCATGGGGGCGCGCACCGTGCATTACATCCCCGACATCCCGGATCACGCGGGGCAGCAGCAGGCGTTGGTGGATCAGGCCATTGCCGCGCGACCGGACGCAGTGCTGTTTGTGGCGACGGACGCGGAGGCGATGATTCCCTCGATAGAGAAACTCAACGCCGCGGGCATCCCGGTGTTTTCGTTTGTGAACCCCCTGCAGGGCGGCGAGTGGGTGAGCTTTGCCGGCTCGGATGATCGGGCGCTGGCGGTGCGGGTGGCGAATCATTTGTTTGCGCATCTGGGCGGACAGGGGCGCGTGCTGGTGCTGGCGGGCACGCACGGCTCGATTTCCGGACGCGACCGGCTCACCGGTTTTGCCGAAGCGTTTGCCGCCGCGCCCGGCATCACGCGCGTGGCCGATCTGCACGGCGAGTTTTTGCAGGATGCGGGGGGGCGCGAAATGACGCGCTTTCTCGCGCGCGGCATCGCGTTTGATGCGGTGCTGGCGGCCAACGACGCGATGGCGCTGGGCGTGATCGAGGCGATGTCCGCCGCCAACATGCCGCCGCGCCCGATCGTCGGCGTGAACGCGGTGCCGGCGGCGATAGCCGCGATCAAGGCCGGCACGCTGCTCGCCACCGCCAGTTTTGATGCGATGAAAATGGCGTGTCTCGCCGCCGAAGCCGCGCTGCGTCACCTGCGTGGCGAGCGCGTGCCGCGCGAGATTTTGCTGCCGGTGGAAATTGTCGATCGCGCGAATTGCGCGGCGTGGGATAAGCCGTTCGAGGCGCGGGAATTGCCGCTGTGGGATGCGGTCGTCGCCGCAAAGTAAGTAAGAGTAAGCGCAGGCTTACATCACAGACAACGACAAATAATTGTTTAAAAACAAATAGTTATATGAATCACTGCTCCAGCCGTATGCCTGACGCCTTGACCACCCGCGCCCATTTTACGATCTCCTGTTTGAGGTAATCGGCGAACGCTTCGGCAGTGCTCGTTTCCGGCTCCATGCCCATGTTGAGCAGCTTCGCACGCACGTCGGGCATGCCGATGATGCGGGTGAATTCCTGATTCAATTTGCTGACGATGGCGCGCGGCGTGCCCGCGGGCGCGGCGATGCCGTACCAGTTGGTGGCCTCGAATCCGGGCACGCCGGCCTCGGCGATGGTCGGCACCTCGGGCGCGGCGGGCGAGCGTTTGGCGCTGCTCACGCCCAACGCGCGCACGCGCCCGGCCTGCGCGTGCGGCAGGCCGCCGGGGATGGTCGGCAGGCTCACGTGAATTTGCCCGCCGATGACATCGTTTAACGCCGGGGCCATGCCTTTATACGGCACATGCGCGTAACGGGTGCCGGTCATCACGCCGAACATTTCGACGGTCAAATGGCTGGCCGCACCGTTGCCCGCCGAGCCGTAATGCAACTGGCCGGGCCGCGCCCGCGCATGGGCGATCAACTCCTTCACCGATTTCACCGGCAGCGTGTTGTTGACCACCAAAATGCCGGGGCCGGAGGTCAGCGGCGACACCGCCACAAAATCGCGCTGCGTGTCGTAGGGCAGCTTGGCATATAACGCGGGCGCCGAGGCAAAGCCCGCCGAGATCAGCACCAGCGTGTGACCGTCCGCCGGCGATTTTGCGGCGAGGTCGGTGCCGATGATGCCGTTGGCGCCCGCGCGGTTGTCGATCACCACCGTCTGCCCCCATGCCTCGGTCAACTTGGGCCCGAGCAGGCGCGCCTGGATGTCGCGCGGGCCGGCGGGCGGAAACGGGATGATGAGGCGGATGGGTTTTGCGGGGTAGGGTTGTACTGCGCTTGTCGAAGCGGTTTGCGCCTCGACTAATGTTGGCATTGAAAGCAATGCCGAAAAAACCACCGTCGCTCCCGCGCAGGCGGGAGCCCATAACGCAGTCACACGAGGCCGCGGTGTTATGGGTTCCCGCCTGCGCGGGAATGACGGTGCTGTTGGAAGCGCTGTATCTACTTGCTGCCGCACTATGCCTCGTGACACGTCACCCCATCATGCGCCGACGCGAAATGCAGCAAGTGCGTGGCGCACGCGCGCGGGAACATCAGTTGTATTTTGTGAAACGTCGACGGCAACCGTATCAGCGTGAAGTTGCGGATGTGGTCTTTCAGCATGGCCATCTGCTCATCGCTGGTGATCGGCCCCGCCGAGGGATACAGCCCCAGCACCGGCGCTTCGATCTTCGGCAGATAGGGCAGCGCGCTGGCCGCGTGCAGCGCGCGGCTCATCGCCGCCTGAACGTGCGGGTTGTTGCGCGAGAACTCCTGTTCGTACCAGTCGAGCAGCGCCGGATCGGCGTTGGCCGGAAAGCGCGTGGTGCGATTGGTCGCCGCCACCCATGCCTTCATGCCCATTTCTTTTTGTGCGTCGGATTCGGATTTGTGACCCAGCGCGTAGGTGGTCTTGGTGGTTTCGTTCAAGTTGACGGGAGACGACACCAGCGTCAGCGTGCGCACGCGCTTGGGATGCGTGGCGGCCAGCGCCATGCCGAGGATGCCGCCCATGGATTCGCCGCAATAGTGAACGGAATCCGCACCAGCGTTACCAAGGTGATCGATGATCGCGGCAAGGTCATTGACGCAATTGTCGACGGTGAAATCGCGCTGCAAATCAAAATCAGCGGGCGACTGCCCCAGCCCGCGCACATCGGGCCGCACCACCTTGAACCAGCGCGCCAGATACGGCACCCAGCTATACCAGAATTTGCCGGAGCGGCCGAAGCCGTGCTGCAGAATCAGATACGGCGCGTTCTTCCACGGATCGGTGAAATCATCTACGGTGTAATGGATGTCGGGTTGGTGGGGGCGTTTGATGAATGGCATGGCGATGTTTTGCGGTATTAATAACTCGTCGGCCAGTTCCGCAGCAGATGCTCGCCCACGCCGTTCTTCAGCCGCAGGCGATGCACTTCCAGCGCGTGGATCAGATACTCGCGGGTGTCGCGCGGGTCGATCACGTTTTGCGCTTCGTATAACTCGGCCAGCCCCCACGCGGAGGTGTCGCGTTCGACTTCCGCCTTGAGTTGTTTGAAGCGTTCCGGGTCGTCTTCAAACTTCACGCCGTAGAGCACGTTGACAGATACCGCCGGGTCCATGAAGCCCAAATCCGCCATCGGCCAGCAGGCGATTTCGTCGGCGTTTTTGCCGCCCGCCATGTTGATGAAGGCCTGACCGTAATTCTTGCGCATCATCACGGTGATTTTCGGCACCGTCACCAGCGTCATCGCGTTCATCCAATTGATGACTTTGCCGGGCATGCCGCGCAATTCGCCTTCGATGCCGATCAAAAAGCCCGGCACGTCCACCAGAAACACCAGCGGGATATTGAATGAATCGCACAGCACCATGAAGCTGGTGACTTTGTTGCACGCATCGGCATCCAGCGCGCCGCCCTTGTAGAGCGGGTTGTTGGCGATGAAGCCCACGCTCTTGCCGTCGAGCCGCGCGAGCACGGTGGCTATCGATTTGCCGTAGCGTTCTTTCATCTCAAACGTTGAATCTTTATCCGCCACGGCCTTGATGATTTTGCGCGAGTCGTACACCTGATTGCGCGACTCCGGCATGATGTCGAGGATGGTTTTGCTCGCGTCGTCCGAACCCGCGGGCACCGGCGCTTCGGGCGGCGCCGCCATGTGGTGACTGGGCAGGTACGACAAGAACTTTTTGATTGCATCGAGGCATTGCTCGTCGGTATCCACCGCCATGTCGGCGAGGCCCGAAATGCCGGTCAACAATTTCCAGCCGCCCAGTTCCTCGGCGCTGATGGGCTTGTTGATCGCAATCGACGTCACGTTCGGGCTGGCGATGGCCATGATTGCGCCTTTGCGCATCACCACAAAATCCGACATCGCCGAATACCAGGTCGATGAACCATAACATTGGCCGAGCAGCGCGGAGCACCACGGCGATTCACGCAAACGCTGATACTCGGTTGGATCCTGCGCGATGATGGCGCGGCCCGCCGCGCCCATGCGATCCGGCATGCGCGCGCCCGACGATTCGCCCAGCAGCACCAGCGGCATGCCGCGCTTGGTGGCGGTCTGCTTGACGTGCTTGATCTTCTTCATGTTGATCACCGCGCTGGACGCGCCCATCACGGTGAAGTCGTTCGACACCAGTCCTACTTCGCGGCCATGAATTTTGCCAAAGCCCGCAACCTTGCCGTCCGACGGCGTTTTGTGTTTGACCTCGGGCCGGTTGCTGCGCGCGAATCTTCCGGATTCGATGAAGCTGTCTTTGTCGAGCAAATAATCGATGCGCTCGCGCGCGTTGAGGTTGCCCTCGGCCTTGCGCTTGGCGAGTTTCGCCGGGCCACCCATGCCTACTGCCTCGGCGGTGCGTTCCTGGAAATCCTGAATCAGTTTTTCAAATGCCACAACGATGTCCTTTACAAAACATTAATAAAAACAAATAGTTACTGGCCGGCTGCTTTCGTAAAAAACATTTTTACCACGGAACACACAGAACACGCGGAAAGAAAACCGAAAAAATTCCGTGACCATTTTCCGTCAGACTCGCGAGTTTCGTGGCTCATGCGGGCACCGTTTTCACAATCCGCTCGATTTCAACTTTCGGATAATGGCCGAAATTGACTAACAGGCCCAGTTCCAATCCCGTTGCATTCAGATAATTATGCACCTGTGCCCGGTGTTCATTGCCCAGTTTCTTTGTTGCCTTAATTTCAATGATGATGCGCTCGAAGCAGACAAAGTCCGGCACGTAGCTTTGTTTTAACCGGTCGCCTTTGTAATGCAAGATCAACCCTGGTTGGGCAACAAAAGAAGTGCCCTGTTTCCCGAATTCTCTTTCCAGACATTCCTGATAAACCGCTTCAAGAAACCCGCACCCCATCTCACGGTATACCTCGAAGATAGCCCCTCGTATTCGATAGCTGTCTTCTTCAAATATCAGGTCTGCCATTTGTCCATGCGCTCCGTATTTGAACACCCAAACCCGATTAACCACGGAACACACAGAACACGCGGAACAACCCAAAGAACAAATCGAACTTTCCGGTTTTCTTTCCGCGTGTTCCGTGTGTTCCGTGGTTAAAAATGCAGTGCTCTCAGGCATCCCGCAACATATGCCGCGCGATCACCAACTGCTGAATCTGCGTGGTGCCCTCGAATATACGAAACAAGCGCACATCGCGATACAGCCGCTCCACCGCATAGTCCTGCATATACCCTGCGCCGCCGTGGATTTGCACCGCGCGGTCGGCCACGCGCCCCACCATTTCCGCGGCAAACAACTTACAGCACGACGCTTCCAGCGTAATGTTGGCGCCGGTATCGCGCTTTCGCGCGGCTTCCAGCACCATGCTGCGCGCGGCGTAGATTTCAGTCTTGGAATCCGCCAGCATCGCCTGGATCAACTGAAAATCCGCGATGGGCTTGCCGAATTGTTTGCGTTCCTTTGCATACGCCAGCGCTTCGTCAAGGCAGCGCTGCGCGATACCGGTACACACCGATGCGATGTTCAACCGCGCGCGATCCAGCACTTTCATCGCGGTTTTGAAGCCCATGCCTTCAACGCCGCCGATGACGTTCTCGGCGGGCACGCGCACGTTATCGAAAATCACATCGGCGGTGTGCGAGCCGCGCTGACCCATTTTGCGGTCGGGCTTGCCGACGGTAAGCCCCGGTGAATCGCGCTCGACGATGAAGGCGGATACGCCGCGCGCGTCCTTGCTGCTCGGATCCGTGCGCGCCATCAGCGTGAAAATATTCGCCTCGGGCGCGTTGGTGATGTAGCGCTTCGTGCCATTGACGATGTAGTGGTCACCGTTTTTCTCCGCGCGGGTCGTGAGCGAGGCCGCGTCCGAACCGGAAGCGGGCTCGGTCAATGCAAACGCGCCGATGATTTCACCGGTGGCCAACCGCGGCAGATATTTTTTCTTCTGCGCCTCGGTGCCGTCGATCACGATGCCCATGCCACCGATGCCGTTGTTGGTGCCCATGATCGAGCGAAACACCGGGGAAGCCTCGCACAGCGCCATGCTGGTGAGCGCTTCTTCTTCGGTGGTGAGGCCCAGCCCGCCGTATTCCTCGGGGATGGTCAGCCCGAACAAGCCCATGCGCCGCATCTCGGCCATGATGTCGGCGGGAATTTCATCCGTCTCGGTGACTTCACGCTCGCGCGGAATGAGTTTCTCGCGCACCAGGCGCGCGATGGTGTCGAGGAGGATTTGGAAGGAGGCGGGGTCGCGGATCATGGGGGTTAGCTATTGAAAACCGTCGAAGCACGGTGCGTCGCAATAGTAACCCGCCCCCAGAATTCGAATCGCGTGAACTCGCGCTTATTGATCTTTCCCTATTTCATTACACCGTTCGGGCTGAGTAAGTAAGTTATCCGCCCGTGGGTCGAAAGGCGGAGCTTGTCGAAGCCCTGTAGCCCTTCGGCAAGCCCGAACGGATTTGGTTTGTCACGAATTATGGAAACCTTAATAGAATGCGACGACTCACACAAGCCCGCCTTTCTCGAAACCATTTTTATTGCCGGTTTTTTCAATGAGGATGCGTTGCAGTGGGTTCATTCCCGAGCCCCCGCTGAGTAGTCAATGCGGTTCCACTCAACCGCTCGCTTGCGCCAGTGTGTGTCCATACCTTGAGTGAAATCGGCCCGGACCAGCTTGGCGCGGGCTTCGCACCACGCGGCCGATTCGCGGCGAATCACCACCCCTTCCAGCGCACCATGGCGGTAACGGCTGGTTGTGTTCACGACAAGCTGTTTGAGAGCGGGAACAGTGGCGGCACCTTGCAGCAACAGCGGCACCGTTACCAAGCCTGCCACACTGGCCAGTGCATTACGCCTCGGCGTACTCCAGAATCGGCCTGCATCGCGGTCATACACATCAAACAGCAGGAGCCAGTCGGGTAGCGCGGCGTAGTCCAGCGAATGGCGCGCAGCACACCACTCGCCAAAGAGCATAAGGTTGGGCTTGAGCACGGCGCGCAATGCCCCGCCGTGTTGCGTCAACCAGACAGGCAAGCGGGCGAACTGACCAGCGAGGGGATCAGCCAGATATTGCCCCCGGTTCTGCGCGCGCAGATTGCCATCCGGGGCGAGAGACAAACCCACATTCGCGCCGTCCAACTTCTCCTCTATCACCACATCGCCCGCGAGCAGTGATATTGCCTCCGCAGGAGACAGCACCTTGTCATCGCGTGGCGTGCCTTCGCCCAACCACGCAAGGTGCGGGGTGGGGGGGAAGCGAAAGAAGCCGGACATGATTCAGCCTGGCAAGGCAGGTAACGCCTTGTTTGGAAACTTATTGCGGTAAAACGCGCAGGCGTCGCCCGGGCACAAAAATTCCACATCAACACCCGCTGCCTGCAAAGCAGGCCACCAGTCCAGCCATTTGCAGTCAGCCGCCTGCAACACAGGCGGCTTATCCGGATGAGCATGAGCTACCGCCGCGAATTTGCGATCCGACGGATCAAAAACTTGCTGCAAGGCGGCACCTGGAAATTCGGCAAATTCATTTGCGGCCAATTCTGTCAGGCTGACCTGTTCCACCCGTGCCGGGTTCGCCATATTGCGCAACAAGTTCTTCAAAAAAACGTCTCCCACACCTTTGGGCGGGTAGAGGCTGGTTTTGTGTTGATACTCACCCAGAATGCGAAAACCATCATCGACTACTGTCACACCTGACTTTTCCATGGCCTGCAGACGTTGCACACATTCGGTCACGCAGTCCGTCGATACGTCCGCATGCTGCCCATTGGCCACCAAAAGCACATTGGTATCAATGACGGCCCTCATCATTTGCCTGCCTCCCTGGCGAGGTCTTTCTTGCGCTGCATAGCCGCCAATGTGCGGCCAGCAATATCAGCCATTTCGTCGCCGAAGAAATTTTTGGGCCAGTTTTCAATTTCGCCAAACAGGTTGAGTCGAAGCGGCTCCAGTTCTGTTGCGGAACCTGCGCGACGGCAGAAGTACACCGCCACATCTTCTGGTGCCACAGATCCTTCGGCGACACGGCGCTGGAGACGATTAAGAAAATGTTCGGAATGGCTTTCAACAATCAACTGAACATGGCGCTCCCTGCCATTTTCGCGGGCCTGCGTGGCAGAAATGAACACATCCGCAAGCTCGGCCTGCACCTGCGGGTGTAAATGAATTTCGGGTTGCTCCATCCAAATCGTAGAATTCGGAGGGCAATAGAAAGCCTGTACCAATGCTGGCAAAACCTGCGACACACCAAAGCCGACATCGGTAATTTTAACTTCGCTGCCTGTGGTGTGCGTCTTGACCACCACCTCATATTCTTTACGACCCTCTGCTACTGGTCTTACTGCAAAACTTTCGATGATTCCCAAATCTTTGAGCCATTGCGCGATAAAAGTATCAAAGCGTGTCAGATGTTTTTTCGGCCCACGGTTAAGTTTTCTCTCTTGCGCGCTGGCGGCCAGAATGGATGCAATCGCAAACTCGCCCTTCTGGCCCACGCTCTCTGGTGTTTCTCCCGACCAAGAATAAATACGTTTTGGATGATCACGCAAGGGTCCAAGGTAGTAAACGCTGCTTAGCGCCGCTTCGGTATGCAAGGCAAAGTCCGAGAGAAACTCCGCGTTTTGAAAGCGGGCGCGGCTCTGGTCTGAAATACGGTAGAACTTGTCCGGCTCATCCAGCGGCCAGCTTCTACCCATATTCCGCACAAACTTATATTCACTCGATGATATGTCGAGCTTGTTTTTATCGTCCCTGAGATAATTGACCGCAAGCTGATTTGCGCCCTTGCGTAAAAGCTGATAACTCAGCTTATCCACTCTGGGTTGTTCTTTGCCATCGGCAGAGAGCGTGACGGCCAACCGTAGCTCATCCCCCGCAAATTTTTGCCCGCTTAGCGGATCACGCGCCTCTAGCTCTTTGTCAAGAATTTCCCATCCCAACTCGAACTCCAAAGCACTCTTCAAATCATGGTTATGCAGGCATTCCGCAAAAGTACCCAAATCGATCAGGGCGTTCTCGTCACCCAAATGCAGCGGGCGCTTTCGATCGGTCGATAAAGCGGTTTGTTTGAGCGCGAGTAACAAGTGACCCAGGCTGCTTTTCCCCGCGCTGTTAGCGCCAAAAATCACCGTTAACGGTGCTAGACGGATCGGGCCAGTATCTTTCCAAGCCTTAAAGTTCTTGATGTGCAAAGAAGTCAGCATCAGCGTAATTCTCCTGTTTCTAATTTGTCCCGCGTCGCCAGCCCTGGCCGTTTGGTGCGGTCTTCACCGAACTCTCGTTCCCCGCTTCAGAACTGAGAATGTTTCAGGCGGGTATCCTCGACCTAGCGCCTATTTTAGTACGCGCTGGATTAACGTCTGCGGTAGAAAATGCCCTCTCTTTGTTCCTGGCAAATTTCTCCGGCGTGAGGGTGCTGTGGGGTCGCTCAGTGTTGTATTTGTTGCGTCAGCCCTCAATGATACGCCGCGCCTGTGCCATACTGATGAACCAGCGTCCGCTCAACAGGGCAATTGCATCAAACAGCCACCAACCCAAGTAACTGCTCGCGGTAAGAGTCGCTGGTTGATGCGACCAGACGCCGGGTCTTGATTCCACCCTTGCGGGATTTATCCAGCCGGAAGATATTGAGCACCATGCGGCGCA
>JANPOH010000051.1:0-2623 GCA_031427895.1 Betaproteobacteria bacterium
GCGGATACGGCAAGGCGTAATTGCGCGGCTATCGCCTATAATCCATCACCTTCAACGTATCCGAAAGTACAGCATGAAACCATCAGCCACCCTCGCCTGCACACTCATTACCGCCACGCTCAGCCACGGCGTGCTGGCCCAAGCCCCTTCGACAGGCTCAGGACAGGTTTTCCCCCATAAACCCATCCGCATCGTGGTGCCGTTTGCCGCGGGCGGCCCCTCGGATATCACCGCGCGCAACATCGCGCCGCGCATGACCGAGCTGCTCGGCGCGTCCATCATCATTGATAACCGCGGCGGCGCCAACGGCATGATCGGCTCCGAGATCGTCGCCAAGGCGCCGCCCGACGGTTACACCCTGCTCGGCGGCACCGCCAGCATCACCTCCATCAACATGGTGGTGTACTCCAAGCGCCCGTATGACACGCTGCGCGATTTGCAACCGTTGACGCCGCTGATGTCCACCTCGACGCTGCTGGTGGTGCATCCCTCCGTGCCCGCGCGCAACCTGAAAGACCTGGTGGCCATCGCGAAAACGCGGCCTGATCTGGCGATGGCCTCGGCGGGCAACGGCGGCATTCTGCATCTGGCGCTGGAACTGCTTAATACGCAGGCCGCGACCAAACTCATTCACGTGCCGTACAAAGGCGCAGGCCCGGCGGTGATCGATGTCATCGGCGGGCAAATCAACGGCATGTTCGTCGATCTGCCGGTAATCATGCCGTATGTCAAATCGGGCAAGGCGCGCGCGATTGCCGTGGCAAGCCCCAAGCGCTCGGTGTATTTCCCGGATGTGCCTACCACCGGCGAAGGCGGCTACCCCGGCGTGTTGGTGAGCAATGTGTATTCGCTGCTGCTGCCGGCGAAAACCCCGCGCGATATCGTGATGAAGCTGCACGACGCGGTGGTAAAGACCATGACCACGCCTGATGTGCGCGAGAAATTCATCAACGTCGGCGCCGATCCGCTGACCATGACGCCCGAGGATTTCACCGCCTTCATCCGCAAGGATATCGACATGTGGGCCGCTGTCGCCAAGGCCGCAGGCGTTAAAATAGATCAATAAATTTCCCTTTAAAAACAAATACTTACTGAATTCAGACGATGGCGCGTGTTCCCCTGATTGATGAAAACAACACCGCGCTCGCCGCGCTGATCGACAAACTCAAAGGCGCGCGGCGCGGCAAGCTGCTCAATCTGTATCGCGTGCTGCTCAACAGCCCGTCCATCGCCGAAGCCTGGCAGGCGTTCAACTCCGCGATACGGTTCAACACCGCACTCGACGATCAGGCGCGCGAGCTGGCGATCATGCGCGTGGCGCAATTGAACGGCGCGGATTACCAGTTTCAGATACACGTCGCGAAATACGCGCCCGAAGCCAACATCACGCCGCGACAGATCGCCGCGTTGGACAGCGGCGAGAACTCCAGCCTGTTTCAGCCCGCGCACCGCGCCCTGCTCGCCTACACAAAATCGATGACGGTTGATATCGACGTGCCCGATGCGGTGTTCAACCAGTTAAAGCTGCACTACAACGACGCGCAGATCGTCGAACTCACGGTGCTGATCGGCGCCTACAATATGCACACCCGCGTGGGGCGCGCGCTGCGTATCGACCCGGAGCCGCCTTGAGCGTGACCTTCGATTAAAAACCCGCGCAGCGGATCCATAATTCCCGGCAAACCCAATCTCAGGAGACAACACGGCGCATGAGTGGGCCACCAAAATCAGCCGCGTGATGGAGGGCAAAGTCATCATTCACGGCTATTCACACGAAGATTTAACCGGCCACTACCCCTACGCCGACGGCGTGTTCCTGACGCTGCGCGGCGAGCTGCCGACGCCGCAGGAAAGCAAAATGATGGACGCGATGTTAAACAGCCTGCTCGATCACGGCTTTGTCGCCGCCGGCGTGCTGGCCGCGCGCTACGCCGCGTCGGGCAATCCGCAACTGGCGCCGGGCGTGGCGGCCGGGCTGCTCACCGCGGGATCGAACACCACTTCACCCCAGCACAGCGCCGAGTTTCTCGACAACGCGGTGAAAATGATGAAAAGCGAAAACCTCTCAATGGAGGAAACCGCCAAACGTGTCGTCGCCGGCATCCGCGCCCAAAAGAAACGTATCCCCGGCCTGGGCCACCCCACGCACAAGGGCGACGATTTTCGCACCACGCGCCTGCGTAAGGTCGCCTCCGACAACAGCTTTCTCGGCGATAAAATCAAAATGTTCGAGGCCATCCACGGCGAATTTCTGCGCGCCACCGGCAAGCAGGGCATCTGCATCAACGTGGACGGCATGCTGGGCGCGATCATGAGTGAAATGGGTTTCCGCCCCATGCAGATGGCGGCGGTGGCGCTGATCGCCGTGGTGCCGGGCATCATGGCGCACGGGAACCATGAGTGGAACCATGAGGTAGAGTAGAGAGCAGGCTCGCGCCTGCCCTCCCTCATCAAACCGTGCGTGCGGTTTTCCCGCACACGGCTTTCCGATGTTCTTCACACCGAGGCATGCACATTTTTTCCCGTCCTACGTTTGTTAGCACGACTGAGGATGTCGTGCCTGCGCACTCGAACATTGAGCGCGTAACAAAAGACGGTTTCTTGCTTGGCCTTGGCATACAGC
>JANPOH010000052.1:0-2641 GCA_031427895.1 Betaproteobacteria bacterium
CGCGCCTTGATATCCATCAGCGCCATTTCCGCCGCGCTCAAGATCGAATTCCACACCAGCCCGCCGACGGCGTGCGGATACACCGTCAGCAGCGGCAAGGCCTCGGCTATGGTTTTGCCCACGATCATGTCACCGAGACGCTTGCAGTTGAGACTCTGGTTTTCTTCCCAGCCGCCGGAGAGCGACGCTTCGCCCCAGCCCGCTAGCCCGTCGTCGGTTTCGATTTTCAGAAAAAACCAGTTGGTTTTTTCCGAGACATTCACGGCATAAGGTGTGAGTATTTGTATTTTCATAATTTTTTGATAAGCAAGGCGTAACATCACAGTCGCTGCGGCAAGCGCGCCGCACATCGTCTATATTAACCGCCATCCGCTATCAGGCGGCACTTGAGGAGTTACACCATGCCCGATTACAACTTGCGCGTGAACGGCGCGCAACGCACCGTGCGCACCGACGCCGACACGCCGCTGCTGTATGTGCTGCGTAACGACTTTGAACTGAACAGCCCAAAATACGGTTGCGGACTCGCGCAGTGCGGCGCCTGCACCGTGCATATCGATGGCCGCACGGCGCGCTCATGCGTCACCCCGGCATCGTCCGCCGTGGGCAAGAACATCACCACGCTCGAAGGCTTGGGCACGCTCGACAAACTGCATCCGCTGCAAAAGGCGTTTCTGGATGAGCAGGCCGCGCAGTGCGGCTATTGCACCAGCGGCATGATTATGTCGGCCAAAACATTGCTCGACGCCAACCCCAAGCCCACCGAGGCGCAGATCAAACAGGCGCTCGCCGGCAACCTGTGCCGCTGCGGCACCCACAACCGCGTGGTGCGCGCCGTGCAGCGCGCCGCGGGCATCGCCGTCAAAGGAGCCTAACCATGAACGCCATCGCCTCCCGCCGCAAATTTCTCAAACAATCCGGCGCTATCGTCGCCACCTTCAGTCTCGCCGGTCTGACCGATCCACTGGCCATTGCACAGCAAGCGCGCCCGGCGCTGCCCGGCGGGCTGAACAACAACCGCATGCTCGACGGCTGGATCCGCATCAACGCCAACGGTCGCGTCACCATCCACACCGGCAAATGCGAAATCGGCCAGGGCATCTTGACCGCGCTGGCGCAGATCGCCGCCGACGAACTGGATGTCGCTTACGAGCGCATCGAGATGGTGTCCGCCGACACCGCGCGCACGCCCGACGAAGGCATGACCGCCGGCAGTTTGTCGGTGGAAAACAGCGGCACGGCACTGCGCTTTGCCTGCGCCGAGGCGCGCGGCCTGCTGCTGGCCGCCGCCGCGCAAAAATTGAACGTGGCGGTGGATAAACTCAGCGTAGCCGATGGCGCCATCAGCGCCAGTCCGGTGCGCGTGACCTACTGGGATCTCGTCAAGGATATCAATCTCAAGCGCGAAGCCACCGCCGTGGCCAAGCCCAAACCGCCATCGCAACACACTGTTATCGGCAAGAGCGTCCCGCGCCGCGATCTGCCCGCCAAAGTCACCGGGGGTGCCGCGTATGTGCAGGACATGCGCCTGCCCGGCATGGTGTTCGGGCGCGTGGTGCGGCCCTCATCGTATCGCGCGCAACTGGTTTCGGTGGATGAAGCCGCGGCCAAAGCGCTGCCGGGCGTGGTGGCGGTAATGCGCGACGGCAATTTCATTGCGGTCGCGGCAGAGCGCGAGGAGCAGGCCATCAAGGCCGCGGCGTTACTCCGCGCTTCGGCCAAATGGAACGAAACGCCTGATTTACCGCCGGGGGGCGCGGCGCTGTATGAGCATCTGAAAAAAATGCCCTCACGCGACATGGTCATCAACACCAAGGCGCCCGCCGCGGCCGGCGGCGGCAAAGTGACTTCCGTCGAAGCGGAATACACGCGCCCGTTTCAAGCGCACGGCTCCATCGGCCCATCGTGCGCGGTGGCGCAATTCAAAGACGGCAAATTTACCGTGTGGACACACAGCCAGGGCGTGTTTCCGCTACGCACGGATCTGGCGAAGGCGTTGAAGACCCCCATCGCCAACGTCACCTGCACGCACGTCGAAGGCTCGGGCTGTTACGGCCACAACGGCGCGGATGACGTCGCCTGCGACGCGGCGCTGCTCGCGCGCGCCACCAACGGCCGTCCGGTGAAATTGCAATGGATGCGCGAAGACGAATTCGGCTGGGCGCCTTTCGGCTCGGCGATGGTGATGAAAATGCAGGCGCAACTGGACGAAGCAAAAAACATCGTCAACTGGCAGCACGAAACCTGGAGCCATCCGCATTCGACGCGCCCGACCAGCAACCCCGCCGGCAGCTTTGTGCTCGGCGGCTGGCATCTGGCCGACCCCGCGCCGCCTGCCGTGCCCAACAATTCTCCGCAGCCTTCCGGCGCGGCGGATCGCAACGCGGTGCCGTTGTATGATTTTCTGCGGCAAAATATTTTGCTGCACTACATCACCGACATGCCGGTGCGTACCTCGGCGCTGCGCACGCTGGGCGCGTACTCGAATGTGTTCGCGCTGGAATCGTTTATCGACGAAACCGCGCTGGCGGCAGGCGTGGACCCGGTGGAATTCCGTCTGCGCCACATGAAAAATCCGCGCGCCCGCGCGGTGATCGAACTGGCCGCGCAAAAAGCCGGTTGGAAGCCGAATGCCAAGGGT
>JANPOH010000053.1:0-4006 GCA_031427895.1 Betaproteobacteria bacterium
GCTCGCTGCGTGTTTCCGCCGGATCAAGATCAAGCAGCGTGGCGGCGGCGTCGCTGATGCTGACCAGATACGGTGCGGCCAGTGGCGTCGGCTGCAGCTTGCGATAGAACGCCGGCGGCAGCCGTGCGTAGCGGTTGTCGAAAACGAGCGTGGTCAGCTTGTACGGAGCAGTCTGCATGATGTGGATTATAAAAGTTTTTGACGTTACGCTGCTCCGCACAAGCTATCGCGTAGTCGCCACATATTCCTCATCTGCCTGATGCTCGCGCTCGAACTTTAGAAAATCATAGTAGCCGCAGGTTACTCCATACGGATAGGTGCGGCACGGATGCGGGCGCGCTTCATACACGGTGCAGCGCCGTGCTTCGCGGTCGAAGAACACGCACATCGAGGTGTAGTGTTCGTCTTTATGATGGCGCAGCACGACTTTTCCTTTGTCAACTTTGGTGTAGCGCTCTTCCGCAACCTCGGGCGTGACATCCAGATGCCTGGCCAGGCGCTTGATATCGTGTTGCGACACTTCAATGTGTTCGTAGCTGCAACAATAGCCGGGGCATTTACTGCAATCGTAGCGGTTCTTCATGAGATTCCTCTGCTTATTCGGGGGTGGATTTGCCACCGGATCGTCCGTTAATTCGTCCCGCCGCGCTATCCATGAGATAGGTGCCGAGCGCGGCCCAATCCCGCTCGCCGTAACCTTGCGCGATCGCCTTGCGGTGTTGATCGCACAGCAGCGCCGCCGTGGGCATCGCCACGCCCAGATCGGCGGCAGTACGCAGCGCGAGTTCGACATCTTTCAGGCCGAGTTTGAGCGTGAAGGTCGGGTCGGGCGGGTTTTCCAGCATCAGCCCGCCATAGCTCTTGTGCGCGGGCGAGTTCATATTGGTGCTGGTGATGATGTCGAAAAACGCTTGCGGCGCAATGCCCGCTTTTTCGACCAGCGCGAAGGCTTCGCCCAACCCTTCGATAATCGTGGCCAGCAAAAAATTGCGTGCGATCTTGACCGCGTTCGCCTTCGGGGCATCGGCGCCGACATTGAACCAGCGCCGCCCCAGCACCTTGAACAGCGGCTCGCAGCGGGCGATGGCGGACGGCGCACCCGCCGCGATAATGTCGAGCTCCCCACGCGCACCGAACGCCGGGCGGCCGAACACCGGCGCCGACACATAGGGAGAACCGTGTTCGCGATGCAGGGCGTCGAGCCGCCGGCCCAACTGAAAACTGACCGAGGCCATATTCAGATGCACAGTACCCGCGGGCAACTTCTGCAACAATCCGGAGGCTATCCACACCGCCTCGACCGACGCATCATCGGCGAGCATGGTAATCACCACCTCGCCGGACAAGGCCTGCGCCGGATCAAGCGCCGCCACCACGCCGCGCGCCGCAAACGCATCCGTCGCGGCGCGCGTGCGGTTCCAAACCGTCAGTTGATGCCCGCAATCGATCAGCCGCGACGCCATGCCGCGCCCCATTTGCCCCAAACCAATAAAACCGATATTCATCGCGGCACTCCTGTTAGCCATGAGATTGTGTCGCAAACCGGCGCGGCGCGATAGCGCGAGCCGCGGCCTGCGATACAATTCATTCAGGTATTTTTTGGAGAGCAACCATGAAAAAATATTTTGTGCTGCCGTGGATCGCCGCGTCCGCCCTGTTGCTGGCCGCGGCGCATGCGGTCGCGCAGACGCCTGCGGCAGGCGCGGGCCAGGTCTATCCGGCGCGCGGCATACGCATTATCTTGCCGTGGCCCGCCGGCGGCATCACGGATGTCATCATGCGCGCGGTCAACATTCATTTGTCCGAAGCGTTCGGCCAGCAACTGGTGATCGACAACCGGCCCGGCGCGGGCGGCACGTTGGGGGCCGCCCTCGTTGCCAGAGCGCCGGCCGACGGCTACACACTGCTGATGCACGACATTGCCAGCCAATGCATATCCGCCACACTCTACGGCAGCAAACTCTCGTACGACCCGCTCAAGGATTTTGCGCCGGTGATGATGGTCGCCGGTTCACCCATGGTGCTGGTGGCCAACCCGGCGCCGCAGGTGCGTACCCTGCCGCAATTGATCGCGCTGGCGAAATCGCGCCCCGGTCAATTGAACTACGCCTCATCGGGCGCGGGCTCGATCACCCACCTGGCGGCAGTGCGTATGCAAAAACTCGGCGGCATTGAGTTGCTGCACGTGCCGTTTAAAGGCAGCATACCGGCCGCCTCATCCGTCATGAACGGCGAAACTTTCATGTCGTTTTCCACCATACCGGCCGCACTGCCGCACGCCAAAACCGGGCGGCTGATCATGATCGCGCAATCCTTTGCAAAGCGCGCGCCGCAAATACCCGATGTGCCCACTATCGCCGAAACGCTGGGCGATTTTGATCTCGGGTTGCTGTCAGGAATGTGGGCGCCCGCGGGAACCCCGCGTGCCGTGATCGACAAATTGCATACGGAAATCATGCGTGCGGTGGAGCAACCCAAAGTCAAAGAAATACTCGCGGCCAATGCCGCGATCCCGGGACGCATGTCCACCCAGGAATTCACCGATTACATGGTGCGGGAAACGCGCAACTGGGGCGAGATTGTGCGTAGTGCAGGCGTGAAGATTGATTAACCGAGTTAACCGAGGAAGCAGAAATGGATCTAGGCATCAAGGGTAGGGCCGTCATCGTCACCGGCGCAAGCCGCGGCATCGGGCGCGAAACCGCGCGGCAGTTTCTCGAAGAAGGCGCGCGCGTCATGATCTGCGGACGCAACGCCGTGAGCATCGAAAAAACCCGCGCCGAGCTGGCGCAGCAAACCGGCGGCGAAGTGCATGCCATCGTTGCCGACATGACCCAAGAGGCCGACATCGCCAAATTGGTGGACGCCGCGAAACAAAAATTTGGCACGATCGATATTCTCATCAACAACGCAGGGCAGATGTACTCGGGCCGCTTCGCCGCCATGACCGACACAGGCCTGAAAGAACAATTTGAAACCAAAATATTCGGCTTCCTGCGTGCGATACGCCTCGTGTACCCGATCATGAAAGCGCAAAAGTGGGGCCGCATCATCAACATCATCGGCGGCGCCGGCAAAGAACCCGATCCCTACATGTTCGGCAGCGGCATCACCAACAGCGGGCTGCTGAACATCACCAAATCCTTGTCCACCGAATTCGGCGAAGACAACGTATTGGTCAACGCCGTGTGCCCCGGCTGGGTAGCAACCAATTTGTGGGAGCGTAACGCCGAGGGTCTCAAGGCCGACCTGCAAGTGAAAACCGAAGAAGAAGCGCGCCGCCTCGCCGCCCGTAAAAACTCACTCAACCGCTTCGGCAAGCCCGAAGAGCTCGCCAACGCCATCGTGTTCTTGTGCTCAGAGCGCTCAAGCTACATCACCGGCGTATCCCTCAATCTGGATGGCGGCCGGCTGAAGGGGTTATGGTAAATAATTAGGTAAGTATTTGTTTTTAAATAGCAATACTTAAAATAACGGCGCGTTCGGCGAGCAATTTTGGCGCACGGCGGCTTGCTCGTAGTTAATGCGCCCAAGCATGGCGCGAGCGCCGGGCGAAACCAGCTCACGGTAGTGATGGGGCGCGATTCAAACCGATGTAGAAGAATCGGGGCGGCGGGTAGGGCGGGAGTTATCCCGCCTTTTGTGGCGGCCACGGAAAGCGGGATACCCCGGATCAAGTGCGAGGCTCACACGCATTGCGATGTGTTGGGGATTACGAAGGCGTGTTCAACGCCAGTCCCCCGAAAGCGCGATTCATACGAATGTAGCGTTATCAATTCAGTTGGAATCGCACCCGGAGCGATATCAAAGCTTGATTCGTGTTTCAATCCGCGCCCGGCACGAGTGCCGGGCGATACCAGGCGGCAACCCAGTGTAGGGTGACAGCACAATCGGTTTCATTCCGCGCCCGGCACGAGTGCCGGGCGATACATAACATGATCTATCTCGATCCTGCTGCATGTCTGTTTCAATCCGCGCCCGGCACGAGTGCCGGGCGATACGTGAG